>CAMDHY010000014.1 GCA_945898215.1 Pseudoxanthobacter soli DSM 19599 | reverse complement strand
CCCCCCTCCCTACCCTCCCCCGCAGGGGGGGAGGGTTTGGTGCCTTTCTTCGAACTGGTGCCGAGGAGAATACTGCCGGCGGACCCCAACGAGGATAACTTTCCTCTCGACTGGAGCCCGCCCGTGAGCCGGCTCGACAGCTTCATCCGGCGGCTCACCGCGCAGAAGCTGCTGATCGAGCGGGCGGTGGAGCTCGTGGCCGACGTGCCGGGGCCGGTGCTCGAGCTCGGGCTCGGCATGGCGCGCACCTTCGATCACATGCGCACGCTAATGCCGGAGCGGGAGATCTTCGCCTTCGACAATGTCGTGGTGGCGCCGATCGACATGCTGCCGGACGCCCACCACTTCATTCTCGGCGAGATTCGCGAGACGCTTGCCTTCTGTGGGCCGCGCGTCGGCGCGCCGGCGGCGCTGCTGCACAACGACATCGGTTCCGGCGACGAGATCCACAACGCCGCGACGCGCGCCTGGCTCGCGCCGCTGGTGCCCAAGCGGATGGCGCCGGGCGGCGTCGTCATCACCTCGTTCACGATGGAGCTTCCCGGCTACGAGAAGCTGCCGGTGCCGGACGGCGTCAGCGCCAACCGCTACCACTTCTACCGCGCGCCGCGCTCCTGAGGCGGGCAACGCTGGCGACGGTGCCGCAGTTGACGGGCGTCCGGCGCCTCGCCAGAACGGCGCCTTCCGAACCGAGAGCGCCCGGTGCGGGTTTCACGCCCGAGCCGCAAAACCGCGCCCGCAATTGAAGAGCCCTTCGCCATGACCAGCCCCTCCGTGCTCGACCTCGTTTCCGCCCCCTCGCGCGCGGCGCCGGAGAGCGGCATCGTCGAGATCGTCAACTACGGACGCCAGGTCGAGGGGCTCGTGAAGCTGTGGGTGGGCGAAGGCGACCTGCCGACGCCCGCCTTCATCGCCGACGCGGCGACCCGGGGCCTCGCGGCGGGCGAGACCTTCTACACCTGGCAGCGGGGCATCCCGCCGCTGCGCAAGGCGCTCGCCCAGTACCACACGAAAATGCTCGGCCGGCCGTTCGAGCCCGACCGCTTCTTCGTCACCGTCGGCGGGATGCACGCGATCATCGTTGCGGTCCGCATGATCGTCGAGGACGGCGACGAGGTGATCGTGCCGGGTCCGGCGTGGCCGAACGTGCCGGCGGCGATCGAGCTTGCCGGCGGCACGGTGAAGCTCCTGCCGATGGACTACCGCCCCGAGGGATGGACGCTCGACCTCGAGCGGCTCGAGGCGATGGCGGCCGCGCCGCGCGCCAAGGCGATCCTCGTCAACTCGCCGGCGAACCCGACCGGCTGGACGGCGGACAAGGAGACGCTCGCCGCCATCCTGTCGATCGCCCGCAAGCATGGGCTATGGATCCTCGCCGACGAGGTCTACGGCCGCTTCGTGCCGGCGGGCGAGCGGGCGGCGTCCTTCCACGACGTCGCCGAGGACGGCGAGCGCATCCTCTACGTCAACACGTTCTCGAAGAACTGGGCGATGACCGGCTGGCGGCTCGGCTGGCTGGAAGCGCCGCCGGAACTCGGCCAGGTGATCGAGAACCTCGTGCAGTACTCGACGTCGGGCGTGCCGAGCTTCCTTCAGCACGGCGGCATCGCCGCGATCGAGCACGGCGACAGCTTCCTCGCCTACCAGATCGAGCGGGCGAAGCGCGGCCAGGCGATTCTCGAGGCTGCGCTGTCGGAGAGCAACCGCGTCTCCTATGCCAAGCCCGGCGGCGGCTTCTATCTATTCCCGACCATCGACGGCATCGATGACACGCGCGTGCTGGCGAAGCGCCTCGTCGACGAGGCCGGCGTCGGCGTCGCGCCCGGCACCTCGTTCGGGCCGGGCGGCGAGCGCTTCTTCCGGCTCTGCTGCGCGCGCAACGAGGGCGAGATCCGCACGGCGGCGGAGCGGCTCGCCGACTGGCTGCGCAGGCTCTGAGGGACGGCTTTACGCCGCCTTCGCGGCGGCGCGGGCGCGCAGCACGGCGCCGAAGCGGCGCAGAACCGCCGCGGCGTCCGGCGAGGGCGTCAGCGCCGCGAGCGTCGCCGGCGTGTCGACGCCGAGACCCGAGAGCGTGTCGGCGACCGCCTCGATGATCAGGCGGTTGAGGCCGTCGTCGAACTCCGGGTGGAACTGCACGCCCCACGCCGCCTCGGCGAAGCGCAGCGCCTGCACGCCGTTGCCGTTGCGGGCGAGGACCACCGCGCCCGGCGGCGGCACGACGACCGTCTGATGGTGGGCGGCCTGGGCGAGGAAGCGGGGCGGGGCGTGCCCGAGCATCGGGTCGCCGGCGCTCTCGGCCGTCCGCTCGATCGTCACCGTGCCATATTCCGGACCGGCCGCGAGCGGCGCGACCTCGCCCCCGAAGGTCTTCGCCAGAAGCTGGTGGCCGAAGCAGAGGCCGAGCGTCGGCACGCCGCGCCGGACCGCCTCGCGCAGATAGTCGGACGTGCGGTCGATCCACGGGATCGGGTCGGCGACCATGACGGCGGCGCCGCTCATGACTACGCCGGAGAATTCCTCCAGCGGCGGCAGCGGCTCGTCCTCGCACACCATCACCACCTCGGCCGGCCGGTCGTCGATGGTGAGGCCGCGCAGGATCACCTCGGCGGTGTCGCCATAGACGGCGCTCACCGAGGGCAGCGACTGGTGCATCATCTCGCCCTGCAGGACGAGCAGCGGCTTCGGCGTGGTCTCACCGGGCATCGGCATTCCGTGGTGGGCTTGAGGAACGGCCAGGCACGCGGACCGGCAAGCCGGGAGACCGCGGCCGGCCATGGGTTGGGGCGGTGGAGAAGGTAGCGCGGCGGCGGCTGCGCCGCCAGCGGGGAGGGGGGAAGAAAGGGGCAGTAGGCAGTAGGCAGTGTGCAGTGGGGCAGGGCGGTGATGCCTCGTCCCTCCCCTGCCAGGGGGAGGGACAGACCGCCGAAGGGGGTCAGGGTGGGGCCCGTGAATCGCGGGCTCGACCTCTCCGTCGTCGCTGTCCGAATTGACGGGCCCCACCCTGGCGACCTGCGGTCGCCTGTCCCTCCCCCTGGCAGGGGAGGGACGCGTCGCGCTTGCCGCCGCCGCCCCCTCAAACTCTTCCACCCTCGCCCCCAAACACCTCCACCCCCGCGCGGTCTCCCGCCGGGGTTTTGATCTCGTCTCTCCCCCTCGAGTGGAGGGGACGGGGCGCCGATCGGCGCAATCCGTATGGTGGCGGCGGATGATCGTCCGCCGCAGGGCGTCTTGCGACGCCCGCGCCTCTCGGCGCCCCGTGAAAACGGTGTTGCCTGGGTCCCGGTGCTCCCCCTGGCGGTCTGCGGGCCGGCGCGCTTTCCTCGCCTTGGTCGCCGCAGGCGCTACTCCCTGGCACCGGCCCCGAAGGACCGGTACTGCCTCCGCCCTCGCGGAGGCCCGGGACGCCGCTCGTGGTGGCGACGGGAGGCTTTGCCCACGATCCCCCCGGGGAAGGAGTTTGCGCGTCTTCTCCAGCCGCGGGTCACCGCCGTCCACCCCGCGGGCACCGGTACGCCTCCGGCTGCGCCCCTCCGAGTGGACGAGGGGAGTGTGGATGGGGATGGTGTCCGCGTCAAGGGTTTTATTCCTATCGCGCAGCAGGAGGGGTGAATCGGCAGTCGGCAGTGGGCAGCCGGCAGTGGGCAGTGGGTGGCGGGTTGGCGGGCCGTCTGTGGTGGACGGTCGGCCGTGGGCGGCGGCCGTGGCAACGGGGGAGCCGGCGACCCTGCGGGTGGCTGGCGCTCGTCGCGGTGCTCGGGGATGATCGCGGCTCCGGCCACGGGTGGCCGGCGGCGGGGGAGACGCAGGATGAGCGATGGTCGGGGCGACGCCGGGCCGGCACCGATGGAGGGGCAGGGCGCCTACAATCGCAACGCGGCGGTGCAGGCCGCCGGGCTCGCCGGCGCGCTGCCGATGCTGGAAGCCGCCGCGGCGACGGTGCCGCTCACCGGCGACGGCGCCGTCGTCGTTGCCGACTATGGCTGTGCGCAGGGGCGCAATTCGCTCGTGCCGATGCAACTCGCGATCGACGGGGTGCGCCGCCGCGTCGGTGCCGCACGGCCGATCGTGGTGATGCACACCGACGTGGCGGGGAGCGACTTCGCCACGCTGTTCGAACTGCTCGACCGCGATCCGAACAGCTATCTCCGCGACGATGCCGGGGTCTATCCGGCAGCGGTCGGCCGCAGCTTCTACGGTCCGGTGCTGCCGCCGGCGAGCGTCACGCTCGGCTGGAGTTCGTGGGCGGTGCAGTGGCTGAGCCGCGCGCCCGGGCCGATCCCCGACCAGGTACAGGCCGCGTTCAGCAACGACGGGTCGGTGCGCGCCGCCTACGCCGCGCAGGCGGCGGCCGACTGGGAGACGTTCCTGACGCACCGCGCGCGGGAACTGGTGGCGGGCGGGCGGCTCGTGGTGGTGACGATGGGGCTCGACGCCGACGGCGGCTTCGGCTACGGGCCGCTGCTCGCGGCGCTCTACGAGGCGCTGCTCGCGCTCGCGGCCGACGGCCTGATCGGCCCCGACGAGGTCGCCGCGATGGCGATCCCGACGGTCGGGCGCGGGGTGGCGGAGCTCGCGGCGCCGTTCGCCGGCACGGGTTCGTTCGCCGGTCTGTCGCTCGAGCGCTGCGAGGTCTTCCTCGGCGAGGATCGCATCTTCGACGACTATCGCCACGAACGCGATGCCGGCGGCTTCGGCGCGCGCTGGGCGGCGTTCGCGCGCGCCTCGGTGTTTCCGACGCTGGCGCTCGGCCTCGTCGGCGGGGGCGGCGACGCGCGCGTCCCGGTGTTCATGGACCGGCTGGAGGTCGGGCTCGCCGCACGGCTGGCGGCGGCGCCGGAGGCGATGACGATCCCGCTCGCGCGGCTCGTGGTCGCCAAAACGGGCGGCTGACGGCGGGCCGCAAGACCGGGAGACGGGACCAAGATCGCATACAAGGTGCATACAAGCGGGGCAAGATTGCCCAAAATGTAGCCTGACTGGCGTTGTGGCGACGACTATTGCAAGCGCCGCTGGCCTCAGGACGGCCGCAGGACGGCCGCACGCCGCCGGTTCCCACGCTTGGCACGTCGGTTGCAGTCCTCCCTGCCAGAGGCCGCACGCGGGGGCGCGGGGGCGGCCGGTCGGAACCTCAGGGGAGCGCTTCTCATGCACGACGACACTTCGCGGCCGGGCGCGGCTGGCCGGCGGACGTTCCTGCCAAAGCTCGGCGGCTCAGGCAGCCTCGGCGGGGCGGGCGGCTTCTCGCTCGACCGCCGGACGCTGCTGAAGGGTGCCGCCGCCGGCGCGCTGGTGGCGGGCGCCGGGCTCAGCGGTATCCGGCCGGCGCGCGCCTCGGGCCTCACCATCGGCATCGTCTATGTCGGCCCGCGCGACGACTATGGCTGGAACCAGGCCCACGCGGTCGCCGCCGCGGCGCTGAAGCAGGTGCCGGGCGTCACGGTGATCGAGGAGGAGAACGTCCCCGAGACGATCGCCGTTTCGAAGTCGATGGAGAGCATGATCGAACTCGACGGTGCGAACCTGATCTTCGCGACGTCCTTCGGCTACTACGACCCCTACATGCTGGAGATGGCGAAGAAATTCCCCGACGTGCAGTTCCGCCACGCCGCGGGTCTCTGGACCGACGCGGCGCCGAAGAACGCCGGCAGCTACTTCTGCTATCTCGACCAGGCGCACTATGTCGACGGCATCGCCGCCGGCCTCGCCTCGAAGGCCGGCAAGCTCGGCTTCGTGGCGGCGAAGCCCATCCCGACGGTGCTCCTCAACATCAACTCGTTCACGCTCGGCGCGAAGAGCGTCAACCCCGACGCCAAGGTGCAGGTGGTGTTCACCGGCGAATGGTCGATGCCGGTGCGCGAGGCCGAGGCGACGAACGCACTGATCGACGCCGGGGCGGAAGTCATCACCTGCCACGTCGACAGCCCGAAGGTCGTCATCGAGACGGCCGAGCGCCGCGGCGTCATGACCTGCGGCCACAACGCCAGCCAGGCCGACCTCGCGCCGAAGGGCTTTCTCACCGGCGCCGAGTACAAGTGGCTGACGATCTACAAGGAGTTCGCCGACATCCTGACGACCGGCGGCACGCTGCCGAACTTCGTCCGCGGCGGCTACGACAAGGACTACGTCCAGAACACCGCCTATGGCGCCGCCTCCACCGACCTCATCCGCGCCGCCTGCGAGCAGGCGAAGGCGGAGCTGCGCGCCGGCAAGGTGATCTACCAGGGCCCGATGAAGGACAATACCGGCAAGGAGGTGATCCCGGCCGGCACCGAGCACGACGCCTACGACGTCTGGCTCGAGCAGACGAGCTTCCTCGTCGACGGCGTCGTCGGCTCGACGAGCTGACGCGCACCGGCCGGGGGTTTACGCCCGGCCGCGAGGCTTAACGTCCGGGCGCTGAGCCGCCCGGCCGTGATCCCTGAAGCCGTGCCAGCCGGGGGAGGCGTACCGTGAGCGATGCCGTGAGAGACGGGACGGGGCTGCCCGCCGGGGCGGGGATGGCGGAGTGGCGCGACCGCATCGGCCGCTCGGCCGAGTATCTCGCGATCCCGCTGTTCGCGCTGATCGTCTCGGCGGCGCTGTTCTCGCTGTTCCTGCTGGCGCTCGGCCAGTCGCCGGGCCAGTTCTTCCAGCTTCTCTGGGTCGGCGGCTACGGCACGTCGTTTTCCTGGCAGAACACCCTCGTCCGGTCTGCGCCGTTGATCTTCACCGCGCTCTGCGTGGCGATCCCGGCACAGCTCGGCCTCGTCATCATCGGAGGCGAGGGGGCGCTGGTGCTGGGCGGGCTCGCCGCGGCGGTGATCGCGCTGCCGCTCGCCGGCACCGCGCCGCCGGCGATCGTGCTGTTCCTGATGCTGGTGGCGGCCGTCGGCGTGGGCGCGGTGTGGATCGGCCTCGTCGGCCTTTTGCGCTACGGGCGCGGCGTCAACGAGACGATCGCCAGCCTCCTGATGTTCTACATCGCCATCTCGATCCTCAACTTCGTCGTCGAGGGGCCGCTGCGCGACCCGGCGAGCCCGAACAAGCCGTCGACCGCCTCGATCGGCGAGGCGAACATGATCGGCAATGTCCCGGGCATCGACGTGCACTGGGGGCTGCCGATCGGCATCCTCTTGTGCGTGCTGCTCTATCTCCTGATGAGCCGGACGACGTTCGGCTTTGCGGCCCGCGTCACCGGCGGCAACGTGCGCGCCGCGCAGGGGCAGGGGCTGCCGGTCGGCAAGCTCGTCGTGGCGGCGACCGCGATCGCCGGCGGCTGCGCCGGGCTCGCGGGCTTCTTCGAGGTGGCGGCGATCCACGGCAAGGCGAACGCCTCGCTGATCGCCGGCTACGGGTTCTCGGGCATCCTGGTGTCGTTCCTCGCTCGCCACAACCCGCTGGCGATCCCGCCGGTGGCGATCCTGTTCGGCGGCATCGCCGCGGCCGGCGGCCTGGTGCAGCGCCGCATGGGCCTGCCGGACGCGACGATGGTGGTGCTGCAGGGGCTGATCTTCGTGGTGCTGCTGGCGAGCGAGACGCTCTACGGGCGGTTCCGGATTTTTGGGGGGAAGCGGTGAGGGGGGCTCACGGGACCCTGTCCCTCCCCTGCCAGGGGGAGGGACAGACCGCGAAGCGGTCAGGGTGGGGCCCGTCAATCCAAACTCGGGTCGACGTTGGGATTGACAGGCCCCCACCTGCCGCGCTGCGCGCGGCTGTCCTCCCCCCTGGCAGGGGGAGGACAGGTCGCAGCTCCCGTCGAGTTTCGGCAATGGAAGGAACGCGGTGATGGATCCTTCGCAGGTCGCGACCGATCTCGGGTGGTGGAGCGTGCCGCTCGCCATGTTCGCCGGCGCCATCCGGGTGTCGACGCCGTTCTTGTTCGTCAGCCTCGGCGAGTGCCTGACGGAGAAGTCCGGCCGCATCAATCTCGGCCTCGAGGGCACCCTCGTGTTCGGGGCGATGACGGGCTACGCGGTCTCCTACATGACCGGCTCGGCGTGGACGGGCGTGCTCGCCGCCGGCATCGCCGGCTCGCTGTTCGGCATGCTGCACGCAGCCCTCTGCTCGCTGCCGAAGGTGAACGACATCGCGGTCGGTATCGCGCTGATGCTGTTCGGCGTCGGGCTCGCCTTCTTCTTCGGCAAGCCGTTCATCCAGCCGACGGCGCCGCGGCTGCCGTCGATCTCGCTCGGCGAGTGGTCGGACATCTCGCAGGTGCGGGTGGCGCTCGAGATCAACCCCTTGTTCTTCATCGGCGCGGCGCTGGCGGTGGCGATGTGGTGGGCGTTCCGCAATACCCGGGCCGGGCTGATCGTGCGCACCACGGGGGACTCGGCCGCCGCCGCGCGGGCGCTCGGCGTCTCGGTGCTCGGCGTGCGGTTCGTGGCGACGACCATCGGCGGCTTCATGGCCGGCGTCGGCGGCTCGTTCCTGTCGCTCTACTATCCGGGCTCGTGGAACGAGGGGCTGTCGTCCGGCCAGGGGCTGATGGCGGTGGCTCTCGTCATCTTCGCGCGCTGGAACCCGCTGCTCTGCTTCGTCGCGGCGCTGCTGTTCGGTGCGGCCGGCGCGCTCGGGCCGGCGCTGCAGTCGATCGGCGTCAGCCAAGGCTACCACTTCTTCAACGCCGCTCCCTACGTGCTGACGCTCCTCATCATGATCGTTTCGTCCTCGAAGGTGCGGGCGCTCCGCGGCGCGCCGGGCGAACTGTCGATCGTGAAATGAGCGCCCCGTTCCTCTCCACTGAGAAGGAGACGCCATGACCGCTCTCGCCCGTGCTGTCGCCGCCCCGGAGGGCGTCGCTGTCGCCGCCGACCCCTATGCCTGGCCGTTCGACGGCGACCTGAAGCCGTCGAACACGGCGCTCATCATCATCGACATGCAGACCGACTTCTGCGGGAAGGGCGGCTATGTCGACACGATGGGCTACGACCTGTCGCTGACGCGGGCGCCGATCGAGCCGATCTCCCGCGTGCTCTCGGCGATGCGCGCGAAGGGCTACACCATCATCCACACCCGCGAGGGCCACCGGCCGGATCTGGCCGACCTGCCGGCGAACAAGCGCTGGCGGTCGCGGCAGATGGGGGCGGGGATCGGCGATGCCGGGCCGTGCGGCAAGATCCTGGTGCGCGGCGAGGCGGGCTGGGACATCATTCCCGAGCTTTATCCGCTGGCCGGCGAGCCGATCATCGACAAGCCCGGCAAGGGCTCGTTCTGCGCAACCGACCTCGAGCTGATCCTGCACACCCGCGGCATCCGCAACATCATCCTGACCGGCATCACCACGGACGTCTGCGTCCACACGACGATGCGCGAGGCGAACGACCGCGGGTTCGAGTGCCTGATGCTGGAGGACTGCTGCGGCGCCACCGACTATGGCAACCACCTCGCCGCCCTGAAGATGATCAAGATGCAGGGCGGCGTGTTCGGCGCGGTGGCGACCTCCGACGCCCTGATCGAGGCGTTGCCGTGAGCGCGGCGGAGGCGATCGCGCCGGCGCCGGCCGTCAACGGCTGCGGGCGGCGGACGGCGGTCGGCGTCGAGACGGTCGGCATGACCAAGGTGTTCGGCTCGTTCACGGCGCTCGAGGACGTGTCGATCACGGTCCGGCCGGGCTCGTTCCACGCGCTCCTCGGCGAGAACGGCGCCGGCAAGTCGACGCTGGTGAAGTGCATCCTCGGCTTCTACGAGCCCACGCGCGGCACGATCCGCGTCGACGGCAAGGACGTCGAGGTGAAGAACCCGCGCGATGCGCAGCTTTTGAAGCTCGGCATGGTCTACCAGCACTTCACGCTGGTCCCGAGCCTGACGGGGGCGGAGAACCTGGTGATTGCCCGCGCCGACGCGCCGGCGATCATCGACTGGCGCCAGGAGACGAAGCGGCTCGAGGCCTTCTTCGACGAGATGCCGTTCCGCGTGCCGCTCGACAAGCCGGTGTCGAGCCTGTCGGCGGGCGAGAAGCAGAAGCTCGAGATCCTGAAGCAGCTCTATCTCGACCAGCGCTTCCTCATCCTCGACGAGCCGACCTCGGTGCTTACGCCGCAGGAGGCCGACGAGATCCTCGGGCTCCTGCGCGGCATGACCGAGCGCGGCGAGCTGTCAGTGCTGATGATCACCCACAAGTTCCGCGAGGTGACGGCCTTCACCGAGGAGGTGTCGATCCTCCGGCGCGGGCGGATGGTGGGGGCGGGCAAGGTCGGCCAGATGTCCACCGACGAGATGGCGCGGCTGATGATCGGCGACCAGGAGATCCGCGAGCGCGCCGCCCGCCAGCCGTTCAACGCGCGCGAGACGAAGCTCGAACTCGCAGCGCTCTGCGCCATCGACGACGAGGGGCTGCCGGCGCTCGACCGGGTGAACCTCAAGGTCGCCGGCGGCGAGATCGTCGGCATCGCCGGGGTGTCGGGCAACGGCCAGAGCGAGCTGATCGAGACGCTGTCCGGCCAGCGGCCGCTGACCGACGGGCGCATCGTCGTCCGCAGCCAGCCGTTCGAGCCGAAGCGGGCCGACATGGACCGCTTCAAGGTGTTCGGCCTGCCGGAGGAGCCGTTGAAGAACGCCACGGCGCCGAAGATGTCGGTGGCGGAGAACATCGCGCTCAGGTCGTTCGACAAGCCGCCGATCGCCGGGCTCGGCTTCTGGCTGAAGCCGTCGCCGCTCCGCAAGATGGCGCGCGAGCTGATCGGTCGCTACCGGGTGAAGACGACCTCGCCGGACGCGCCGATCGAGACGGTTTCGGGCGGCAACGTGCAGCGGGCGGTGCTGGCGCGCGAGCTCTCCGGCGACGTCGACGTGCTGATCGTGGCGAACCCCTGCTTTGGGCTCGACTTCGCCTCGGTGTCGGAGATCCGCAGCCAGATCATGGACCAGCGCAATCGCGGGGCGGCGGTGCTGCTCGTGTCTGAGGACCTCGACGAGATCCTCGAGCTCGCCGACCGCGTCGCGGTGATGTCGGAGGGGCGCATCGACTACGTTGCGCCGATCGCCGAGACCGACCGCACCACCATCGGCCGCCACATGGCCGGGCACTGAGGAGCCGGAATGCCTCTCACCGTTTCGGCCGAGCCCTATGCCTACACGCTGCCGGAGCCGGGAACCGCGCTCGTCGTCATCGACATGCAGCGCGACTTCGTCGAGCCGGGCGGCTTCGGCGACACGCTCGGCAACGACATCGGCCGGGTGGCGGCGATCGTGCCGACGGTGGCGAGGCTGATCGCGTTCGCCCGGTCGCGCGGGTGGACGGTGGTGCACACCCGCGAATCGCACGCGGCCGACCTGTCGGACTGTCCGCCGGCGAAGCGGACGCGCGGCTCGCCGTCGCTCCGGATCGGCGACGAGGGGCCGATGGGGCGCATCCTCGTGCGCGGCGAGCCCGGCAACGCCATCGTCGACGCCTGCGCGCCGGTCGCCGGCGAGATCGTCCTCGACAAGCCGGGCAAGGGCGCCTTCTACGCCACCCGGCTCGGCGAGCTGCTGCAGGCGCGCGGCGTGACGCACCTCGTGCTGGCGGGTGTCACCACCGAGGTCTGCGTGCAGACGACGATGCGCGAGGCGAACGATCGCGGCTACGAGTGCCTGCTCGTCGAGGACGCGACGGAGAGCTATTTTCCGGAGTTCAAATCGGCGACGCTCGACATGGTGCGCGCCCAGGGCGGCATCGTCGGCTGGACGGCGCCGCTGGCGGCGCTGGAGGCTGCGGCCGGATGAGTGGCGGGGCGGTGCTGCGGAGCGGGACGCGCGTGGCGGAGACGGTGGCGGACGGGCTCGAAAGCGGTGGCCCCGAGATCAACCGGCCGGAGGTTGTGGTCGAGGTGACGGCCGCCTTCGAGCGCTACGAGCGGGCGCTGGTCGCGCGCGACTTCGATACCCTCGACGAGCAGTTCTGGGACGGGGCGGAGGTGGTGCGCTTCGGCATAGCCGAAAATCAGTACGGTCCGGAGGTGATCGGCGCCTGGCGGCGGGTGGCGCCGGTGATCCATCCCACGCGGCGGCTGTCGAACACGGTGGTGACGACCTTCGGGACCGACTTCGCGACGGTGTCGACCGAGTTCCGCAGCGACGTGCAGCCGGGGCTGGTCGGCCGGCAGATGCAGACGTGGGTGCGCTTCCGCGGCGGCTGGTGCGTCGTGGCGGCGCACGTGAGCACGATCGCGGACGAGGCGTAGGAGAGGCGATCAAGCGAGGGTGGTGGACGCATCCGAGGTGTGCATGGGGCGCCTCGTTGCAGCAGGACACCCATCCTGCCCTGGAGGGGCAGGGTGGGATCGTGTCCGCCATGTCTGACAACACCCTTCCGGCGATGAGCAATCCTGACGATAGTTTCGGCAACAAGCAGAACAACGGGAAACCGACCCAGTGGACCCTTCGACTGCCGAAACGGCGCCCCCTGCACCGACGAAGTCCGTGACACGGGCGGTCGAGGTCAGGCTGCAGCTCGCGGAAGAAATCGTCACTGGCCAGCTCTCGCCCGGGGCGGCGCTCGACGAGAGCGAGCTTGCGCGGCGATTCGGGGTGTCGCGGACGCCGGTGCGCGAGGCGCTCCGGGTGCTCGCGGCGAGCGGGCTGGTCGAATCGCGGGCGCATCGCGGCGCCGTGGTGGCGCATCCGACGCCGCAGCGCCTCGTAGACATGTTCGAGACGATGGCGGAGCTCGAGGCGCTGTGTGCCGGCCTCGCCGCCACCAACATGACGTCGGCGGAGCGGCGGGCGCTGGAGCGGCTGCACGAGGCGATGGGGGCGGCGATGCGGGCCGGCGAGGCGGCGCGCTACCGCGACTTCAACGAGACCTTCCACGCGACGATCTACCAGGCGACCCACAACGCCTATCTCGCCGAGATCACCACCGAGACCCGCACGCGGGTGCAGCCGTTCCGGCGGGCGCAATTTGCCGCGCTCGGGCGCATCGGCAAGTCGCACGCCGAGCACGAGGCGGTGGTGGCGGCGATCCTGCGCGGCGACCGCACTGCGGCAGCGACGGCGATGCGCGCCCACATCTTCATCGTCCGCGACGCCTACGGCCGCTTCCTCGAGGAACTCTGAGCGTCGCCGCGCCGCCCGCCGCCGGGCCGGCGGGCGCCTTGCCACCCGCGGGAGCGTGGGATAAGCCTCTGCCCGTCCGCCGGAGGGCAGGCGCCGCGGCTCTCGGCCGCAAGGCGTTGCTCCGCCCGGTGGAGCCTTTAGAATAGCACCAGTTCGATGCCGTCGCGGCTCGGGGGCATCAGGGAAGGACACGCAGCGGGGGGAGTGGCGGTTGCCCGCGTGGCGCGACCGTCGGCGCAGGCATGTCGTGAGGCGCGGGCCCCCGGGGCCCGGAGGTGCGCGTCGCAGAGCGGTGATCGAGGGCGGTCCATGGAAGAGCTCCTCAAAGACTACGTCCCGATCGTCGTGTTCATCGGCGTCGCCGCCTTCGTCGGCCTGGCGCTGCTCGTCGCGCCCTTCCTGGTCGCCTTCAAGGCGCCGGACACCGAGAAGCTGTCGGCCTACGAATGCGGCTTCAACGCCTTCGACGACGCCCGCATGAAGTTCGACGTGCGGTTCTATCTGGTGTCGATCCTGTTCATCATCTTCGACCTCGAAGTGGCCTTCCTGTTCCCGTGGGCGGTGGCGTTCGGCGACCTCGGCTGGTTCGGCTTCTGGTCGATGATGGCCTTCCTCGGCGTGCTCACCGTCGGGTTCGTCTACGAGTGGAAGAAGGGAGCGCTGGAATGGGATTGACCGCGCCAACGGGTCCGCTGGTCGCCAAGGCGCCCACCGGCCTCCTCGACCAGCACGGCCGTCCGGCCGGCTCCGACGATCCCTTCTACCAGGGGATCAACGACGAACTCGCCGACCGCGGCTTCCTGGTGACGTCGGCCGATGCGCTGATCACCTGGTCGCGCACCGGCTCCTTGATGTGGATGACATTCGGCCTCGCGTGCTGCGCGGTCGAGATGATGCAGCTGTCGATGCCGCGCTACGACGCCGAGCGCTTCGGCTTCGCGCCGCGCGCAAGCCCGCGCCAGTCGGACGTGATGATCGTCGCCGGCACGCTCACCAACAAGATGGCCCCGGCGCTGCGCAAGGTCTACGACCAGATGCCGGAGCCGCGCTACGTCATCTCGATGGGCTCGTGCGCCAACGGCGGCGGCTACTATCACTATTCCTATTCGGTGGTGCGCGGGTGTGACCGCGTCGTGCCGGTCGACATCTATGTTCCCGGGTGCCCGCCGACGGCCGAGGCGCTGCTCTACGGCGTTCTTCTCCTGCAGAAGAAGATCCGCCGGACCGGCACGATCGAGCGCTGAGCATGGCCGCGACGATGCCCTCCACGGAGACGGCGATGGACGAGACGCTCACCGAGCTCTCCGACTATCTCGGCCAGGCGCTCGGCGCGGCCCTCGGCGAGCGGCAGGTGGCGTTTGGCGAACTCACCGTTACGCTCGCGCCGACCCGTCTGATCGAGGTGCTGCGCTTCCTGCGCGACGACGCGCGCTGCCAGTTCGTCTCCTTCGTCGATGCCTGCGGCGTCGACTACCCGTCGCGCGAGAAGCGCTTCGACGTCGTCTACCACCTGTTGTCGCCGCACCAGAACCTGCGCATCCGCATCAAGTTGGAGACCGACGCCGCCACCACGGTACCGTCGGCCACCGCGATCTATCCGGGCGCCGACTGGTTCGAGCGCGAGGCCTACGATCTCTACGGCATCCTGTTCACCGGCCACCCGGACCTGCGCCGCATCCTCACCGACTACGGCTTCGACGGCCACCCGCTGCGCAAGGACTTCCCGCTGACGGGCTTCGTCGAGGTCCGCTACGACGACGCCGTCAAGCGCGTCGTCTACGAGCCGGTGCGCCTCACCCAGGAGTTCCGGGCGTTCGACTTCCTCTCCCCGTGGGAAGGGCCGGACTACGTGCTGCCCGGCGACGAGAAGGCGAAGTCATGAGGCGGGCAGTAGGAAGTGGGCAGTGGGCAGCAGGGGCCGGGGAACGCCGTCGCGCTGCCGGTCATCCGTCCCTCAGTCATCAAGGCTTTGCTTTAGTAGCTCATCCGTTCGATCGAGACGGAGCCGCGACCTTGACGTCTTCGTCCGACTGCCGACTGCCGACTGCCGACTGCCGGTCTTCCGCCACCACGCTCGAGGCAGTCCACCATGCCTGAAGCCGAAGTCCGTAACTTCAACATCAACTTCGGGCCGCAGCATCCGGCGGCGCACGGGGTGCTGCGCCTCGTGCTGGAGCTCGACGGTGAGGTGGTCACCCGCGTCGATCCGCACATCGGGCTCCTGCACCGCGGCACCGAGAAGCTGATCGAGCAGAAGACCTACCTGCAGGCGATCCCCTATTTCGACCGGCTCGACTACGTCGCGCCGATGAACCAGGAGCACGCCTTCTGCCTGGCGGTCGAGAAGCTGCTCGGCATCACCGTGCCGCGGCGGGCGCAGCTCATCCGGGTGCTCTATTCGGAAATCGGCCGACTGCTCTCCCACCTCCTCAACGTCACCACCCAGGCGATGGACGTCGGCGCCCTGACGCCGCCCTTGTGGGGCTTCGAGGAGCGCGAGAAGCTGATGGTGTTCTACGAGCGCGCGTCGGGCGCGCGCATGCACGCCGCCTACTTCCGCCCGGGCGGCGTCCACCAGGACCTGCCGGCCGGCCTCGTCGACGACATCTGGGCGTTCTGCGACCCCTTCCTCGGCGTCGTCGACGACCTCGAGGGGCTCTTGTCGGAGAACCGCATCTTCAAGCAGCGCAACGTCGACATCGCCGTGGTGCGGCTGGAGGACTGCTGGGCCTGGGGCTTCTCGGGCGTAATGGTGCGCGGCTCGGGCGCCGCCTGGGACCTCAGGAAGTCGCAGCCCTACGAATGCTACGACGAGATGGAATTCGACATTCCGATCGGCAAGAACGGCGACTGCTACGACCGCTACCACATCCGCGTCGAGGAGATGCGGCAGTCGGTGCGGATCATGAAGCAGTGCCTGGAAAAGCTCAGGTCGCCGGCGGGGCAGGGCCCCGTGCACGCCCTCGAGGGCAAGGTGGTGCCGCCGTCGCGCGGCGAGATGAAGCGCTCGATGGAGGCGCTCATCCACCACTTCAAGCTCTATACCGAGGGCTACCGGGTGCCGGCGGGCGAGGTCTACGCCGCCGTCGAGGCGCCGAAGGGCGAGTTCGGCGTCTATCTCGTCGCCGACGGCACCAACAAGCCCTACCGCTGCAAGATCCGCGCGCCGGGCTTCGCCCACCTGCAGGCGATGGACTTCCTCTGCCAGGGCCACATGCTGGCGGACGTCTCCGCCATCCTGGGCTCGATCGACATCGTGTTCGGGGAGGTGGATCGCTGATGGCCGTCCGTCGCCTTCACCACCAGCAGCCGGCGTCCTTCGCCTTCACGCCCGAGAACCTCGAGTGGGCGCGCACGGTGATCGCGCGCTTCCCGGAAGGGCGGCAGGCGAGCGCCGTGATCCCGCTGATGTGGCGGGCGCAGGAGCAGGAGGGCTGGGTCAGCGAGCCCTGCATCCGCGTCATCGCCGAGATGCTGGAGATGCCGAACATCCGCGTGCTGGAGGTGGCGACCTTCTACACGATGTTCCAGCTCGCCCCGGTGGGGAAGAAGGCGCACATCCAGGTGTGCGGCACGACGCCGTGCCAGCTGCGCGGCGCCGAGGACCTCATCGAGATCTGCAAGCACCGCATCCACCACGACCCGTTCCACCTCTCCGCCGACGGCGACTTCTCGTGGGAGGAGGTCGAGTGCCTCGGCGCCTGCGTGAACGCGCCGATGGTGCAGGTGGTCAAGGACACCTTCGAGGACCTGACGCCGGAGAGCTTCGAGGCGCTGATCGACGGCTTCGCCCGTGGCGCACCGCCGGCGCCGGGCCCGCAGAACGGCCGCACCTTCTCGATGCCGGCGGGCGGGGCGACGTCGCTCACCGACCTCGCGGCGATCCTGCGGGGGCCGGCGAACCGTGACACTGGCCCGGTGCAAGGCGACGATCAGGCGCCACTCGAGAAGGGCAAGCCGCACGAGACGCGGACGGACGAGCAGGTGTCGGATTCGCCGGGTGTGCGCGCCGCCGAAGGCAAGACGCCGCTGAAGGGCGAGGACGTCGCCGCCGCGCAACCGAAGATCGCCGAGACGGCGCCCGAGCCGGCCGCCGGCACTGGCGCGTCGGACGGCAAGGAGCCCGCCGGCACCGCGCCGGCCGGCACGAACGGCTGAGGGAGCTTTCGCGATGCTCGCCGACAAGGACCGCATCTTCACCAACCTCTACGGCCAGCACGACTGGGGCCTCGAGGGCGCGCTGAAACGCGGCCAGTGGGACGGCACCAAAGGCTTCATCGACAAGGGTCGCGACTGGATCATCGACCAGATGAAGGCCTCGGGCCTGCGCGGCCGCGGCGGCGCCGGCTTCCCGACGGGCCTGAAGTGGTCGTTCATGCCGAAGCAGGTCGCCGAGGGGCGGCCGCACTACCTTGTCGTCAACGCCGACGAATCCGAGCCCGGCACCTGCAAGGACCGCGAGATCCTGCGCCACGACCCGCACACGCTGGTCGAGGGCTGCCTGATCGCCTCCTTCGCGATGGGCGCGCACGCCTGCTACATCTACGTGCGCGGCGAGTTCATCCGCGAGCGCGAGCACCTGCAGGCGGCGATCGACCAGGCCTACGCCGCCCGGCTGATCGGCAGGAACAACGTCCACGGCTGGGACTTCGACTGCTACGTCGCCCACGGCGCCGGCGCCTACATCTGCGGCGAGGAGACGGCGCTGCTCGAAAGCCTCGAGGGCAAGAAGGGCCAACCGCGGCTGAAGCCACCGTTCCCGGCCAACATGGGCCTCTATGGCTGCCCGACGACGGTCAACAACGTCGAATCGATTGCCGTCTCCGGCGAGATCCTGCGCCGCGGCCCTGCCTGGTTCGCCGGCCTCGGCAAGCCCAACAACACCGGCACCAAGCTCTTCTGCATCTCCGGCCACGTCAACAATCCGTGCACGGTGGAGGAGGAGATGGGCATTCCTTTCCGCGAGCTCGTCGAGCGCCACTGCGGCGGCATCCGCGGCGGCTGGGACAATCTGCTCGCGGTGATCCCGGGCGGCTCGTCGGTGCCGCTGCTGCCGGCGCACCAGTGCGAAGACCTGGCCATGGACTTCGACACCCTGCGCAACCTGCAGTCGGGCCTCGGTACGGCGGCGGTGATCGTCATGGACAAGTCCACCGACGTCATCAAGGCGATCGCCCGCCTCGCCCACTTCTACAAGCACGAGAGCTGCGGCCAGTGCACGCCGTGCCGGGAAGGCACCGGCTGGATGTGGCGGGTGATGGAGCGTCTCGTGAAGGGCGAGGCGCGCAAATCCGAAATCGACATGCTGCTGCAGGTGACCAAGCAGATCGAGGGGCACACCATCTGCGCCCTCGGCGACGCCGCCGCCTGGCCGATCCAGGGCCTGATCCGCCACTTCCGCCCCGTCATCGAGGCCCGCATCGATGCCTACCAATCGCGTGCGGTGCCGGGCGTGACGCTGCAGGCGGCGGAGTAGGACGATGACGGGCGACCACCGCGCTGTGACGGGAAGATGAGCCGATGACCAAGATCATCGTCGACGGCACCGAGGTGGACGTCGCGCCGGAATCGACGCTGCTGCAGGCGGCCGAACTCGCCGGGGCGGAGATTCCGCGCTTCTGCTTCCACGAGCGGCTCTCGATCGCCGGCAACTGCCGGATGTGTCTCGTCGAGGTGAAGGGCGGCCCGCCGAAGCCGGCGGCCTCCTGCGCCATGGCGGTGAAGGACCTGCGCCCCGGCCCGAACGGCGAGGCCCCGGAGATCTTCACCAACACGCCGATGGTGAAGAAGGCGCGCGAAGGGGTGATGGAGTTCCTGCTCATCAATCACCCGCTCGACTGCCCGATCTGCGACCAGGGCGGCGAGTGCGACCTGCAGGACCAGTCGATGCTGTACGGCGTCTCCGGTTCGCGCTTCCACGAGAACAAGCGCGCCGTCGAGGACAAGTACATCGGCCCGCTGGTCAAGACGATCATGAACCGGTGCATCCACTGCACCCGCTGCGTGCGCTTCACCACCGAGGTGGCCGGCGTGCCGGACCTCGGCGCCACCGGGCGCGGCGAGGACATGGAGATCACCACCTATCTCGAGCACGCGATGGGCTCGGAGCTGCAGGGCAACGTCGCCGACCTCTGCCCGGTCGGCGCGCTGACCCACAAGCCGTTCGCCTTCACCGGCCGCGTCTGGGAGTTCGCCAAGACCGAGTCGGTCGACGTGATGGACGCCGTCGGCTCCAACATCCGCGTCGACACCCGCGGCCGCGAGGTCATGCGCATCCTGCCGCGGCTGAACGAGGCGGTGAACGAGGAGTGGCTCTCCGACAAGAGCCGCTACATCTGGGACGGCCTGCGCACGCAGCGCCTCGACCAGCCCTATGTGCGCCGCGGCGGCCGGCTGCAGCCGGCGACGTGGCCGGAAGCCTTCACCGCCATCGCCGAGAAGGTGAAGGCGGCGGGTCCGGCCCGCGTCGGCGCCATCGGCGGCGACCTCGCCTCGACGGAAGAGTTCTACGCCCTGAAGGACCTGATGACGCGCCTCGGCGTGGCGAGCGTCGACTGCCGCCAGGACGGCGCGGCGCTCCACCCGGCCGACGGCCGGGCGAGCTATCTGTTCAATGTCGGCATCCGCGCCATCGAGGAGGCGGACGCGATCCTGCTCGTCGGCTGCAATCCGCGGCGCGAGGCGGCGGTGCTGAACGCCCGCATCCGCAAGCGCTGGCGGGCGAGCGGCCTGCCGGTCGGCGTCATCGGCGAGCCGGTCGATCAGACCTATCCGATCGAATATCTCGGTGCCGGGCCCGACACCCTGAAGGACGTCGCCGCCGGCAAGCACACCTTCGCCGACGTGCTGGCGAAGGCGGAACGGCCGCTGATCATCGTCGGCCAGGGCGCGCTGGCGCGGTCCGACGGCGCGGCGGTGCTGTCGCTCGCTGCGCGGACGGCGGTTGCGGCGGGCGCCGTGTCGGCCGACTGGAACGGATTTGCGGTGCTGCACACGGCGGCGGCGCGCGTCGGCGGCCTCGACGTCGGCTGCGTGCCGGGCGAGGGCGGCCGCGACACCGCCGGGATGCTGACGGCCGCCGGTGCCGGCGAACTCGACGTCGTCTTCCTGCTCGGCTCCGACGAGATTGCGATGGACCGGCTGGGCTCTGCCTTCGTCGTCTATCTCGGCACCCACGGCGATGCTGGCGCCCATCGCGCCGACGTCATCCTGCCCGGTGCCGCCTACACCGAGAAGCCGGCGACCTACGTCAACACCGAGGGGCGGGTGCAGAGGGCGAACCGTGCCGCCTTCCCGCCGGGCCAGGCGCGCGAGGACTGGGCGGTGCTCAGGGCGCTGTCGGCCGTGCTCGGCGCGACGCTGCCCTATGATTCGCTGCTCGAGCTGCGCGCGGCGATGATCACCGCGGTGCCGCACCTCGAAGCGGTCGACCAGGTGGTGCCGGCCGATCCGGCAGCGATCGAGCGGCTGGGCGAGCGTGGCGGCGATCCGTCCAACGCGCCGTTCCGCTCCGCAGTGACGGAGTTCTACCTGACCAACCCGATCGCGCGCGCCTCTGCCGTGATGGCCGAGTGCGCGGCGCTCGCCCGCGTCCGCATGGCGGAGGCCGCGGAATGACGCGCGGCCTCAAGAACACGACCCGCACGGCGGCGGAGAGCGCCCGATGAGCGACTTCTGGACCACCTACGCCTGGCCGTTCATCATCATGCTCGCGCAGAGCGTGCTTTTGATCGTCGTGCTGCTCGTCATCATCGCCTACATCCTGCTCGCCGATCGCAAGATCTGGGCGGCGGTGCAGATGCGGCGCGGCCCGAACGTCGTCGGCCCCTTCGGCCTGTTCCAGTCGTTCGCCGACCTCCTGAAGTTCATCTTCAAGGAGCCGGTGATCCCCTCGAGCGCCAACAAGGGCATCTTCCTGCTCGCGCCGCTCGTCATGGCGACGCTCTCGATCGCCGCCTGGGCGGTGATCCCGGTCGCCGAGGGCTGGGTGATCGCCGACATCAACGTGGCCACCCTCTACATCTTCGCGATCTCGTCGCTCAGCGTGTACGGCATCATCATGGGAGGCTGGGCCTCCAACTCGAAGTACCCGTTCATGTCGGCGCTGCGCGCGGCGGCGCAGATGGTGTCCTACGAGGTGTCGATCGGCTTCGTGCTCGTCACGGTGCTGCTCTGCGCCGGCACGCTGAACCTGTCGGAGGTCGTGCACGCCCAGCACGCCCACGGGCTCGCCACTGCGCTGGGCGTGCCGTGGCTGACCATCCTCAACTGGTACTGGCTGCCGCTCTTCCCGATGTTCATCATCTTCTTCATCTCGGCGCTGGCCGAGACGAACCGGCCGCCCTTCGACCTCGTCGAGGCGGAATCGGAGCTGGTGGCGGGCTTCATGGTGGAGTACGGCTCCAGCCCCTACATGATGTTCATGCTCGCCGAGTATGTGGCCATCGCCACCATGTGCGCGCTGACCACCATCCTGTTCCTCGGCGGCTGGCTCTCGCCGATCGACCTGCCCCCGTTCAACTGGGTGCCGGGAGTGATCTGGTTCCTGCTCAAGGCCCTGTTCGTCTTCTTCATGTTCGCCATGGTGAAGGCGATGGTGCCGCGTTACCGCTACGACCAGCTGATGCGCCTCGGCTGGAAGGTGTTCCTGCCGATCTCGCTCGCCATGGTCTTCATCGTCGCCGCCGTCCTGATGCTGACGGGCTGGGCGCCCGGCATGGCGTCCTGACCGGCAGAGACGACAAGAGAGGTTCGACCGATGTCGCTCGCCCAGGCCGCCAAGTCGCTGCTCCTGCAGGAGTTCGTGTCGGCGTTCTTCCTGTCGATGCGCTACTTCTTCAAGCCGAAGTCGACGCTGAACTACCCGTTCGAGAAGGGGCCGGTGAGCCCGCGCTTCCGCGGCGAGCACGCGCTGCGGCGCTATCCGAACGGCGAGGAGCGCTGCATCGCCTGCAAGCTCTGCGAGGCGATCTGCCCGGCGCAGGCGATCACCATCGAGGCCGGCCCGCGCCGCAACGACGGCACGCGCCGTACCACCCGCTACGACATCGACATGGTGAAGTGCATCTACTGCGGCTTCTGCCAGGAGGCGTGCCCGGTGGACGCGATCGTCGAGGGGCCGAACTTCGAGTTCGCCACCGAGACGCGCGAGGAACTCTACTACGACAAGGACCGGCTGCTCGCGAACGGCGCGCGCTGGGAGCGCGAGATCGCGCGCAACATCGAGATGGACGCGCCCTACCGCTGAGGCGGGACCGGGTGCGGCGTGTCCGCCCGCCGTCCGGCGGGCGGTGGACGGGGATCGCGCGGGCGGGCTAGAACGCGCGGCGACGGAGCGACCGGATCGACCGGCGCCGAACGGGGGTCAGGAATGGTCCTGCAGACCTTCTTCTTCTACCTCTTCGCCGCCATCACGGTGGCGTCGGCGTTCATGGTGATTTCCTCGCGTAATCCCGTGCACTCCGTGCTGTTCCTGATCCTCGCCTTCTTCAACGCCGCCGGGCTGTTCCTGCTGCTCGGGGCCGAGTTCCTGGCGATGATCCTGGTCGTCGTCTACGTCGGCGCGGTCGCCGTGCTGTTCCTGTTCGTGGTGATGATGCTCGACGTCGACTTCGTCGAGCTGCGCCAGGGCTTCCTGCAGTACCTGCCGATCGGCGCGCTGATCGGGCTCGTGCTTCTGGTCGAGCTCGTCATGGTGTTCGGCACCTGGGTCACGGCGCCGGAGGGCGGCGGCGTGGCGCTGATCCCGCCGATGGGCGAGGTCAGCAACACGCGGGCGCTCGGGCTACTGCTCTACACCCGCTACATCTACTTCTTCCAGGCGGCGGGCCTCGTGCTGCTGGTCGCCATGATCGGGGCGATCGTGCTGACGCTGCGCCACAAGGAAGGCGTCAAGCGGCAGTCGATCGCGGCCCAGAACGCCCGCACCAAGGCGACTGCCATCGAGGTGCGCAAGGTCGCACCCCGAAAAGGTATCTGAAGGACGGCGCCCCGCGGGCGTCGCAAGGGCATCTGACGAACCGCCGCCGCCCGCCCGGGCGGCGACGAGCGCAACGACGACGAGGACGGACGACGACAATGGCGGTCGGGCTCTCCCACTATCTGACGGTCGCGGCGATCCTGTTCACGCTCGGCGTGTTCGGCATCTTCCTGAACCGCAAGAACGTCATCGTCATCCTGATGTCGGTCGAGCTCATCCTGCTCGCCGTCAACCTCAACCTCGTCGCCTTCTCGGCCCACCTCGGCGACCTCGTCGGGCAGATCTTCGCGCTCCTGGTGCTGACAGTGGCGGCGGCGGAGGCGGCGATCGGGCTCGCGATCCTCGTCGTCTACAACCGCAACCGCGGCTCGATCGCGGTCGAAGACATCAACATGATGAAGGGCTGACGGCGTGTATCATCTCATCGTCTTCCTGCCCCTCGTCGGCTTCCTGATCGCGGCGCTCATCACGCTCGTCGGCTCGAAGGCGCACATCCCGGCGCCGCCGGACGGACACGGCATCGGCGACGCCGGCCACGACCCGCACGCCGCCCATGCGCCGACCGCCCACGGCCACGCCTCCGCCGGCCACGGCGTCGCTCACGCCTTCGCCGGCCATGCGGCGCCGCACGGCCACGACGACCACGGCGGCCACGGCCACGACGACCACCACGAGGCGGCGCCCGGTTCCCGTGCGGCCGAACTCGTCACCACCAGCCTGCTGGTGCTGGCCGCCATCCTGTCGTGGGTCGCCTTCATCACCGTCGGCTTCGGCGACGCCGGCAAGCAGACGATCGACATCGCCAACTGGTTCACCTCCGGCGCGCTCTCCGTCGAGTGGAGCCTGCGCATCGACACGCTCACCGTGGTGATGCTGATCGTCGTCAACACGGTGTCGGCCCTCGTCCACGTCTACTCGATGGGCTACATGGCCCACGATCCGCACCGGCCGCGGTTCTTCGCCTACCTGTCGCTGTTCACCTTCGCCATGCTGATGCTGGTGACCTCCGACAACCTCGTGCAGATGTTCTTCGGCTGGGAGGGCGTCGGCCTCGCGAGCTACCTCCTGATCGGCTTCTGGTTCCAGAAGCCCTCGGCGAACGCCGCGGCGATCAAGGCCTTCGTCGTCAACCGCGTCGGCGACTTCGGCTTCGCGCTCGGCATCTTCGGCCTGTTCGTCGTCACCGGCTCGGTGTCGTTCGACGTCATCTTCGCCGCCGCACCGAGCCTCGGCGAGCAGTCGATGGATTTCCTCGGCCAGGAGGTGAATGCCGTCACTGTGATCTGCCTGCTCCTGTTCATGGGCGCGATGGGCAAGTCGGCGCAGTTCCTGCTGCACACCTGGCTCCCGGACGCGATGGAGGGCCCGACGCCGGTCTCCGCCCTCATCCACGCCGCCACCATGGTGACGGCCGGCGTCTTCATGGTGGCGCGGCTGTCGCCCCTGTTCGAGCAGGCCCCGGCGGCGCTCGCCTTCGTCACCTTCATCGGCGCGACGACGGCCTTCTTCGCGGCGACGATCGGCTGCACGCAGTTCGACATCAAGCGGGTCATCGCCTACTCGACCTGCTCGCAGCTCGGCTACATGTTCGCGGCGCTGGGCGTCGGCGCCTACTCGATCGCCATCTTTCACCTGTTCACGCACGCCTTCTTCAAGGCGCTGCTGTTCCTCGCTGCCGGCTCGGTGATCCACTCGGTCGACGGCGAGCAGGACATGCGCAAGATGGGCGGCCTCAGGAAGCACATTCCGTGGACGTTCTGGACGATGCTGATCGGCGGCCTGGCGCTGACCGGCTTCCCGTTCACCGCCGGCTACTATTCCAAGGACGCCATCATCGAGGCGACCTATGCTGGCCACAACGCCTTCGCCGGCTACGCCTTCTGGCTGACGACGATCGCGGCGCTGCTCACCGCCTTCTACACTTGGCGGCAGATCTTCATGACGTTCTTCGGCAAGCCGCGCGCGCCGGCCGAGGTGATGAAGCACGTCCACGAGAGCCCTTGGGTGATGGTGGTGCCGCTGCTTGTGTTGGCGTGTGGCGCCCTGTTCGCCGGTATGATCTTCCACACGCCGTTCATGGGCGAGGGCTACGAGGCCTTCTGGAAGGGCGCGCTCTATCTCGGCGAGGAGAACCACATCCTCCACGAGATGCACGAGTCCCCGGGCTGGGTGCCGTGGGCGGCGACGGTGGCGATGGCGATCGGCGCGCTGCTGGCCTTCTACTGCTACATGCTGAGGCCGGACGTGCCGAAGAAGCTCGCCGAGGAGCATTGGCTCATCTACAATTTTATCTACCACAAGTGGTATTTCGACGAGCTCTACGACCTCATCTTCGTCCGCCCGGCGAAGTGGATCGGCCGCTTCCTGTGGAAGAAGGGTGATGGCTGGCTGATCGACGGCTTCGGGCCGGACGGCGTCTCGGCGCGCGTCATCGACGTCACCAACCGGGTCGTGAAGCTGCAGACCGGCTACCTCTACCACTATGCGTTCGTGATGCTGATCGGCGTCGCGGCGCTCATCACCTGGGCGATGTTCGCCGGCGGGGGAGTTCACTGATGGGCGACCTGCCGGTCCTCTCGATCGTCACGTTCCTGCCGCTCGTCGGGGTCTTCTTCATCCTGATGGTGCGCAGTGAGGAGGAGACGGCGCTCAACAACATCCGCCGCGTCGCCCTCGTCACCACGATCGTCACCTTCCTGTTCTCGCTGACGCTGTGGCTAGGCTTCGACTTCTCGAACCCCGGCTTCCAGTTCGTCGAGGAAGCCGGCTGGCTCGGCGGCAAGATTACCTACAAGATGGGCGTCGACGGCATCTCAATGCTGTTCGTCATCCTCACGACCTTCCTCATGCCGTTCTGCATCCTCGCCAGCTGGCACTCGGTGCACACGCGGGTGAAGGAGTACATGGTCGCCTTCCTCGTGCTCGAGACGCTGATGATCGGCGTCTTCAGCGCCCTCGACCTCGTGCTATTCTACGTGTTCTTCGAGGGCGGCCTCATCCCGATGTTCATCATCATCGGCGTGTGGGGCGGGCCGCGGCGCGTCTATGCTAGCTTCAAGTTCTTCCTGTACACGCTGCTCGGCTCGGTGCTGATGCTGCTCGCCCTGATGGCGATGTACTGGCAGGCCGGGACCACCGACATCGTCGCGCTGCTCGCCTACGATTTCCCGGTCGAGATGCAGCCGTGGCTGTGGCTGGCCTTCTTCGCCTCCTTCGCGGTGAAGATGCCGATGTGGCCGGTGCACACCTGGCTGCCGGATGCCCACGTCGAGGCGCCGACGGCGGGATCGGTCATCCTCGCCGGCATCCTCCTGAAGATGGGCGGCTACGGCTTCCTGCGCTTCTCGCTGCCGATGTTCCCGGTGGCGAGCGCCGACTTCGCGCCGCTGGTCTACACCCTCTCGGTGGTGGCGATCGTCTACACGTCGCTCGTCGCCCTGATGCAGGAGGACATGAAGAAGCTCATCGCCTATTCCTCCGTCGCCCACATGGGCTACGTGACGATGGGCATCTTCACCGCGACCGAGCAGGGCATCCAGGGCGGCCTGTTCCAGATGCTCTCGCACGGCATCGTCTCGGGAGCGCTGTTCCTCTGCGTCGGCGTCGTCTATGACCGCATGCACACCCGCGAGATCGCCGCCTACGGTGGTCTCGTCAACCGCATGCCGTTCTACGCCGTCGCCTTCCTGATCTTCACGATGGCGAACGTCGGCCTGCCGGGGACGAGCGGCTTCATCGGCGAGTTCCTGACGCTGCTCGCCGCCTTCGAGGTGAACACCTGGGTGGCCTTCTTCGCCACCACCGGCGTCATCCTGTCGGCGGCCTACGCGCTGTGGCTCTACCGCAAGGTGGTGTTCGGCGTGCTCGACAAGCCGAGCCTCAAGGGCATGCTCGACCTGTCCTTGCGTGAAAAGACGCTGCTGGTGCCGCTCGCGGTGCTGACGATCCTGTTCGGTATCTGGCCGAAGCCGGTGATGGACGTCACCGCCGCCTCGGTCACCGACCTCGTCGCCAAGGTCGAACGGGCGGTCGAGGCGAACGAGCAGGCGAAGCTGAGGGCGACGACGCCGGCGGTACTGGCTGAGGCCAGAGCTCCGGCAAAACTGGCGAACGCCGGCGAGCCGGCGGCGGTGCGCTGAGACCATCCGCCCGAACCGGCCGCGGCCGGACGAAGACGAGCACGAGACGGAAGACGCGACGAGGGTCATGCAGGAAATGGCGACGCTCCCCGACCTGATGCCGGTGCTGCCGGAACTGCTGCTCGCCGTCGGCGCGCTGGTGCTCCTGATGGTCGGCGTGTTCGGCGGCGAGCGGTCGACGCCCGTCGTCACCGGCATGGCGGCGGCGGTGATCGTCGTCGCGGCGATCGTGCTGATCTTCGACCCGACCTACGGCACGACCTTCCACGGCGCCTTCGTCATGGACGAGTTCGCCCGCTTCATGAAGATCCTGTCGCTGATCGGCTCGGCGCTGGCGATCGCGATGTCGGTGGCGTTCGCGCGCGCCGCCCGGTTCGAGCGCTTCGAGTACCCGATCCTGATCGTCATCGCGACGCTTGGCATGATGATGATCATCTCGGCCGGCGACCTCATCGCGCTCTATCTCGGCCTCGAACTGATGAGCCTGTCGCTCTACGTGGTGGCGGCGATCAACCGTGATTCCGAGCGCTCGACCGAAGCGGGCCTGAAGTACTTCGTCCTCGGCGCACTGTCGTCGGGGATGCTTCTCTACGGCATGTCGCTGGTCTACGGCTTCACCGGCAAGACGGTGTTCGTCGACATCGCCGCCACGCTCGCCGGCGGCGAGGCCTCGATGGGGCTCGTCTTCGGCCTCGTGTTCGTGCTCGCCGGCCTCGCCTTCAAGATCTCGGCGGTGCCCTTCCACATGTGGACGCCCGACGTCTACGAGGGCGCGCCGACGCCGGTGACGGCCTTCTTCGCCGCTGCGCCGAAGGTGGCGGCGATGGCGATGATCGTGCGCATCGTCATCGACGCCTTCGGGCCGGTGGAGCACGACTGGCAGCAGATCATCGTCTTCATCGCCATCGCCTCGATGGTGCTGGGCTCGTTCGCGGCGATCGGCCAGCAGAACATCAAGCGCCTGATGGCCTATTCCTCGATCGGCCACATGGGCTACGCGCTGGTCGGGCTCGCCGCCGGCACCGAGGCGGGCGTGCAGGGCGTCATCATCTACATGACGCTCTATCTCGCGATGACCGTCGGCGCCTTCGCCTGCATCCTGACGATGCGCCGCAAGGACGGCATGGTGGAGGAGATTGGCGAACTCGCCGGGCTGTCGCGCACCCATCCGGTGATGGCGTTCCTGTTCGCCATGATCCTGTTCTCGCTCGCCGGCATCCCGCCGCTCGCCGGCTTCTTCGCCAAGTTCTACGTCTTCCTGGCGGCGATCGAGGCGGGGCTCTACACGCTGGCGGTGATCGGCGTCGTCGCCTCGGTGGTCGGCGCCTACTACTACCTGCGCATCGTCAAGATCATGTACTTCGACGACCCGGCCGCCGGATTCGAGCGGATGCCGAACGAGCTGCGCATCGTGCTCGGCGCGAGCGGGGCGGTCGTGCTCCTGTTCGTCGTCTTCGCGGCCCCCCTCGTCGAGGCGGCCGGTGTCGCTGCGAAGAGCCTCTTCTAGCGGATGGCCTTCACCCTCGGACCGGACGCCCGCTCGGCAGGCTACCGCCTCGCCGCCTTCGACGAGATCGGCTCGACCAACGCGGAGGCGCTGGCCCGCGCGCGCGCCGGTGACGGCGGCCGGCTATGGGTCGTCTCCGACCGCCAGACCGCCGGCCGCGGCCGCCGCGGCAACGCCTGGTCGACCGAGCGCGGCAACCTCGCCGCCAGCCTTTTGACGCTCACGACCGCCGATGCGCCGGCCGTCGCCACCCTCGGCTTCGTCGCCGGCATCGCGCTCGACGCGGCGCTCCGGCGCGCGGCGCCGGAGGTGGTGGCCTCGATCGCCCTCGACGGGGCGACCGGCAGCGGTGACCGCATCGCGCTGAAGTGGCCAAACGACGTTCTCCTCGACGGCGCCAAGCTGGCCGGTATCCTGCTCGAGGCCGAGAGGGCGCCGGACGGGCGCATGGCCGTCGTGGTCGGCATCGGCGTCAACGTGCGCCATGCGCCGACCGATCTGCCCTATCCGGCGGCCTCGCTCGCCGGGCTCGGCGCTGCGGTGGATGCGGAAGCAGTGTTTGCGGCGTTGTCGGAGTGCTGGTGCGACGCGGCGGCGGCGTGGGACGACGGCCGGGGCTTCCCGACTGTTCGGGCCCGCTGGCTCGCGCGGGCCTCCGGCCTCGGCGGCGTGGTGGCGGTACGGATCGACGGCGAGGTGACGCGCGGCGTGTTCGAGACGATCGACGAGACGGGCCGGCTGGTCGTGCGCACCGAGAGCGGAGCGCGCCGCACCATCACCGCCGGCGAGGTTCACTTCGGAGCGGCGGGGACGGCCAGGACATGACACGCACACCCGAGCGCTCTGCCGGCGAACTCGTCTTCCTGCCCCTCGGCGGGGTGGGTGAGATCGGCATGAACATGGGCCTCTACGGCTTCGGCCCGGCCCGCCACCGCAAGTGGCTGATGGTCGACTGCGGGGTCACCTTCGGCAACGAGACGACGCCGGGCGTCGACGTCATCCTGCCGGACCCCGCCTTCATCGAGGCGGCGCGCGACGACCTCGTCGGCATCGTGCTGACGCACGCCCATGAGGACCACATCGGCGCCGTGCTGGAGCTGTGGCCGCGGCTGCGCGCGCCGGTGTTCGCGACGCCGTTCACCGCCGGGCTGCTGGAGGCGAAGGCCGGCGAGGAGTTCGGCCTCGAGAAGGTGCCGATCACGGTGATGCAGCAGGGCGCCCGCTGGACGCTCGGCCCCTTCGACCTCGAACTCGTGCCGGTGTCGCACTCGATCCCGGAGCCGAACGCCCTCGTCATCCGCACCGCGCTCGGCACCGTCGTCCATTCCGGCGACTGGAAGATCGATCCGACGCCGGGCATCGGCCTGGCGATCGACCTCGCCCGCTTCGCCGAGATCGGCGCCGAGGGCGTGCGCGCTTTCGTCTGCGATTCGACCAACGCCATCCGCGCCGGCCGCTCGCCGTCCGAACAGGACGTGGCGCGCTCGCTCGTCGACTTCATCCGCGCCGCCCCGGCGCGGGTGGCGGTGACGACCTTCGCGTCCAACGTCGCGCGCCTCCGGGCGGTGATGCTGGCGGCGGCGGCCGCCGACCGTGAGGTCGTGGTGATGGGCCGCTCGATGCTGCGCGTCCTCGATGTCGCCGGCGAGCTCGGCTACCTCGACGGCCTGAAGCCGCCGCTCGACGAGGAGGCCTACGGCTACCTGCCGCGCGAGAAGGTGGTGGCGCTGCTGACCGGCAGCCAGGGTGAACCGCGCGCCGCCCTCGCCCGTATCGCCTCCGACGACCACCGCCGGGTGGCGCTGTCGCCGGGCGACCTCGTGATCTTCTCCTCACGCACTATCCCTGGAAATGAGAAGGCCGTTGGCGCCATCGTCAATGCGCTGGCGACCCGCGGCGTCGATGTGCTGACCGACCGCGACGCGCTCGTCCACGTCTCCGGCCATCCGCGCCGCGACGAACTCGCCGAGCTCTACGGGCTCCTGAAGCCGGAAGTGTCGATCCCCGTCCACGGCGAACCGCTGCATCTGGCCGAGCACGCCAAGTTCGCCCGCTCGCTCGGCGTGCCGGAGGTGGTGTCGCTGACCGACGGCAAGATCGTGCGCCTGGCGCCGGGGCCGGCGGCGGTGGTCGGCGAGGCGCCGTTCGGCCACCTCTACCGCGACGGCCGGCTGCTGCTCGACCCCGAGGAATCGGGCATGGCCGACCGGCGGCGCATCTCGTTCGCCGGCGCCATCGTCGTCTCGGTCGGCCTCGACGGCGCCGGCGACGTCGTGCACGGTCCGGAGGTGGTGCTCCTCGGCATTCCCGAGCACGATGCCGACGGCGAGCCGTTCGAGGACATCGTCGTGAAGGCGGTCGAGGGGGCGCTCGTCTCGATCCCGCGGCCGCGGCGCCGCGATGCGGCGCTGGTAGCGGAGGCGCTGCGGCGGGCCGCCCGCTCGGCGGTGGCGGAGCGCTGGGGCAAGAAGCCGGTCTGCCGCGTCGTCGCCACCACGGACGCGGTGGCGAGCGAGGCGGTGGTCGAGCGGCAGGGCGGGGGCAAGAGGAGGCGGCGATGATCGGCAGGCTCAATCACGTGGCGATCGCGGTGCCGGACCTCACGGCTGCGACGGCGGTCTACCGCGACACCCTCGGCGGCCGCGTCTCCGCGATGGTGGACCAGCCGGACCACGGCGTGACGACGGTCTTCGTCGAGCTGCCGAACACCAAGATCGAGCTTCTCGGCGCCCTCGGCGAGGCCTCGCCGATCCGGGGCTTCCTCGAGAAGAACCCGTCCGGCGGCATCCACCACCTGTGCTACGAGGTGGACGACATCCTGGCGGCGCGCGATCGTCTGCAGGCGGCAGGCGCCCGCGTCATCGGCGACGGCAACCCGAAGATCGGCGCCCACGGCAAGCCCGTGCTGTTCCTGCACCCGAAGGACTTCTGCGGCACGCTGGTGGAGCTCGAGCAGGCCTGAGGCGGCCGGCGGGGTGACGGACGGAGGAACGGGCGTGTCCCTGACGAGTGCGGTGGCGATCTACTTCGTGGTGTGGTGGATCGTGCTGTTCGCGGTGCTGCCTTTCGGCTACCGCACGCAGGCCGAGGTCGGCGAGATCTCGCCGGGCACCGAGCCGAGCGCACCCTCGCGCTTTCCGATGCTGCGCGTCGCGCTGGTGACGACGGCGGTCGCCGCCGTGGTGTTCGCTGGCATCTACGCGCTCCTGACTTCCGGCCTCACCTTCGACGACATCCCCTACGTCCGCGACCTGTGAGGGTGCGGCGCCGCGCTTGCATTGGGGCGGCGCCCGGACCAGCATAGCGGGAGTGCCTTCTCGGGCCGCGGCCGAGGCGAAGGCGAGGGCCGGCCGCGGGCGTTGCGGGTGGACATCGGGGAGGTTCGACCGATGCGCAGAGGCGACGAGGATGTGGCCGCCGGCCGGAAACCGAGCCGGCGTGCGGTGGTCGCTGCGGCGGGCGGTCTCATCGCTGCGGCCATGCTGCCGCGCGGCGCTTCGGCCGAGACACGGCTGCCGTCGACGGTCCGCGTCTACGTACCCTTCGGACGCGGCTCGGTCGTCGCGGTGGCGTCGGATGTTCTCAGCAACGCGCTGTCGGTCGCCTTGTCCCGCCGCGTCGAGATCGACGTTCCGCCGCTGCCCGACCGCATGCAACGGGCACTGAAGTCGCTCGCGGAGCCAGAACGGGGCGAACTCCGGCTGCTCGCCAGCGACACGCTGACCCATGTGCTTTACGACGCCCTGGAGGCATCGCGGACGCCGACGGCGGCCGCTTCGCTCGACACGCTCGTGCCGGTCGCCACCCTGACGACCGGCTATTCGACGGCGCTGTTCGTCTCGACCGAGTCGCCGGCGCGTGATTGGGCAGCCTTCGCCGAGATGGCGCGATCGGGCAGACTGGCTATCGCGAGTTCCAACCCCGGCAGTGTCCACCTGCGGTTCCTCGAGCTCGTCCTAGACGAGGGGTTGGAGGATGTTCTCGCGCCCGGGCGCGAGCGCGTCTTCGAGGCGGTCATGGATGGCCACGCCGCCGCCGGCCTCATCAACACGCCGAGCCTCGTCGCCTTCCTGCGGGCGAACCCCGGCAAACTGCGGCCGCTCCTCACCTTCGGCGGCGAGCGCAACCCCGAACTCGACGTGCCCACGCTGCGCGAGGTAACGGGCAACCGCGCCTACGCCTCGACGAACAGCGTCGGCCTGTTCGCGCCGGCGGGCACGCCGCCGGAGGTCGTGGCGCAAATCGAGGCGGCGCTCGTCGCGGCGGCCGCGGACAAGCATGTCGTGCAGGCGGTGCAGGCGGTCGGCCTGCCGCTGAAGATCAGCGGTGCCGCCGACCTCACGCAGACGATCGCGCGCGATCGCGCCGTGGTGGCCGCGAGTGGTCTCTGAGAACGATGGCGCGACGCGGCCGGAAACGAGCCGCCGCGCTTCACCATTCGCGGTCGCCGGCGGAACGCGCGGCTCCGGCCTCGCCTTCGTCGCGGCGGCCACTGCCGTCGGCCACCCCGTCACCGCGCTCGCCCGCGGCGGCGAAGGTGCCGCGGCGGTGCGGCGGCGGATGGCCACGCCGTTCGCGGCGACGCGCTGGTGGCCGAAGACCTGAAGCTCCTCTGCCGGGCGGCCGGACCGGGTGCCGTCGCGGTCTCCTTCCTCGGCAGCCGGCCGGGGGAGGGCCAGGTCGACAGCGCCGGCAACATCGCCTTCATCGAGGCGGCGGTGGCCGCAGGGATGACGCGATTCGTGCTCGTCACCTCGCTCGGCTGCGGCGAGAGCCTGCCGCTGTTGTCGCCGCGCATGCGCGAGGTGATCGGCGCGGTGGTGGCGGAGGAGACGAAGGCCGAGGAACACCTGCGGGCGGCGTCGATCGCCTGGACGATCGTGCGGCCGGGCGGCCTCCTCGACGGCCCGGCCGACGGTCACGGCCGCCTCGTCACGGCGCCCCCGGCGATCGGGCGGATCACCCGCGGCGAGCTCGCCCGGCTGGTGCTGATCGCGGCGACCGACCCGCAGTGGCGCGGGCGCGTGCTGGCGGCGCAGAACCAGGTGCCGGCGGCCGCCTGAGCGGCGTCGGGTGCTTGGGATGCGGAGTGCCTGGATCGGTGCGCGAGCGTCGCCGTGCGAGCGGGAGCTGGCCGCGCGCGGCCTTCGGTCCTGTCGCGTCGGCAGCACGGGACCGGCCGGTCTGCCTCATTCCGGACGGCCGAGGGGCGCCCGGCCATCCTACGGGGACCGGGCGGAAAAGCAGGCAGCATCGACATTGGCGATGACGCGATAGAGAATTCGCATCATTCAGACTTGCCGAGATTTTCGGAGGGGTCTGCACAAAAAATAAAGCAAGGCCGAAGCCTTGCCCTTTTGAGTTCCGCGTCTAACCCCCATTCCTGACGCCCGGAGATCCGTCGAGATTCTTCCGGACTTCAGGCGGCTGCGAGCTTTGCGCTGCGCCGAGGGCCTTCCTCCCAAGACTTAGACCGCGATGCCTCTATGGCGCCGTATCGGCTCGGTGATCGGCTGCCGTTTATTATGGTGGTACTCTAGCGCAGGAAAATCGTGCTGTCATCATTTTGTGCATCGATCGCCCAACTTTTTTGCGGCGGGCGACCGGGGAGGAATCCCGTGCCTTGCAAGGCCTTCGCAACTTGCCGGCAAACGACCGCGACCACTCGCGAAGATCGTTCGCTTCATGATCGCGCCGCGCCTCCGCCGCGCTTCCGCCCTGATTTGGCCGCACGTCCGCGGGCACGTCGGCAGGTCGCCCGAGCCCTTGTGTTTTGCCGGCCGCGCGGCTTCACTCGCCGTCCCGTGCGCCCCGGCGCCCCTCGCGTTTTCGCACTGAAGAGACCTTGATGCGCCTCTCCCGCTACTTCCTGCCGATCCTCCGCGAAACCCCCAAGGAGGCGGAGATCGTCTCGCACCGGCTGATGCTGCGTGCGGGGATGATCCGCCAGCAGTCGGCCGGCATCTACTCGTGGCTGCCGCTCGGCTTCCGCGTGCTGCAGAAGGTCGAGCAGATCGTCCGCGAGGAGCAGGACCGGGCCGGCGCCGTCGAAGTGCTGATGCCGACCATCCAGTCGGCGGACCTGTGGCGCGAGAGCGGGCGCTATGATGCCTATGGCAAGGAGATGCTGCGCATCACCGACCGCCACGAGCGCGAGATGCTCTACGGGCCGACCAACGAGGAGATGATCACCGAGATCTTCCGCGCCTCGGTGAAGAGCTACCGCGACCTGCCGCTCAATCTCTACCACATCCAGTGGAAGTTCCGCGACGAGGTGCGGCCGCGCTTCGGCATCATGCGCGGGCGAGAGTTCCTGATGAAGGACGCCTATTCCTTCGACATCGACCGCGACAGCGCGCGCGCCGCCTACCGCCGGATGTTCGTCGCCTATCTCAGGACCTTCCGGCGCATGGGGCTGACGGCGATCCCGATGCAGGCCGACACCGGCCCGATCGGCGGCGATCTCAGCCACGAGTTCATCATCCTCGCCGACACCGGCGAGAGCGCCGTGTTCTGCCACCGCGACCTGCTCGACCTGCCGATTCCCGGCGAGGACACCGATTTCTCGGCGGACCTGACCCCGATCGTCGACGCCTGGACGTCGCTTTATGCGGCGACCGACGAGAAGCACGACGAGGCGGCGTTCGCGGCGCTACCGGAAGAAAAGCGTGTCGCGGCTCGCGGAATCGAGGTCGGCCACATTTTCTACTTCGGCACCAAGTACTCCGAGCCGATGGGGGCGAAGGTCGCCGGCCCGGACGGGGCCGAGCGGCCCGTGCACATGGGGTCCTACGGGGTGGGAGTGTCGCGCTTGCTGGGCGCCATCATCGAGGCGAGCCACGACGACGCCGGCATCATCTGGCCGGCCTCCGTCGCGCCGTTCCACGTCGGCCTGATCAACCTCAAGCCCGGCGACGCCGGTACCGACGCCGCCTGCACGAAGCTCTACGGCGAGCTCGAGGCGGCGGGCATCGAGGTGCTCTACGACGACACCGACAACCGCCCGGGCGCCAAGTTCGCGACGATGGACCTTATCGGCCTGCCCTGGCAACTCGTCGTCGGGCCGCGCGGCCTCGAAAAGAACGAGGTGGAGCTGAAGCAGCGCGCCGGTGGCGAGCGCGAGGCGATATCGCCGGAGGCGGCGGTGAACAAGCTCGTCGCGGCGCTGAAGGGATGAGGCGGCTTTCGTGACAGACACGTCGACGGCCGCCGACGGAACGTCCGCGGGCAGCGGGCGCAAGGCGGGCGTTGCGCCGTTCTCCTCGCTCGAATGGCTGATCGCCGGGCGCTACCTGCGCTCGCGGCGGCGCGAGGCGTTCATCTCGGTGATCGCCGGCTTCTCCTTCCTCGGCATCATGCTCGGCGTCGCCACCCTCATCATCGTCATGGCGGTGATGAACGGCTTCCGGAACGAGCTGATGACGAAGATCCTCGGCATCAACGGCCACATGCTGGTGCAGCCGATCGACGGGCCGCTGACCGACTTCGCCGACGTGACGGCGCGCCTCGCCGGCGTGCCCGGCGTGCGGGCGGTGGTGCCCTATGTCGAGGGGCAGGCGCTGATCTCCGGGCCCTCGGGCTCGTCGGGCGTGCTCGCCCGCGGCATGTCGGCCGCCGACCTCGGCAAGCTCGCGCTCGTCGCCGGCACCATCCGCGAGGGCGGCCTCGACGGCTTCGACACCGGCGGCGGCATCGCCATCGGCACCCGGCTCGCTCGCTCGCTCGGCGTCTCGGCCGGCGATCCGGTGACGCTGGTGTCGCCGCGCGGCACCGTCACGCCGTTCGGGATGACGCCGCGCGTGCAGACCTATCCGGTGGCGGCGATCTTCGAGATCGGCATGTCGGAGTTCGATTCCTCCGTGGTCTTCATGCCGTTCGAGGAGGGGCAGCTCTATTTCAACCAGGAAGGCCAGGCGACGGCGATCGAGGTCTATCTCGACGATCCCGGACGGGTGGCCGAGTTCCGGCCGGTGCTCGAGGAGGCGGCCGGGCGACCCGCGTTCATCCTCGACTGGACGCAGCGCCACGCCACCTTCTTCCAGGCGCTGCAGGTCGAGCGCAACGTCATGTTCCTGATTCTCACGCTGATCGTGCTGGTGGCGGCGCTCAACATCGTCTCCGGCCTCACCATGCTGGTAAAAGACAAGGGCCACGACATCGCCATCCTGCGCACCATGGGGGCGACGCGCGGCACCATCCTGCGCGTCTTCTTCATCACCGGCGCCAGCATCGGCGTCGTCGGCACGCTCGCCGGTGTCGTGCTCGGCACGGTGGTCTGCCTCAACGTCGAGAACATCCGCCAGGGCATCGCCTGGCTGACGGAGACCGAGCTGTTCTCGCCGGAACTCTACTACCTCAGTCGCCTGCCGGCCGACATGGAGGCGGGCGAGACGGTGACGATCGTCGTGATGGCGCTGCTGCTCTCCTTCCTCGCCACCCTCTATCCGGCGTGGAAGGCGGCGCGGCTCGACCCGGTCGAGGGGCTCAGGCGCGAATGAGCGAACTGCCCAATCGCGAGGCGCTCGGGCTTTCCGGCGTCATCCACGCCTATCGCGAGGGCGAGGGGCGGCTCGAGATCCTGAAAGGGGCCGAGCTGTCGATCGCCGCCGGCGAAATGGTGGCGCTGGTGGCGCCGTCCGGCGCCGGCAAGTCGACGCTCCTGCACATCGCCGGATTGCTCGAGCGGCCGGAAGCGGGCGAGGTGCGCGTCGCCGGACGGCACTGCGGCGGCCTGCCGGACGGCGAGCGCACGCGGGTGCGCCGCGAGGCGGTCGGCTTCGTCTACCAGTTCCATCACCTGCTGCCGGATTTCACGGCGCTCGAGAACGTCGTGCTGCCGCAGCGCCTTGCCGGGCTGGAGCGGCGCGAGGCCGAGCGGCGCGGCCGTGAACTGCTCGCCTACATGCGCATCGACCATCGTGCCGCGCACGTGCCGGGTGAGCTCTCCGGTGGCGAGCGCCAGCGCGTGGCGATCGCCCGTGCCGTCGCCAACGCACCGCGCCTGCTGCTCGCCGACGAGCCGACCGGCAACCTCGACCCGAAGACGGCGGGGCAGGTGTTCGACGCTTTGACCGCGCTGGTCCGCGCCTCCGGCCTCGCCACGCTGATCGCCACCCACAATCTCGAGCTCGCCCATCGCATGGACCGGCGCATCACGCTGGTCGACGGTCGGGTGGCGGAGCTTTGAGGGGCGACGAAGCTCTGTTTCTGTTTCGTTCGCGACACGCTAGGCTGCTGCACCATGGCTTCGGCGCGCTGACGCGCGCCGGCCCTCATCCGCCCTTCGGGCACCTTCTCCCGCAAGCGGGAGAAGGGAGACGCGGCAGTCGTTTTTGCACACGCAGATCTTTGCAGAGTGCCGGATGCGGTCCTTCCCTTCTCCCAGCCCCGCTGGGAGAAGGTGGCGCGAAGCGCCGGATGAGGGCGCGCGCCGCAGAGCGGCGCGGGGGCGGCGGATCACGACGTCCGCGGGGCTCCTCCGTTGACCGCCCGCATCCCGCCACCACCGACAGACGAGCCGCCGATCCTGCCGGCGGCGTTCGCCGGCTGGTTCGCCGGGCGCGGCTGGACGCCGCGGCCGCACCAGATCGCGCTGCTCGACCATGCCCGTGCCGGCCGCTCGGCGCTGCTGATCGCGCCGACGGGGGCCGGCAAGACGCTCGCCGGTTTCCTGCCGACGCTGGTGCGGCTCACGGCGGAGAAGGCCGCGGCGGCCGGTCGGATCGGGGGCCGCGCGCCGGCCCGCACCGGCATCCGCACGCTCTACATCTCGCCTTTGAAGGCGCTCGCCGTCGACGTCGCCCGCAATCTCGGCACGCCGGTGCTGGAGATGGGGCTGCCGATCACCGTCGAGACCCGCACCGGCGACACGCCCGTGCACAAGCGGCGGCGGCAGAAGCTCGCGCCCCCCGACATCCTGCTGACGACGCCCGAGCAACTGGCACTTCTCATCTCGGCGCGCGATGCCGACCGCTTCTTCTCCGACCTCGACGAGGTGGTGCTCGACGAACTGCACGCCCTCGTCACCTCGAAGCGCGGCGACCTCTTGTCGCTCGGGCTCGCCCGGCTGCGGCGCCTCGCGCCGGGGCTGCGGTTCACCGGGCTGTCGGCGACAGTCGCCGACCCGGACGGCCTGCGCGAGTGGCTCGGCGGGGTGACGACGCCGGCGGAACTCGTGACGGTCGCGGGCGGCGCGAAGCCGAACATCTCGATCCTCGACACCGAGGAGCGCATCCCCTGGGCCGGCCATTCCGCCCGCCACGCGCTCGCCGACGTCTACGCCCTGATCAAGGCGCACAAGACGACGCTCGTCTTCGTCAACACCCGCAGCCAGGCGGAGATGCTCTTCCACGCGCTGTGGACGATCAACGACGACACCCTGCCGATCGCCCTCCACCACGGCTCGCTCGACCGCGAGCAGCGCCGCCGCGTCGAGGCGGCGATGGCGGAGAACCGGCTGAAGGCGGTGGTCTGCACCTCCACCCTCGACCTCGGCATCGACTGGGGCGACGTCGACCTCGTCGTCCACGTCGGCGCGCCGAAAGGGGCGAGCCGGCTCGCCCAGCGCATCGGCCGCGCCAACCACCGCCTCGACGAGCCCTCGAAGGCGGTGCTGGTGCCGGCGAATCGCTTCGAGGTTCTGGAGTGCCGGGCGGCGGTGGACGGCAACTATCTCGGCGCCCAGGACACGCCGCCCCTCAAGGCGGGGGCCCTCGACGTGCTCGCCCAGCACGTCCTCGGCATGGCCTGCGCCCGCGCCTTCGAGGCGGATGCGCTCTATGGCGAGGTCACCTCTGCGTGGCCTTACCGGGAGCTCGACCGGGCGACCTTCGACCGCGTCGTCGACTTCGTCGCCACCGGCGGCTACGCGCTGCGCGCCTATGAGCGCTACGCCAAGATCCGCCGCGGCCAGGACGGGATGTGGCGGGTGACGAACCCGCAGGTGGCGCAGCAGTACCGGCTGAACGTCGGCACCATCATCGAGGCGCCACTCCTCAAGGTGCGGCTGATCGGCAAGAAGGGGGCGGTCGGACGCGGCGGGCGGGTGCTCGGCGAGATCGAGGAATACTTCATCGAGACGCTCGCGCCGGGGGACAGCTTCCTGTTCGCCGGCGAGGTGGTGCAACTCGAGGGCGTCCGCGAAACCGAGGCGTTCGTGTCGCGGGCGCAGAGCGACGAGCCGAAGATCCCGTCCTATGCCGGCGGCAAGTTCCCGCTCTCGACCTATCTCGCCGCCGAGGTGCGGGCGATGCTCGCCGACCCGTCGCGCTGGCCGTCGCTGCCGCCTCAGGTGGGCGAGTGGCTCGCCATGCAGCGGCTCAAATCGGTGCTGCCGTCGCGCGACGAGATGCTGGTCGAGACCTTCCGGCGCGGCGACCGCTTCTATCTCGTCGCCTACCCGTTCGAGGGGCGGCTCGCCCACCAGACCCTCGGCATGCTTTTGACGCGGCGGCTCGACCGGCTGGGGCTGAAGCCCGTCGGCTTCGTCGCCACCGACTACGCGATCTCGGTGTGGGGGCTCGAGGACATGGGGCGGGCGTTCGCGGCCGGCCGGCCGACGCTGGGGGCGCTGTTCGACGCCGACATGCTGGGCGACGACCTCGAGGAGTGGCTCGCCGAGAGCTACCTGATGAAGCGCACCTTCCGGGCCTGTGCGCTGATCGCCGGCCTCGTCGAGCGGCGCCATCCGGGCAAGGAGAAGTCCGGTCGGCAGGTGACGGTGTCGACCGACCTCGTCTACGACGTGCTGCGCGAGCACGAGCCCGACCACATCCTGATGCGGGCCACCTGGGAGGATGCCTCGCGGACGCTGCTCGACGTCGGCCGGCTCGCCGACATGCTCTCGCGCGTCCGGGGGCGAATCGTGCACAAGAGGCTCGAGCGAATCTCCCCGCTCGCCGTGCCGATCCTGCTCGAGATCGGCCGCGAGGCGGTGTCGGGGGCGGCGGACGAGACGATCCTGGCGGAAAGCGCCGAGGACCTGATCGAGGAGGCGATGGGGTGAACGTGGCCGCGGCGGCGATGGGCGGGACGGAGCGGAGTGGCGGTGCGCCGGCCGGGCTCGCCAGCGCGCGCGTCGGCGGCGTCATCGTTGAACTCCACCCCTCCGGCGCGCTGTGGCTGTCGGCGACGCGGACGCTGGTGGTGGCCGACCTGCATTTCGAGAAGGCCTCGAGCTTCGCCCGCTTCGGCCAGCTGCTGCCGCCCTACGACACGGCGATCACGCTCTCGCGTCTCGAGGCCGTGGTGGCGGCGCTGGCGCCGGACCGGGTGGTGGCGCTGGGTGATTCCTTCCACGACCGCGGCGGTGCGGCGCGACTGTCGGCGGCCGATCTCTCCCGACTTTCGGCCCTCGTCGGCGGGCGGGAGTGGCTGTGGGTGACCGGTAACCACGACCCCGAGATATCCGACCACCTCGGCGGGGCACGGGCGGCCGATGTCGAGATCGGCGGGCTCGTGCTCCGCCACGAGCCGTCGGCGACCTTCGTCGAAGGCGAGGTCTGCGGCCATCTGCACCCGGCGCTGACGGTCGTCGGGCGGGGCAGGGGGGTCAGGCGGCGCTGCTTCGCAACCGACGGCCACCGACTGGTGCTGCCGGCGTTCGGCTCGCTCGCCGGCGGGCTCGACCTGTTCGACCAGGCGTTTGCGCGGGTGCTGTCGCGGGCGCGCACGGTGGCGCACCTGATCGGCTCCGAGCGGCTCTACCGCATCCCGCTCACGGCCGCCCGCGGGCGCTGATCGCGCCTCAGTCGCGGCGGAAAACGACGCCGCCGAGCCAGCCGGCAAAGATCGCCATCGCCACGACGACGAAGCCGTAGAGCAGCGGCTGCTCGCCGGCGATGACATGGACGGCGTCCTCGAAGCCGCTCTTCTCGACGGCGAGGTCGGCGATGTTGTGGGCGAGCAGGGCGCCGTCGCCGAACAGGCTGATCTCCACGGTGAAGCGGCCGTCGGGCACGGTGCCGGGCAGCGGCACGCCGACCTGGAAGAACGTCGGCGTCAGCATCGTCACGGTGCCGGAGCGCTCGGCGAACAGGCCGGCGCTCTCGCGGATGCGGATCAGAGCGTTGCGAAAGGGTTCGTTGCCTTGGCCGGGGCCACGGCCGAAATCGGCATAGCGCAGGCCGAGATCGTGGGCAGAGAGGATTTCCGGGCTGGTGATCTCATCGAGCGGCCGGGTGGAATCCACGGAATAGAACGACGGCGCCTCCGGGAAGCGCTCAGATTCCCGGTTCACCCAGATGCCGAAGGTGCGCTGCTTGCGCCGCGCCACCACCTCCTCGTCGGGGCCGCGCACGACGACGACGACGTCGTAGCCGCCCGGACGGGCGACGGTGCGGGCATCGCGCTCGATGACGCCGAAGACGACGAGGGTGGTGCCGGTGAAGTCGGACGAGATCTCGATCCGCGAGGAGGAGACCGAGGCGACGAGCGTCTCGGCCGCCGCCGGTGCCGCCGTCGCGAGCGCAGCGAGAAATGCGAGGGCGAGGCGCCTCACCATGCGAGCACCGCCAGCGAGAACATGTCGCGCGGCACCGCCACGAGTTCGACGGCGAAGCGGATGCCGACGGTAAGCACGAGCAGGCCCATCAGCCCGCGCAGCACCTCGCCGCGCAGCTTGAGGCCCATCTGGGCGCCGAACTGCGCGCCGATGACGCCGCCGATCATCAGGATGAGGGCGAGCACGGCATCGACCGTGCCGGTTCCAACGGAGTGCAGGACGGTGGCGGTGGCCATCGTGCCGAGCGTCTGCAGAAGCGACGTGCCGATGACGATCGAGGTCGGCACGCGCAGAAGGTAGATCAGCGCCGGCACCAGGATGAAGCCGCCGCCGATGCCGAGCAGGGTGCCGAGGAAGCCAATGCCGCCGCCAAGGACGGCGATCGGCAGCAGGCTGACATAGAGCCGGGAGCGGCGGAAGCGGATCTTGAAGGGAAGGCCGTGGATCCAGTTGTGCTGGCCCGGTCGGCGCAGCGCCGGCGTTTCGCCGCGGCGGCTGCGCAGCATCGAGCGGACCGCCTCCCACAGCATTATCGCGCCGATCGTGCCGAGGAAGATCATGTAGCAAAGGCTGATGACGAGATCGAGGGTGCCAGTCCGGCCGAGGGTGGCGAACAGCCAGGCGCCGAGTGCCGAACCCACCGTACCGGTGGCAAACAGCACCCCGGCGAGCTTGAAGTCGATCGCCTTCCTCCGGAAGTAGCTGAACGCGCCAGAGGTGGAGGAAGCGACGATCTGCGGCGCGACGGTGGCGACGGCGACAGCGGCGGGGATGCCGGAGAAGATCAAGAGCGGCGTCAGCAGGAACCCGCCACCGATGCCGAGCAGCCCGCCGACGAACCCGACCGCCCCGCCCATCGCGAAGATGACGAATACGTTGACCGGCGTTTCCGCGATCGGGAGATAGATCTCCAAGGGCCACGTCCATCGGGAGGCAGGGGTCAAGACCGTATGACTAGCATACGGGACGTGTGGCCGCGATGCTGCGAAGGCGACAGCGGGCGGGCGGATCGCCGCGGAAACCCATCGTGGCGGTGAACGCTGCCCGATGCAACGACGGAGGGCGCTGCAGCAGACAGGACGGCCGCGCCGGCCGGCGCCGGGTTCGCAGGCAAAGGCGTCCGCTCAGGCGGCGCCGAGGACGTGCACGTCGCCGTGGGCGAAGCTGACGGTCACCGGCTTGCCGCGCTCCGGCGGGGCGATCGCCGGATCGTTGAAGGTGTCGAGCGAGACGGCGTTGTCCCTGAAGCGGACGCGGATGCGGATGACAGAACCGAGGAAGCTCACCTCCTCGACGGTGCCGGCGAGGCGGTTGCGGTCGCCACCGGCGTCGGTGATCGTGATCGCCTCCGGCCGCAGTGCCACCGTCAGCGACGTGCCCGGCGCAGCACCGTTGATGCCGTCGCGGGCGATCACTGGCTGGCCGTCGATCTCGAGGCGGCCACCGCCGGGGGCGACCGTCGCCTCCAGGAGGTTAAGCGTGCCGACGAAGGAGGCGACGAAGCGGGTGCGCGGGAAGTTGTAGATCTCGAAGGGCGTGCCGATCTGCTCGATGCGGCCCTCGTTCATCACGACGATCCGGTCCGACATCGACAGGGCCTCTTCCTGGTCGTGCGTCACGTAGATCGTGGTGATGCCGAGCTGGCGCTGCACGGCGCGAATCTCCTCGCGCAGCGACACCCGTATCTTGGCGTCGAGCGCCGACAGCGGCTCGTCGAGCAGCAGGATCTTCGGCTTGATGGCGAGCGCGCGGGCGAGCGCGACCCGCTGCTGCTGGCCACCAGAGAGCTGGTATGGGTAGCGGCCGCCGAGCTGCGGCAGCTTGATGAGCCGCAGCATCTCCTCGACGCGTGGGGCGATCTCCGCCGGCGGCTTGCCCGCGACCTTCAGGCCGAAGCCGACGTTCTCGGCCACCGTCATGTTGGGGAAGAGGGCGTAGGCCTGGAAGACCATGCCGATGTTGCGCTGGTTCGGCCGGAGCGGCGTGACGTCCTTGCCGTCGATGACGACGCGGCCGGCCGAGGGCGTCTCGAAGCCGGCGACCATGCGCAGCGTCGTCGTCTTGCCGCAGCCTGAGGGGCCGAGGAAGGAGACGAACTCGCCGCGCTCGATGGCGAGGTCGACGTGGTGAACGACGGTGTTCGGGCCGTAGGCCTTGCGAACGCCGGTGATGTCGAGGAACGCCATGTGTTGCCTATCTCTGGCGGGCGACGCGGGCGCCGGCGAGGACGAGTTGCAGCAGCCCCATGCAGGCCCAGGTGACGAGGAAGGCGATGATGGCGAGCGCCGCCGGCTCGTAGGCGCGGTTCGCGCCGATGAGCTGCAGATACGGCCCGAAGGCCGGCCGGTCGAGCAGGCTCGCGAAGGTGAACTCGCCCATGACGACGGCGAAGGTGATGAAGGCGCCGGACAGGATCGCCACCTTCACGTTGGGGAAGATGACGCGGAACAGGATCGTCGCCCACGAGGCGCCGAGGCTCTCGGCCGCCTCCGTCAGTGTCCGCACGTCGATCGCCCGCATGCCGGTGTCGACGGCCCTGTACATGTAGGGCAGCGCCAGCGTCACGTAGCCGAAGGCGAGCAAGAGGTCGGTGGCGCGGGCGTTCGAGGTGAACGGCAGCCATGACGACGAGTTGTAGAGCCGGAGGTAGCCGAAGACGATGACGATCGCCGGGATGACGAGTGGCAACAGGGTGATGAACTCCACCAGCGGCGCGAGCTTCGGCAGCCTGAGGCGGATGAAGTAGGCCGTCGGCACGACCAGCATGACGCCGAGCACGATGGTGATCAGCGCGAGCAGCACCGAATAGCTGAAGCTCGCCTGGAAGCGCGGGTCGGCGAAGACGACGGCATAGGCGTCGAACGAGTAGGTGCCGCGCCGCATCCGGAGCGAGAACTCGAAGGTGGCGATCAGCGGGATCAGGAAATAGAGCGCGCCGAGGCCGAACGCGATCCAGGGGCCGACGGTCGAGCGCTTCATCGCAGCCACCGTTCGCTGCGGGCACGCAGCCAGATGTAGGTGCCGTTGGTGATGCCGGTGATGAGGATCATGCCGAGCGCCAGCGCGTAGCCCAAGTGCTGGTCGTGCAGCACGTCGCCGCGGATCTGCGCGAACAGCAGGATGGTGACGATGTTGAGCGAGGAGCCGGTCAGCGCGTAGGCGGTGGCGACGGCGCCGAAGGCGTTGGCGAACAGAAGCAGCGTCGTACCGCAGATCGCCGGCCACAGCACCGGCAGCGCCACATAGCGCCAGTACTGCCAGCTCGACGCGCCGAGGATTTCCGACGCCTCGCGCCACTCCTTCTTCAGCCCGTCGAGGGCCGGGGCGAGGATCAGCACCATCAGCGGGATCTGGAAATAGAGGTAGGTGAGCGTCAGGCCCCAGAAGGACAGCAGGTTGAAGCCCGAGCCGTAGATGTTGAAGTCGAACAGGTAGATCAGCAGCGCCGTGACGAGGCCGGTTCGCCCGAGCGTCGCGAGGAAGGCGAACGCGAGCGGGATGCCGGCGAAGTTCGAGGCGACGCCGGAGAACGTCATCACGGTGGAGCGGATCCACGGGGGAAGGCCGCCGATCGTCACCGCGAAGGCGATGAAGAAGCCGAAGAGGGCGCCAAGGATCGCCGAAGCGGCGCTGATCTGGATGGAAATCCAGTAGGCGCGCAGGATCGTCGGCTGGAACAGGTTGACGATGTTGTCGAGGGTGAAGTTGCCCTCGGTATCCATGAAAGCGCCGACGACGAGGTAGAGCGTCGGCAGGATCAGGAACAACAGCGCGAACAGGAAGAACGGCGTGACGCCGAGCCAGGCCCACGAGAACGCCGTCTTGACGACGGGCGGGGCGGCGTCCCGCAAAGGTGCCTGAAGTGGTGCCGGGTGTGCGGCGTCGACCATCGATCCCCGTCCATGATCCCGCCGGCGCCGCAGGGCCGGCTCGCAGGTCGCCGCAGCGCCCGCGGGCGCCCCGGCCGATCGGAACGTGCAAGAGCCGCGCCGCGGTCACCGCCTTCCGGCGGGCCGCGGCGCGGGTGTCGTCTCTAGCGCCGAAGCGCTCCGATCACTGGACGTTGGCGCCGACGACGCTGTCCCAGTTCTTGGTGATCGCTTCCTTGGCGGCGCCCTGCTCGGCGAGCGAGGGGAACACGGCGGCCTCGTAGGCGGCGGCCGGCGGCAGCTTGTCCAGCAGCGCCTGCGGGATCTTGCCGGCCTTGGCGAGGTCGTTGAAGCGGATCGGGTGGCAGTAGCCCTCGAGCCACTTCAACTGGCCCTCGTCGGAGTAGATGTACTCCATCCACAGCTTGGCGGCGTTCGGATGCGGCGCGTAGGCGCTGATCGCCTGGACGTAGACGCCGGCGACGACGCCCGTCTTCGGCACCACGACCTCGATCGGCGGGTTGCCGTTGAGGGTGTCGCGATCGGCGAGCGCGTTGTAGTCCCAGCGGATGACGATCGGGGTCGAGCCCTGCGCCACCGAGGCGGCCTTGCCGATGACCGGCACGAAGTTGCCGGCCTTGTTGAGCTCGGCGAAGAACTTCAGGCCTTCCTCGCCGGCGGCGGCACCGGCGGCGGCGCCGCGCGACAGGCCGGCGGCATAGACACCCTGGATGGCCTGGTTGGAGGCGCGCGGATCACCGGCGAGCGCGACCGAGTTGGCGTAGTCGGACTTCAGGAGGTCGGCCCAGTCCTGCGGCACCGTCTTGACGATGTCGGTGTTCACCTCGAAGGCGAGCACGCCGTAGTAGTCGCCGTACCAGTAGCCCTCGGCGTCCTTGGCGCTGTCGGGGATCGTGTCCCAGGTGGCGACCTTGTAGGGCTGCAGCAGGCCTTCGGCCTTCGCCGACGGGCCGAACGACAGGCCGACGTCAATGACGTCCGGCGCCTGCGGGCCGGTGTTGCCCTTGTTGGCCTTGATCGCCTCGATCTCGTCGGCGGAGCCGGCGTCGGGGTTCAACTCGTTGACCTCGAGGCCGTACTTGGCCTTGAAGCCGGCGATCAACTCGCCGTAGCCGCACCAGTCGTGCGGCAGCGCGATCGTCGTCAGCATGCCTTCGGCCTTCGCCGCGGCGACGAGTTCGGCCGACTGCGCGAACGAGGCGCCCGTCGAGGCGAGCAGGCCGACGACGGCGGTGAGCGCGGTAGTGGTCTTCCAAGCGGCCTTCATGTGTCGTTTTCCTCAACCTGGGCGACAGGGCGGGGGGCCGTCCATCGCGGTCATGCGGATACTGGTGCGGTGCGATGATCGGATGGCAGGCGGCGCGGGAACGCACGCGTGTCATAATTTCGTCATGAAATTGTCACTTTAGGAGAAGGCGACGACGGCTGGCAATCGCGTCCGCGTACGGCCTTCGAAGGGCCTGTGCCCGGCCCCGTTATCTTTACGCCACGGCACCCACCACACCCGGCATGCGCTAGAGGCCACCGGTGACGACCGTGTGACAGGCGCGGTCGCCGAGGCCGCATTGGCGGACTTGCGCGCGCCGCGCGGCGGCGGCATGGGAGGCGCGGAGGGCACCCGGCGGTGCCTCGCCGGGGGAGTGCCGCGATGTCCCGTCCGAACCTGCTGTTCGTCACCGCTGACCAGTGGCGAGGCGACTGCCTCGGCGCCCTTGGCGCCATGCCGGTGGCGATGCCGCATCTCGATGCGCTGGCCGCCCGCGGGGTGACGTTCGCCCGCCACTACGCCAACGCGGCGCCGTGTTCGCCGGCGCGTGCGTGCCTCTACACGGGGCTCTACCAGATGACCAACCGGGTGGTGCGCAACGGCACGCCGCTCGACGCCCGCCACGACACCATCGCCCGCATGGCCCGGCGCGGCGGCTACGACGCGACCCTGTTCGGCTACACCGACCAGTCGATCGACCCGCGCACCACCGAAGGCGACGACCCGTGGCTCAAGACCTACGAGGGGGTGCTGCCGGGCTTCACGGCGCGGCTGCGGTTGCCCGAGCACAACGGCCCGTGGCTCGCCTGGCTGAAACGGCGCGGCTATCCGGTTCCCGCGGACCCGTGGGACATTTACCGGCCGGTCGGCGGGGCGGGGCCGCGACCGACGAACGCGCCGCCGGTCTACGGTGCCGGCGAGACGGAGACGGCCTTCGTGGTCGACACCTTCGCCGACTGGCTCACCGAACAGCGGCCGGGCCGGCCGTGGTTCGCCCACGTCTCGTTCCTGCGCCCGCACCCGCCCTATATCGTGCCGGCGCCCTACAACACGATGTTCGAGCCCGAAGGCGGGCCGGACTTCCGCCGGCGGGCGAGTGCCGCGGACGAGCGCGCGCTACACCCGCTCGTCGCCTACTGGCAGGACGTCACGCGGGCGGGCAGCCACTACGTCATCGGTGCCGGCGACGGCCGCGTCGCCGACTGGACGGACGCGGACTTCCGGGTGCTGCGGGCGGTCTATTTCGGCATGATCGCGGAGGTGGACGCCGAGATCGGCCGGATGCTGGGCCTCCTCGCCGAGGCCGGCATGGCGGAGGACACCGTCGTCGTCTTCACCTCCGACCACGGCGAACTGATGGGCGACCACTGGACGGTGGGCAAGTACGGCTTCTTCGAGGCCGCCTACCATGTGCCGCTGATCGTCGCCGATCCCCGCACACCCGATGCTCACGGTCGCCGGGTGGCCGCCTTCACCGAGGCGGTTGACGTGGTGCCAACGCTGCTCGGCCTCGCCGGCCTTCCGGTGCCGGGACACCTCGACGGGGCGTCGCTGCTGCCCTTCCTCGAGGGCGGCGAGACGCCGGCCGGGTGGCGGACGGCGGTGCACTGGGAATACGACTTTCGCGAGGTGGCGAGCGGCCGGGCGCAGGCGATGCTGGGGCTGCCGCTCGACGCCTGCTCTCTCACCGTGCAGCGCGGCGAGCGCTTCAAGTACGTCCACTTCGCCGGCCTGCCGCCGCTGCTGTTCGATCTTGCGGACGATCCGGCGGAGACGGTCGACCGGGCGGACGACCTGGCGATGGCAGGAGTGCGGCTCGGCGAGGCCGAGGCGCTGCTCGCCTGGCGGGCCTGCCATCTCGACCGGCGACCGACGGGGCTCGCGCTGACGGCCGGGGGCGTCGTCGACGCGCGCTGAGCCGGCTCAGGCCGGCGGGCGCGTTGCGGTGACGAAGCGGACCGACAGGGCCAGCGTCAAAAGGCTGACGAGGGCGCCGCAGGCGAACACCCAGGCGAGGGCGGGCACGCTCGCCGCGGTGCCTTCGAAGCCGGCGGCGGCGGCGGCGAGGCCGGCGGCGGCGGCACCGAAGGCCGAGCCGACGCCCTCGAGCGCCGGGATCGCCCCGGACGTGACTGACGTCTCGCCGGGGGCGGCGGCGGCCATCAGGCGCTGGCTGAGGAAGCCGTGGCTGATGCCGAAGCCGGCGCCGGCGGCGATCAGCCCGACGACGAAGGGCGCCATCTGGAGCCCGGCGACGCCGACTGCCGTCAGCACCAGCCCGCCGATCAGCAGCACCGGCCCGCCGAGGATGCAGACGTCCGAGGCACGGCCGGTGAGGCGGGCGACGGCGAAGGCGGCGGCCGACCAGGCGAGCGCCGGGATCGAGGCGACCTGGCCGGCGACGAGCGGCCCGGTGCCGAAGCCGACCTGCACCGTGAAGGCGGCGAACACCGGGATCGCCGTCTCGGCGAACATCATCAGGCCGATCACCCACAGCCCGGCCGGCGCCGCGTCGGCGACGTGCAGCAGCCGGGCGGGAAAGAGCCGCCGCGCCGACCGCTTGTCGAGCATCAGGCCGAAGACGAAGAGCGCGATCGAGGCGGCGGCGAGCAGGCTCGCCGTCAGCACCGTCTCCAGGACTGCTGCGACGCAGATCGCCATGGCGCCGAGCCACAACAGCGCAAGGCGCAGGAGGGGCGGTCGCCAGGGCCCGGACGGAGGCCCGACCCGTCCCGGCAGGGCACGCGCCGACAGCACGAGCAATGCCGCCGCCGGCACCACCGTCACCCAGACGGCGATCCGCCAAGAGGCGAACTCGATGAGGACACCGGCCATCGCCGGCCCGGCGAGCGTCGCCACCGCCCAGACGGCGGCGAGGAAGCTGAACACCTGCGGCTGCGCGCGCGCCGGAAAGACGTCGGCGATCAAGACGTAGCAGAGTGCCAGCACGACGCCCTCGACGAAGCCCTGCACCGAGCGGCCGACGAGGAACAGTGGATAGGTGGGCGCCTCGGCGGCGAGTGCGGTCGAGACGATCAGGACAATGGCGCAGGCGACCATGACGGTGCGCCCACCGAACCGTGTCTTGAGGTCGCCGGCGAGCGCCGCGCCGACGATGCCGAAGACGAGGTAGACGGCGGTCGCCCAGCTGACGTGGGCGGCGCCGCCGATCTCCATTACCGCCGTGGGTACGGCGGTGGCGACGAGGAACCAGTTCAGCGCGTGGGTGCCGACGCCGAGGCAGAGGATCGCCGAGGCGAGGGCGTAACGACCGAACACGAGCTCGCCCCAGCTGGGCGGCCCGGCGTCAACGGCGGCAGCGCCCGTCGAATCGGTGGCATGAGCGGGGAGGGGATCGTGCATGGCGGCGCTCAGAGCCGCGCGGGACGGCGGCGGGAGGGGTCTTCCGGGCGCGTGCCTCGGCGGGGCAGCGACGGTCGGTTGCGGTCAGGCCCGCTCCCAGCCACGCGGCCCGAGGTGCTCCTGCGGGCGGAAGCGGGCCTTGTAACCCATCTTCCGCGAATCCTCGACCCAGTAGCCGAGATAGACGTAAGGCAGCCCGGCGGCCCGCGCGCGGCGGATGTGGTCGAGGATCATGAAGGTGCCGAGGCCGCGGTCGGCCGGCTCAGGATCATAGAAGGAGTAGACCATCGACAGCCCGTCGGCGAGGCGATCGGTCAGGCTGACGGCGACCAGCGGGCCGCGGCCGCGGCCATTGATGGCGGTGTCCGGCCCCCGGCGGCGGTACTCGACGACGAGGGTGTCGACGTGGGTGTCCTCGACCATCATGGCGTAGTCGAGCACCGACATGTCGGCCATGCCGCCGCTGGCGTGGCGGGCATCGAGGTAGCGGCGGAAGAGAGAATACTGTTCGGACGAGGGAGCGGTGGGCAACTCGACGCCGACGAGGTCATCGTTGGCGCGGGCGGTGCGCTTGAACGACGACGTCCATTCGAACTCGTCGACCACCACCCGCACCGAGATGCAGGACCGGCAGCCCTCGCAGGCCGGGCGGTAGGCGATGTTCTGGCTGCGGCGGAAGCCGCCCTGGGTGAGCACGTCGTTGAGCGCCGAGGCGCGGTCGCCGACGAGGTGGGTGAACACCTTGCGCTCCATCCGCCCCGGCAGATAGGGGCAGGGCGAGGGCGCCGTCAGATAGAACTGCGGGTTGTCGGAATAGTGCCGCGTCATCAATGCCTCGCCGGCCCGACCGCCGCCCCGGTCGCGTGACCGGCGCCTTCGGCGCTTCTCGACGATTCAAGTTTCGTACCCAAGCCCCGCGACGAGTCGCGGCTGCCGCCCCACAGACCATAAACCCAAGGTGCGACGGGCGTGAAGCTCGGCCTCACCGGGAGGATGAGAGGCGAGCCGGCGCGCTGAACGCCGTCACGGGTATAGGGCCCCGGCCCCGAGACGGGAAGGTTAGCCGCACGCGTCCCGGCGAAGCGGGGCGCAAAGCACCGAACGAGGCCGCGTGCGACCAGGAGCACGGCCGGTGCCGGCCGTGCGGTGTCAGTGCGACGGGTTGGCGAGCGTGGGGGAACGGCAAACCGGTAAGGGCGACCGGCTCCCCTGGCGCCAGGCGTGATCAGCGCCCGCGGGGGAGGGCGCTGCTGTTCACCACCACGGTGCCGAGCACGATGTCGTGCAGGAGCCGCTTGCGCTCGTTGAGGAGCGACACGACGAGCACGAACGGCGTCAGGAACGAGATCGACAGCCAGAAGGCGATGACGTGGGCGGCCGCCAGCAGCGGATAGGCCTTGTCGCCGTACCAGAGCCGCATCTCGATGCCCATCAGCCGCATGCCCGGCGTCGCCGAGGAGGGACCGCCGAGGGTGAAGGCGGTGTAGAGCAGCGCCACCGCCTGCCAGAGGATGAAATAGAGCATCCACCCGAGCCCGAGGGTGAGCAGGCCCAGGAAGAACACCGCGAAGGCGGCGATCATGAACAGGGTGCCGACCATCGCCACGTCGACGACGAAGGCCATCGTCCGGCGCCAGCGCAGGCCCTCGAAGAGCTCGGGCTGCGCGACCGGATCGAAGACGTCGGCCCGCACGCCGCTGCTCCCGGTGCCGATCACGTCGCTCATCCTCGTCCTCCACGAAAGGGCATCGTCCGTACGCGACACGAGATGGGGACGGCAGTCGCGGTTTTCAAACGCCGCGGCACGGCCGGCCTAGGGCAGCACCTCGTCGGCCGGCAGGCGGGCGACGGTGAGGCGGCGGGCCTCGAGGGCCGCGACGATCTCGGCGGCGTGGGCGCCGTCGCGCGTCTCGAAGGAGATGTCGACCGAGGTGCCCTTCGCCGGCACGCTGAGGAAGGTGCGGTGGTGCGACACCTGCAGGATGTTGCCGCCGAGCGCGCCGATGATGGTGGTGATCTCGCCGAGCACGCCGGGGCGGTCGGGCGTCGTCACGCGCACGGCGACGATCTGCTCGGCGCGGGCGAGTTCGCGGATCATGATGCCGGCGAGGATGCGCGGGTCGATGTTGCCGCCGCACAGCACGAGGCCGACGCGGTGGCCGGTGAAACGCTCCGGGCTCGCCAGCAGGGCCGCGAGGCCGGCGGCGCCGGCGCCCTCGGCCATCGTCTTCTGCAGCGTCAGGAAGGCGTTGACGGCGCGCTCGAGGTGGACCTCGTCGACCAGCACGACGTCGTCGACGAGGGTGCGGGCGATGGCGAGCGGCAGCCGGCCGACCGACTTCACCGCGATGCCCTCGGCCAGCGTATTGCCGCCGCAGGCTGCCTCCTCGCCGCGCAGGGCCGCCCACAGCGCCGGATAGAGCGCCGCCTCGACGCCGACGATGCGGATGCGCGGATTGAGCGCCTTCGCCGCCGTCGCCATGCCGGCGATGAGCCCGCCGCCGCCGACCGGCACCACCAGGGTATCGAGGTGCGGATCGTCGGCGAGCATCTCGAGCGCGACGGTACCCTGGCCGCGGATGACGTCGAAATCATCATAGGGGTGCACCCAGACGAGGCCCTCGTCGGCGGCGATGCGCTCGGCCACCTCGTGCGCCTCCGCCACCGCCTCGCCGGCGAGCACGACGCGGGCGCCATAGCCGCGGGTGGCTGCCACCTTCACGAACGGCGTCGTCACCGGCATGACGATGGTCGACGGTACGCCGAGCCCGCGGGCGTGATAGGCGACAGCCTGGGCGTGGTTGCCGGCCGACATGGCGATGACGCCGCGCGCCCGCTCCTCGGGCGTGAGCGCCGCGAGCCTCACATAGGCGCCGCGCTCCTTGAACGCGTTGGTGACCTGCAGGTTCTCGTACTTGACGCTGACGGTGGCGCCGGTCAGCGCCGACAGCTTCGGCGCCGGCAGGCACGGCGTGCGGATGATCCGCCCCTCGAGGAGGGTGGCGGCGTCGCGGATGTCGTCGAGGGTAGGCAAGCGGAGGGGGGCTTTGGTCACAGCAGGGCTACGTCATAGCTGCGGATGGCGGCGTCGTCGGAGACGAGCGTTGGCCCCTCGGCGCGGGCCTGCGCGATCAGCATGCGGTCGAAGGGATCCCGGTGTAGAAGCGGGAGGGCGAGGAGTTCGACGGCGTGCCGCGGTGCAACCTCGACCACGCCGAATCCCATTTCGGCCAGCATGTCATCAATGTCGGACACAGGAAACGAAAGGCGGCCGGCCCCGACCTTGATTGCGATTTCCCAGACGCTCGCGGCACGGACCAGGATTTCGTTCTGCCTGTCGGCCAAGGCGGCTCGGGCATCGGGGCTCAGGCGCTCGGGCTGCTGCATCGCCCATATCAGGATATGGGTGTCGAGCAAGAGCCTCAATCGCCTTCGCCCCGAAAATAGCGCATGATTTCTTCTGGCAAGGGATCATCGAAGTCAGGGCCGACGCGGATCACATCGCGATACTTGCCCAGCGGGCGCGGGGGCAAGGAAGTCGTCGTGACGGATACTTCACCCGCGCCTGCTTCCACCGCCACCAGCCGCGCCCGCGGCTTGCCGGCCTTCTCGATGACGATCTCCTCCCCGGCCGCGGCGCGCTCGACGAGCGCCGACAGACCTTCCTCCGCGTCCTCCAGGGACACGGTGACAGTCGCGGAGCGGGCGTTTTCGCTCATCGGGACAGATCCAACCGGGGTTCTGCCTGTCGGGCGGCAAGCATGTGGGTCCGAACACCCGTCCCCGGATCGGGACGATACACCCGCCGGCGGCGGCCACCAAACTGGCCCCGCCATCGGGCGAGACCGGGTTCGAGGGTCCGATCTGTCGGTCAGTATGGCTGGCCATCCTTGTGGGTATAGACCCACGTGCCGTCGGGACCGAGCGACGCCTTGAGATCGTCGCTCGGGTAGCTGCCTTCATCGTCGGCGGTGCGGTCGCCGATCTCCAGATAGACGACGTCACGGTCGGTCCGGTTCGCCAACTGGTGGGCGATGCCCTCAGCGGGGAATCCGGCGCACATGCCGGGGGAGAGGGTGATTTCTTCGCTGTCCGTCACGAGCGTCGGCTCCCCCTCGAGGATGTAGACGAACTCGTCCTGCTTGCTGTGCCGGTGCAGCAGCGCGGATTCCCCGCCGGGGGCGAGCCGCGTCAGGTTCACCCCGAAGTTGGTGAGACCGAAGAGATCGCCCAGGGGCCGCTTTTCCCGCTTCGCCATGCGGCTGAAGAAGGGCTCCGGATAGGTCGACGGCTTCGTGCGGGGCGGTGCCGACGACGCCAGAATCGCAATCATCTTGGGTGCCTTGCGGCCACTCATCGGATCGCCCCCGCAGCCGCTGACATGTCGGGTGCTTGCGCCCCGAGATTATCCCTCGACGAGGGACAGTGTCGCGGCCCCCTCACATCCCCCGCGTCAGCTTGTCCGCGACGAAGGGGGCGAAGTAGGTGAGGACGCCGTCGGCGCCGGCGCGCTTGAAGGACTGCAGGCTCT
>CAMDHY010000013.1 GCA_945898215.1 Pseudoxanthobacter soli DSM 19599 | reverse complement strand
CCCCGCCGCGAGTCCGGCGTCGAAGGCATCCGGGCCGCTCCCGCGATGCCTTCGTTCCCGCTCAGTCGTCACCTCCCCGTCTATCGGAGTCGGGGATGTGAACACCTCGGCGCGGCCCCCTCAGTGGCAAGCTCGACCTCGCATCCGCGGCCGCCCCCCCTCCCTGCCCTCCCCCGCGAGGGGGGAGGGTTTCAGTGCCCCAAGACGAGATCCGAAATGCCGCACGAGGCGCTGCGCGCCGCGCCCCCTCCGACCGGCTGCGCCGGCCACCCCGGATCGGGTCCGGGGCAGGCTCTCCCCCACGAGGGGGGAGGGAAGGGGCGTCTCGGCGTGTCTCCCCCTCACTGCGCCGCCTCCGGCAGGCAGCCGGCCATCAGGAGGCCGAGTTCGCCCTCGGGGGCGTCGGTGGCGCATTCGCCCATCAGCTTGCCGTCGAACATCACGAGGATGCGGTCGGACAAAGCGCGGATCTCGTCGAGCTCGACGGAGACGAGCAGGATGCCCTTGCCGGCGTCGCGCAGCGCCACGAGGCGGCGGTGGATGAATTCGATCGCGCCGATGTCGACGCCGCGCGTCGGCTGGCCGACGACGAGCACCACCGGGTCGCGCTCGATCTCGCGGGCGAGCACGATCTTCTGCTGGTTGCCGCCGGAGAAGTTGGCGGTCTTCAGCCGCACGTCGGGCGGGCGCACGTCGTAGGCAGCAAACGCCTCCTTGGCGTGGGCGCGGACGCGGTCCGGCGACAGCATCGGGCCGGGGCCGAGCGAGGGGTCGTCGTGGTAGCCGAGGATGGCGTTCTCGGCGGCCTCGAACGGGATGACGAGGCCCATGCGGTGGCGGTCCTCCGGCACGTGGGCGAGGCCCTGGCGGCGCACCGCCGCGGGGGAGGCGGCTGCGGGCTCGCCGTCAATGAGGACGCGGCCGAGGGTCGGGCGGGCGAGGCCCGCGATCGCCTCGATCAGCTCCGACTGGCCGTTGCCGGAGACGCCGGCGATGCCGACGATCTCGCCGGCGCGGACCTCGAACGACACGTCCTTGACGCGCAGCACGCCGCGCCGGTCGATGACGGTGAGGCCCTCCACAGTGAGCACCGTGCGGCCCGGCGTCGCCGGGCCCTTGTCGACGCGGAGCAGCACGCTGCGGCCGACCATCAGCGAGGCGAGTTCCTCGACTGAAACTTCGGCCGTGACGCGCGTCGCCACCATGGCGCCCTGGCGCATCACCGAGACGGCGTCGGTGATCGCCATGATCTCCCGGAGCTTGTGGGTGATCAGCAGCACCGTCTTGCCCTGGCCGCGCAGCACCCCGAGGATGCCGAACAGCTCGTCCGCCTCGGGCGGGGTGAGCACGCCGGTCGGCTCGTCGAGGATCAGGATCTCGGCGCCGCGGTAGAGCGCCTTCAGGATCTCGATGCGCTGCAGCTCGCCGACCGACAGCGACGAGACGAGGGCGTCCGGGTTGACCTTCAGGCCGTAGGCGTCGGAGAGGCGCGCGAGTTCGGCGCGGGCGCGGCCGAGCGCCGGGCCGATCAGCGCGCCGCCCTCGGCGCCGAGCACGACGTTTTCCAGCACCGTGAAGGTCTCCACCAGCATGAAGTGCTGGTGGACCATGCCGATGCCGTGGGCGAGCGCCGCCTTCGAATCCGGGATCGAGACCTCGGCGCCATTGATGAGGATCTTGCCGGCATCGGCCTGGTAGAAGCCGTAGAGGATCGACATCAGCGTCGACTTGCCAGCGCCGTTCTCCCCGACGATGCCGTGGATAGTGCCCTTTTCCACGACGAGATGGATGTCGCGGTTGGCGTGGACGGCGCCGAAGCGCTTGTCGATGCCGACGAGCTCGATGGCGGGGGCGGTCATCGGCGGCCCTGCGCGTGGCTGGTGCGGCAGGGGTCGCGACTGATTTCGGACGCTGCGACCCGCGGCGCCCCCCCTCCCTGCCCTCCCCCGCGAGGGGGGAGGGTTGCGGCGTGCCTTTCCTCGGATGGACTGCCCAGCACCGCGCGCCAGCGGGCGACGGCGGAGGGATCAACGGACTGCAAATCCGTAGACGTCTCAGTCCCTCTCCGACCCCGAGAATCCCGCCAGGCCAGCGCCAGCCGCACCGCCGTGAGAAACCCCGGAACGCCGTCGAGCACCGGCACGCCCGCCCGCGTCGTCTCGACGGCCGTGTCGTCGCCGCAGCTGCCCTGGTGGTTGGAGACGATGAAGACCGGCTTGCCCGTCGCCGCCTGCACGTCGAGGGCCACCGTGCGGTAGTGCGGCATGATCTGGCCGCCGACCCAGCGGTCGAGCACGAGGGCGCCGAGGGCGGTGCCGGGGTCGTCCATCATCAGGCGGAAGCTGTCGCGGAAATCGGCCGGATAGTTGCGGCCGCTGCCCCAGTGGTCGAGCGGGTTGACCGGCTCGAGGCCGTGGTCGAGGACGGCCGCCATCGCCCGCTCGGTCTCCGGCGACAGCCGCGCGAACGACACGCGGTGGTCGTCGGCGAGGTCGACCATCAGCCCGCGCTCGCCGCCGGAATCATGCGTCGTGGCGAGGCCGCCCGGGCCGATGTCGCGGGCGTGGCCGAGCACCATCAGGGCCGCGGCCAGTTCGTCGATCGCGCGCACCTCGGCGACGCCGTAGCGGCGGAACAGGGCGGAATAGGCGGCATGGTCGCCGGCAATCGCCCCGGAGTGGCTTTCGGCGAGCCGCACGCTCGCCGCCGTCCGCCCGACCTTCAGCGCCACCACCGGAACACCCCGGGCGTTCGCCTTCGCGAGCGCCGCCTCGAAGCCGGCCGGGTCCCGCGCAGTCTCCATGAACAGGCCGATGACGCGCGTCTCCGGCGTCTCCAGCGCGAAGTCCATGTAGTCGGCGAGCGTCGTCGTCAGCTCCTGGCCGGAGGAGACGGCGAGGCCGTAGTCGATGCGCGCCTCGGCATCGACCAGCGCGGTGAACAGCGAGCCGGAGTGGGTGAGGAGCACGGCGCCGCCCGGCCGGTGGTCGGGGCGGGTCGGGAAGCCGCAGAGCCACAGCCCGTCGCGGAAGTTGTAGAAGCCCATGCCGTTGCCGCCGCAGAGCGTCACGCCGGCCTCACGCGCCATCGCCCGCACCCGCTCCTTCAGCGGCGGGTCGCGGTCGCCGGGAATGGCGAGCGGCGAGATCAGCGTCGCGGCGCGGACGCCCATGCGGATGGCGAGGGCGAGGGTCTCCTCGATGCGCTCGTCGGCGAGCGCAAGCGCCACGTGCTCGACCGGCTCCGGCAGATCGGCGACCGAGGGCGCGCACGCCACGCCCTCGATCGGCTCGCCCTTCGGGTTGACGCACCAGAGCCGGCCGCCGTAGCCGCCGGCGAGCACCTGCCGCACCATCGTGTTGCCGACCGATCCCGGCCGCGCGCTCGCCCCGACGATCGCGAGCGATCGCGGCCTCAGCAGCGGGTCGAGCCGGTGGGCGGGGCGCACTGCGGCGGTGACGGTCGCCGCCGGAGCGGCGGCGCGAGCGGCGGGAAAGGCTGTCTGGGCTGTCATGCGCGGAATGCTCGGGATCGGTGAAGTGTCGCCCAGCCGGTCAGGTCTTCTGGAAGGCGAGGTGCAGGCCGAGGCCGACGAGCACCGCGCCGCCGGCCCGCTGCAGCAGCCGCTGGGCGCCGCCGGAGCGCCGGAGGCGGGCCATCAGCGCGCCGGCGAGCAGCACGCAGACGAGGTCGGCCGAGGTGAACATCAGGTTCACCACCGTGCCGAGCACGAGGAACTGCACCCACACCGGCAGGCCGGCGGCGGGATCGACGAACTGCGGCAGGAAGGCGAGGAAGAACAGCGCCGTCTTCGGGTTCAGCACCTCGACCGTGATGCTCTCGAGGAAGGCCCGCCGGCCCGACTTCGCGGTGACGAGCGTCCCATGCTCGTCGCCCGTCGCCTTCGAGCGGAAGAGCTGGATGCCGAGGAAGACGAGGTAGGCGGCGCCGAGGATCTTCACGCCGAGGTAGAGCACCGGCACGGCGTGGAAGATCACCGAGAGCCCGGCGGCGGCGGCGATGACGTGGACGTAGCAGCCGAGGTGGATGCCGAGCGCCGCCATCAGCCCGGAGAAGCGGCCGCGCGCCATCGTCTGGGCAGTGGCGTAGAGCATCGCCGGGCCGGGGATGTAGGCGAAGATCGCCGTCGTCACGAAGAAGGCGAGGAGGAGGTCGGTCGAGGGCATCGGGGGCTCCCGCCGTGGGCCGGATCGCCGGCACGGCACAGTAGGGTCGGAGCTCGGCGGCTCAGCCGCGCGGCGTCATCGTGTCGGGCACGGCGATGCGGAAGGGGATGATCTCGACGTCGCGCCAGACGTCGCCGGTCATGTAGGGCTCCTCGGCGAGCCAGGCGTCCAGCGCCGCGCGGTCGGGGAACTCGACCAGGGCGACGGAGCCGACCATGCCGCCGTCCTCGCCGAGCATCGCGCCGCCGACGCGTAGCTCCCCTCTTTCCATCATCCCCGGCAGACGCGCGAAGTGCGCCGGCCGCGCCGTCATGCGCCGCTCCAGCGCCTCCGCGTCGCGGCCATCGCGCGCGATCACGACCCACTGCGGCATCGGACTTCTCCCGTTCAGAAGACGCCGGGCGGCGTCGCGCTGCGCCGCTTCGGGTTGAAGAACGGCCGCTCGACGATACGCGCCCGGACGAGGCTCTTCGAGTAGACGAGCTCGCGCAGCGCGTAGATTTCCACCCAGAGGTCGTTCACGACCGTGTCGCCATAGGGCCGCGTCATCGAGGCGAGCGCTATGTTCCGCTTCACAGTCGGCGACCACGCCGCCGCGGTAATGTGGCCGACCTCTCGCTTGCCCCGATGGTAGACGAGGGCGTGCTCGGCCGGCACGTTGCCGTCGATGTCGAGGGCGACGAGGCAGTGGCGGAAGGCGTTCTTCGCCTTCTCGGCGGCGAGCGCCCGCTTTCCGTTGAAGTGGCGGGGCTTGTCGAGGGCGACGAGCCAGCCGAGGCCGATCTCGTAGGGCGAACGCCGGCGATCGGCGCGGATCGCGTGCTCGGCCGGCACGAAGTCCGAGCCGGCCATGATGAAGCCGGCCTCGAGGCGGGCGAGGTCGAGGGCCGCAAAGCCGATCGCGACGATGCGGTGGAGCTGCCCGGCGGTCCAGAGCAGGTCCCACAGCGCCAGCGCCTGGTCCGGGGGCACGAAGAGTTCGTAGCCGAGGTCGCCGGTGAAGCCGGTGCGGGAGACGGTGACGGGGCCGGCCGCCGTCTCGAAGGCGCGGATGTCGAAGGGCTTCAGCGTCTCGATGCCGGCAAAGCCGGCGTCGCGCAGCACCGCGTAGGAGGTCGGCCCCTGCAGCGACAGGGCGGCGATGTCCTCGGTCACCTCGGCGATCTCGACGTCGTAGCCGATGGCGCTGTCGAGGAGCCACGGCAGGTGTCGCTCCTGGCAGCAGAGGCGGAACTCGGTCGGGGAGAAGCGGAACAGCGTGCCGTCGTCGAGCACCTTGCCCTCGTCGTCGCACCAGGCGGTGTAGTGGACGCGGCCGGGCTTCAGCTTCGAGACGTCGCGGACGGTGAGGCGGTCGCAATAGGCCTCGGCGTCCGGGCCGGCGATGCGGTACTTCACCATCGGCGAGACGTCGAACAGGCTCGCGGCGTTGCGGATGGCGAAATACTCCATCTCCTCGTCGCGGATCACCTGCGGCGAGAGATAGCCGCCCCAGCCGTACCACTGCTCGTGGGTCATCAGCGCGGCGATGCGCGGATGGAACGGCGTGTGCCAGAGCGGCTTCTCGAAGTGCTCGCGGGGGAGGGCGCGGCGCATCTCTCTCACCTCCGGGACTTGCCGCCGGCGGCGAAGAGGCTGGAGCCCTTCCCGTCGGCGAGGATGCGGGAGACGGCGTTGAGCGCCGGTGCCCCGGAGACGCCGCCGCCCGGATGGCTGCCGGCGCCGCAGAGATAGAGGCCGGCGAGCGGCGTCGCATACTGGGCGAGGCCGAGCACCGGGCGCAGCATGAACATCTGGTCGATCGACAGCTCGCCGTGGTGCCAGTGGCCGCCAGGAATGCGGTGGCGCCGCTCGATGTCGGCGGGCGTCAGAAAGTCCTTCGCGACGATGCGGCTGCCGATGCCCGGCGCGTGGCGCTCCAGCACGGCGAGGATGCGCGCCTCGAAGGCCTCGCGGCCGGCCTCCGAGTCCGGCTTCAGGCGGAACGGTGCATAGATCGCGTTGATCGAGACGACGTGTTGGCCCGCCGGCGCCAGCGCCGGGTCGGTCGCCGACGGAACGGTGATCTCCAGCGCTGGCTCGTCGGAGTAGCGGCCGTACTTGGCGGCGTCGAAGGCCGTCTCGATCGCCTGCAGTGACGGCGCTGTGACCAAGCGCCCGGTGAGCCCCTCGGCGCCGAGGCCAGTGAACGGCGGTGGGCCATCGAGGGCGAGGTTGAGCTTCGCCACCGTGCCCTTCGAGCGGACGTGCGTCAGGCGACGGACGAGGCCGGTGTCGAGGTGGCGGGCGCCGACGAGCGAGAGCAGCGTCGTCGCCGGGTTCATCGCCGAGGCGACGAGCGGCGCACGGATCTCCTCGCCCGAGGCGAGCACGACGCCGGTGGCGCGGTCGTCCTCGACGAGGATCGAGGCGACCCCGGCGCCGGTGCGGATGACGACGCCGGAAGCGGTGGCGGCCGAGGCGAGGGCCGCGACGACGGCGCCCATGCCGCCGCGCGGCAGGGCGGTGGCGGCCTGGACGCCGTTCGCCTGGCCGGCGAGGCGGTAGAACAGCGTCATCAGCGAGTTCGGCGAGCGCGGCCCGAGGCTGGTCCCGAGCACGGCGTCGAAGGCGACGGCGGCACGCAGACGGTCGTCCGTGATCTCCTCGTCGAGCACGTCGGCGATGTTCATCAGCACCATGCGCAGGAACTCGCGCATGTCGTCGCGGCCGAGCCGGCGGATGCCGAGGCCGAGCTTGCCGAGCGTCATCATGTCGGCGATGCCGCCGTTCTTCAGCCGCGGCGGCACCTGCGACAGGAACGGCGCCAGCACGCCAGAAAAGCGCAGCAGCTTGCCGCGCAGCGCCGCCCAGGCGACCCGCTCGGCCTCCGCGATGTCCCCCTCCAGCCGTTCGCCGAAGGCCCCGGCGAGCGTCAGCGGCCGTCCGTCGACCGAGAGCGACGTCGTCGCGAGGTTGGTGGCGGCGAAGGCGAGGCCATGGCGTTTGAGGTCGAGCCTGCGGACGACCTCCGGGTGGAGGCGGTTCGCAAGGTGGGCGATCTCCGGCACGCGGAAGCCCGGCGCGAGGTCCACGGTGCGGGCGGCGCCGCCGACGGCGTCGGCGGCCTCCAGCAGCAGCACCCGGCGGCCGGCCTTGCCGAGCAGGGCTGCGGCGGCGAGCCCGTTGTGGCCGCCACCGACGACGATCGCGTCAAAGGACGGGGTAGGCATCGGACATGTCCTTGGCGGGCTTCTTGAGGTCGCGCAGCACTTCCGCCGCGGCGTTGCGGCCGGGCGCCCCCATGACGCCGCCGCCGGGGTGGGTGGCCGAGCCGCACATGTAGAGCCCGCCGATCGGCGCGCGGTACTGGGCGTAGCCGGGCACCGGACGGTTGAACAGCAGCTGGTCGAAGGTGAGCTCGCCCTGGAAGATGTTGCCCTCGGTGAGCCCCGTCTCCCGCTCGATCTCGCGCGGCGTCCGCACCTCCATGTGGAGGATGAGGTCCTTGAAGTTCGGCGAGTACTCGGCGATCTGGTCGACGACGGTCTTGGCGAAGCCGTCGCGCTCGGCATCCGTCCAGTCGTGGCCCTCCACCTTCGGCGGGCAGTACTGCACGAAGCAGCTCATGAAGTGCTTGCCGGGCGGCGCCATCGTGGGATCGATGGTGGTCGGGATCATCATGTCGAGGAAGGGGTCGGCGGACCAGCGGCCGGCCTTCCAGTCGTCATAGGCGCCCTCCATCCGCTCGACCGAGTCGGTGAAGTGCATGTCGCCACGCAGGAACGGCGCGCTCGGCGGTAGCGCCGGAAAGTCGGGCAGGCCGTCCAGCGCGATGTTCACCTTGCCGGACGAGCCGCGGATCTTGAAGTTCTTGACCTTTTTCACGAAGTCCGCTGGCAGCTGCGGCTCCTCCAGGAGCTTCAGGAAGGTGCGCTTGACGTCGAGGTTCGAGACGACGAGCCGGCCGCGGATCTCCTCGCCGCCGTCGAGCACGACGCCCGTCGCACGGCCGTTCTCCACCAGCACCTTGTCGACCGAGGCGCCGGTGCGCACCGTGCCGCCGGAGGCGCGGAAGGAGGAGGCGAGCGACTCGGAAATCGCCCCCATGCCGCCGCGGGCAAAGCCCCAGGCGCCGATCGCGCCGTCGACGTCGCCCATGTAGTGGTGCAGCAGCACGTAGGCGGTGCCCGGCGACAGCGGCCCGAGCGCCGTGCCGATGATGCCGGATATGCAGAATCCGGCCTTCACCACGTCGGTCTCGAAGAACTCGTCGAGGAACTCGGCGATCGACATCGTCCAGAAGCGGACGGTATCGGCCATCTCGGTCTCGGTGAGGTCGTAGAACTTGCGGCCGAGATAGAGGAGTTCCTGCACGTCGCGCGGCTTCAGGGACGTCGGGTCCGGCGGCGTGCGCAACAGGAACGGCCGGATGAACCGGCACTGGCGGATCACCTCGGCCGAGTAGCGGTCATAGGCCTCGGCGTCGCGCAGGCTGTGGCGGCCGATCTCGCGGCGGTGGGCGTCGTGATCGCGGAAGGTGCCGAGATAGCCGCCGTCCTGCTTCAGGATGACGCCGCCCTCGTAGGGCACCACCTGCAGCCCGTGCTTCGGCAGTTCGAGGTCGCGCATGATCTCGGGGCGCAGCAGGCTGCAGACATAGGAGCAGTTCGAATAGAGGAAGCCCGGATAGAGCGACCGGCTCGTCGCCGCGCCGCCGACCCAGTCGTTGCGCTCGACCACCAGCACGTCGAGCCCGGCGCGGGCGAGGTAGCAGGCATTGACCAGCCCGTTGTGCCCCGCACCGACGACGATGGCGTCCCAGGTCTTTCCGGCGGAGGAGGGGGGTGGGGTCATGGCGGGCGGTCCGGGGAGGGGAGAGCGGCAGTCGGCAGTCGGCGGTATGCAGTAGGGTCGATCAGAACTCGGTGCGATCCCTCCCCCCTCGCGGGGGAGGGCAGGGAGGGGGGGCCGCCGCACATTCGGCGACCGGAAAGAGCCTAGGACGGCGCAGCAATCGTGAGAGAGTCTTTTCGCGCCGCTGCCACGGCGGCCCCCCTCCCGTCGGCTTCGCCGCCGACCTCCCCCGCGAGGGGGGAGGGTTTGCGTCGTGCTCGCCGCGAGGTTCAGCTCACCGCCGCCTTGCCGTCCTTGCTGGCGAGTTCGGCGATCGTCCTGTCGACCGCGATCTCGAAGCCCTTCAGCGTATCCTTGAGGCACGCGTCGTCGTGGGCCTCGCAGACGAACCAGGGCTCGCGGGAATCCGGCTCGCAGAGCACGCCCTCGTCGTGCAGGTGCTGGGCCATCGCGTCGTAGAAGGTGTAGTCGGACGACTTCCAGTCGCGGTAGGTCGCCGGCGGCTTCGACGCGAAGAACAGCCCGCCCATCGACGGGTGGCCGGCAAACGAGTGGGCGATGCCGCGCGCCTTCAGCAACCGGCTCATGCCCTCCTGCATCTTCCTGCCATAGGCGGCGATGGTCTCCAGCGCCGGCGTCTCCTCGATGATCTCGAGCGTCTTTTCGGCGGCGGCGAGCGAGACGCAGTGGCCGGTGTAGGTGCCGCCGTGGGCGACGCCGTTGCCGTACATCCGCATGATCTCCTCGCGCCCGCCGATCGCCGAAATCGGGTAGCCGTTCGCCATCGCCTTGGCGAAGGTGCAGAGGTCGGCCTTCACCCCCATCACCTCCTGGATGCCGCCGCGCGCCACCCGGAAGCCCGACTTCACCTCGTCGATGATGAGGACGACGCCGTAGCGGTCGCAGAGCTCGCGCACGGCGCGGACATAGTCGACGTCGGCGGTGATGCCGCAGCAGTTGCCCTGGATCGGCTCCATCAGCATCGCCGCGATCTCGTGGCCCCGGCGCTTGAACAGGTCCTCGAGGTGGTTGGCGTCGTTCATCGGTGCGACGTGGAGGAGCTGGCGCAGCACCTCCGGCACGCCCTGCGAATAGGGAACGACCGCCGGCTCGGCGTCGGTCTTCGTCGGGTCCCAGCCGTCCATGCCGAGGGTCCACAGCGCCGCGTCGAACAAGCCGTGGTAGCCGCCCTCGAGCAGCACGTAGCCGCTGCGCTTCGTATAGGCGCGGGCGAGCCTGAGCGCCGCCATCACCGCTTCCGTGCCGGAGTTCGAGAAGCGCACCAGCTCGGCCGCCGGCACCATCCGCGAGATGCGCTCGGCGACGCGGTACTCGGCCTCCGTCGACAGCGCGAAGACGCCGCCGATCTCGAGACTCGCCCGCACGGCGTCGTCCACCCGCTGGTCGGCATAGCCAAGGATCGCCGGACCGTAGCCGAGCCGGTAGTCGACGTAGGTGTTGCCGTCGATGTCGGTGATGCGGCCGCCGCGCCCGTGGCGGACGTAGATCGTCTTGTCCTCGCCCCAGTAGCGGAAGTTCGAGGCGACCCCGAGCGGCAGCTTGGTCAGGGCCTTCCGGAAGTGGGCGTTGCTCTCCGTGAGCTGGCGTCCCATGGCGGCTCTCCTCTTCTTGCGGGCGAGCGCTCCCGGACCCGGCAAATCGCTTCGCCACGGCATCGAGATCGGCAGTCGCCACGATCCGAATTGTGAGGCGCATACTGGCACGGGGGCTTGCCGCTGTCCAGCTTAATGAACGAACGTTCAGTCAGTGACTGGCTGAACATACGTTCAAGAAGGGTTGCCGGCGGCGAAAATCGGCGTATCCTTCGCCGCATCAGGAGGCCCATCCCATGCCCATCGGAGCCCGCCGCGCGGCCCGCACCAGAGCGCCCGCCGATGGCGCTGCCGCCGTGTCTCCACAGCCGGTGGAGCGGGTGGCGTCGCCGCCCCTTGACCGCGCCGCGCCGGCATTGCTCGATAGCGGCGTCCCCCGCCGTCGCGAGGGTCGCCGCCCGGGCCGCCGCGGGCCCGCGCAAGGACATTCTCCCCATGGTCGCGCCGCCGAAGCGCCGCGTTCTGTCGATCCGCAGAAGCCCGCTCGCCCCTTGCGGAGACGCCGCATGAGCGTGGCGGTGCCGGCGCGCGCGCAGCGCCAGAACACCAAGGCGATCCGCCGGCAGGAACTCATCGAGGCAACGATCGACCAACTCGCCAAGCGCGGCTTCGACGGCACTACCCTCGCCGACGTCGCCACCGCCGCCGGCATGTCGCGCGGCATCGTCAACTTCCACTTCGACACGAAGGAGAAGCTGCTCGTCGAGACGCTGCGCACGCTCTCCGACGAGTATCGCGGCCACTGGAAGGCGGCGCTGAAAGCGGCCGGCGCCGACCCCGCTGCGCGGCTCTGGGCGCTCGTCTCGGCCGACTTCGACAAGCGCATCTGCACGCCGCGCAAGCTCGGCGCCTGGTGCGCCTTCTGGGGCGAGGCGAAGTCGCGGCCGACCTATCGCGAACTCTGCAGCGCCAACGACGACGACTATCAGGCGACCGTCATCGAGCTCTGCGGCGACCTCGCCGCCCCCGGCCAGGACGTCGCCGCGCTCGCCCGCGTCATCGTCTGCATGCTGGAGGGCCTCTGGCTGCATTTGATGATGGCGCCGAAGGACCTGAAGCGCGAGCAGGCGCTCGCCTCAGCCCGCTACCATCTCGTCAGCGTCTTTCCGCGACACTTCACGGTCGAAGGGCCGGTCGCATCGGAGGTGCGGTCGTGAGCTTCGCCCTCTCCGAAGCCGCGCTCGAACGCCAGGCGGCCGTCCGCCGCTTCGTCGACAACGAGCTGATCCCCTTCGAGGTCGAGGCGGAGCTGAACGACGGCGAGATCCCCGCCGAGGCCCTGAAGCGCCACAAGGCAATGGCGCAGGCGCTCGGCCTGCCGCGCTTCGACGTGCCGGCGGAGCACGGTGGTCTGGCGCTGCCGATCCTCGACCAGGTGGCGGCGATCGAGCCCGTCGGCCGCGTCACCAACGGCCTCGGCTGGTGCTATCCGGAAGCGCAGGGCTGGATGTTCGAGGCCTGCTCGCCCGCGCAGATCGACGGCTTCATCAAGCCGATGATGCGGGGCGAGTGCTACTTCGCCTACGCCATCACCGAGGAGGGCGCCGGCTCCGACGTCGACGACATCGTCGCCACCGCCCGCCGCGACGGCGACCACTATGTCCTCGACGGCGAGAAGTGGCACGTCACCAGCGCCAACCTCGCCGACGTGCTCCTGGTGCAGGCGAAGTTCGTGGGCGGACCGGCCGACGGCGCCCACGGGCTGTTCTTCGTCGATGCCCGGGCGCCGGGTATCACCACGGTGCGCACGCCGGCCTACACCCACACCTATCGCCACCACCACCCGATCCTGCGCTTCGAGGGCGTGCGCGTGCCGGTGGACAACCTCATCGGTGGGCGCGAAGGGGCGGGGATGGCCTTCACCTACGCCTGGTTCCGCCGCGAGCGGCTGATGATCGCCGCGCGCTGCTGCGGGGCGATGGAGCGGCTGATCGAGGAGGCGACCGCCTTCGCAAAGGGCCGGATCATCGGCGGCGTGCCGATCGCCGAGCGCCAGCTCGTGCAGGCGATGCTCGCCGACAGCGTCGTCGACCTGCACACGTCGCGCATGGTGACGTGGGAGGCGGCGGCGGCGCACGATCGCGGCCTCGACCTGAAGTCGTTGCATGCGCGCTGTTCCATTGCGAAGCTAGTCGCTTCGGAAGCGGCCGGCCGCGTCGCCGACCGTGCCGTGCAGATCTTCGCGGGGCGTGGCTACATGCGCGAGAACGTCGCCGAGCGCTTCCTGCGGGAACTGCGCGTCGACCGCATCTGGGAGGGAACGAGCGAGATCCAGCGCCTCATCATCGCGGGTGGGCTCGTCAAGCGCGGGCTGGCGGGGACGATCGGCGGCTGAACGCTTGCAAGGAGTGCCGACGAGGACTGAGGCTGGTGTCGGCAGGTGGCCCGCAGACGGTCGCCGCGGGCGCCTGGACGGCGTTCCGGCCGGAGGGGTCGGGACGGCTCTCGAGAGGGGAGAACCGACGATGAAGCTCGCCGTGACCATCTGCCGGCGCCACGCCCTGCGCCTCGCCGCGACCGCCTGTACCCTCGCCCTGGCCACGCCGGGGCTCACCACCGCCGCCTTCGCCCAGGACGCCGAGAAGGTCGTCAACGTCTACAACTGGGTCGACTATATCGGCGAAACCACCATCGCCGACTTCGAGAAGGAGACCGGCATCAAGGTCGTCTACGACACCTACGATGCCTCCGAGACCGTCGACGCCAAGATGATGGCCGGCCGTTCCGGCTACGATGTCGTCCTGCACGGCTCCAACTTCATGCAGCGGCTGATCAAGTCAGGCGTGTTCCAGAAGATCGCGAAGGACAAGCTCGCCGGCTACGGCAACCTCGATCCTGAGATCATGAAGGTGCTGGCCGATGCCGACCCTGGCAACGAGTACGGCGTGCCGTACATGTGGGGCACGGTCGGCCTCACCTACAACATGGCGATGGTGAAGGAGCGCCTCGGCGAGGACGCGCCGCTCGACACCCTCGATATCCTGTTCAAGCCTGAATATGCTTCCAAGCTCGCCGACTGCGGCATCTCGGTGCTGGAATCGCCGACCGACGTCATCCCGATGGCGCTCGCCTATCTCGGCAAGGACCCGAACTCGACCAATCCGGCCGACTACGAGGCTGTCGTCGAGCTGTTCAAGCCGATCCGCCAGTACATCAAGACCTTCGACTCGGCGAACTATCTCAACGCCTTGCCGAACAAGGAACTGTGCGTGGCGATGACCTGGTCGGGCGACTACGCCACCGCCTCGACGCGGGCGGCGGAAGCCGGCGTCGACATCGAGCTCGCCTACTTCATCCCGAAGTCGGGCGTGCCCTCGTGGTTCGACGTCTGGATGATCCCGGCCGATGCGCCACACCCCGAGAACGCGCTGATCTTCGTCGACTACATGCTGCGCCCGCAGGTGATCGCCGACGCGACGAACTTCACCTACTACGCCAACGCCAACAAGGCGGCGACCGAGCTCGTCGCCAAGGAGATCGTCGAGGACACGGCGATCTATCCGAATGCCGAGACGATGGCGCGGCTGTTCACTCGCAACGAGCTCCCCCCCGCCGCCGACCGCATCCGCACCCGCGCCTGGAGCAAGATCAAGACCGGGCAGTGAGGAGGGGACGGGCGACGGCATCGCAAGCGGGGGCGCGAACAGGATGAGACAGCGGTTTTCTTCGTCCCTCCCCTGCCAGGGGGAGGGACAGACCGCCGGAGGCGGTCAGGGTGGGGCCCGTCAATCCGCGCGTCGAGGTCGGATTGACGGGCCCCCACCTGCCGCGCCTGCGGCGCGGCTTTCCTCCCCCCTGGCAGGGGGAGGACGAAAGGCCTCCGTCCTCACCCGATGACCGCCGCCCCCGCCCCCCAACCCGGCTTCCCCGACTATGCCGACAAGCCGTGGCTCGATCCGAAGGCGCGGCCGTTCGTCGAGGTGGAGCGCGTCGTCAAGAAGTTCGGCGACTTCATCGCCGTCAACGAGGTGTCGCTGAAGATCTACCGCCAGGAGCTGTTCTGCCTGCTCGGCGGCTCCGGCTGCGGCAAAACGACGTTGCTCCGGATGCTCGCCGGCTTCGAGAATCCGACCTCCGGCCGTATCCTCATCGACGGCCAGGACATGACGGCGACGCCGCCCTACGAGCGGCCCGTCAACATGATGTTCCAGTCCTACGCGCTGTTCCCGCACATGAGCGTCGCGCAGAACGTCGGCTACGGCCTCAAGCACGAGAAGATGTCGAAGGGCGAGCGCACCGACCGCGTCCACGAGATGCTCGCCCTCGTCAAGCTCGAGAGCTTCGCCCGCCGCAAGCCGCACCAACTATCCGGCGGCCAGCGTCAGCGCGTCGCGCTCGCCCGCTCGCTCGCCAAGAACCCGAAGCTGCTCCTCCTCGACGAGCCGCTCGGGGCCTTGGACAAGAAGCTGCGCGAGCAGACGCAATTCGAGCTGATGAACATCCAGGCGAAGGTCGGCGTCACCTTCGTCGTCGTCACCCACGACCAGGAGGAGGCGATGGCGCTGTCGACGCGCATCGCCGTCATGGACCGCGGCTCGGTGATGCAGGTCGGCACGCCGACCGACGTCTACGAGTTCCCCAACTGCCGCTTCACCGCCGATTTCGTCGGTTCGATCAACCTGTTCGAGGGCATCGTCACCACCATCGCCGGCAGCGTCGTCACCGTGAAGGCCGACGGCGTCGAGGGCGAGCTCGAGGTCGACCACCCGACGCCGGTCACCGTCGGCACGCCCGTCGCAGTCGCGGTGCGGCCGGAGAAGATCACCATCAGCCGCGAGACGCCGACCGATCCCGACCACAACTGCGCCGAGGGGCAGGTGCTCGACCTCGGCTATTTCGGCGATCGGTCGCTGTTCCGCGTCCGTCTCGCCTCGGGCCGCATCGTCCTCGTCAGCCACCAGAACGTCCGCCGCGCCCGCGACGAGGAGCGGAAAGTGGACTGGGACGACAAGGTCTGGCTGTCGTGGAGCCCACGCGCCGCGCTGGTGCTGACCGAGTGAGCGCCGCGGCCGAGCCCTCTCACGCTCTGCCGCCGCCGCGACCGCTCGGCTATCGGCTGGCCGACTTCGCCTCGCGGTCCTGGCAGGCGATCCTGCTCGCCGTCCCCTATCTTTGGCTGCTCGTCTTCTTCCTGGCGCCGTTCCTCATCGTCGTGAAGATCAGCCTCGCGCTCTCCGAGATCGCGCTGCCGCCCTACACGTCGCTCTGGCAGTGGACCGAGGACGGGGCGCTGTCGATCCAGCTCTATTTCCAGAACTACGCCTACCTGATCGACGACACGCTCTATCTCAGCGGCTACCTCAACGCCCTGAAGATCGCCGCGATCTCGACGGCGTTGTGCCTGATCGTCGGCTACCCGATCGCCTATGGCATCGCCCGCTCGGCCCCGACCACCCGCAACATCCTGCTCCTGCTGGTGATCCTGCCGTTCTGGACGTCGTTCCTGCTGCGCATCTATGCGTGGATGGGCATCCTCAACAAGCAGGGCCTGATCAACAACGTGCTCGTCTTCTTCGGCGTCATCGACCAGCCGATCGAGATGATGAACACCGACTTCGCCGTCTATCTCGGCATCGTCTATTCCTACCTGCCGTTCATGGTGCTGCCGCTCTACGTGACGCTCGAGAAGATGGACCCGAGCCTGTGGGAGGCGGCGATGGACCTCGGCTCGCGGCGCTGGCAGGTGTTCGTCGACGTGACGCTGCCCCTGTCGGTGCCCGGCATCGTCGCCGGCGGCCTGCTCGTCTTCATCCCGGCGACCGGCGAGTACGTCATCCCGGCGCTGCTCGGCAATCCGTCGAGCCCGATGATCGGCCGCGTGCTGTTCGACGAGTTCTATTCGAACCGCGACTGGCCGGTGGCGTCCGCCGTCGCCGTCGTGCTGCTCATCCTGCTCGTCGTGCCGATCCTGATGTTCCAGCACTACCAGATGCGGCAGGCGGAGGAGGGCAAGTGAGGCACGGCCGCTCCACCTTCCTGACCGTCTGGCTGGTGGCGGGCTTCGTCTTCCTCTACGGCCCCATCCTCCTGATGATGGCCTATTCCTTCAACGCCTCGCGGCTCGCCACCGTCTGGGGCGGCTTCTCGACGAAGTGGTACGGCGAGCTCTTCGCCAACAAGATGGTGATCGACGCGGCGCTGCTGTCGCTGCAGATCGCCGCCGTGTCGGCGACCGTCGCGACCGCGCTCGGCACCATGGCGGGCATCGCCCTCGCCCGCTTCGGCCGCTTCCGCGGGCGGCTCCTGTTCTCCGGCATGGTGACGGCGCCGCTCGTCATGCCGGAGGTGATCACCGGGCTGTCGCTGCTGCTGCTGTTCGTCGCCATGGAAGGCGCCTTCGGCTGGCCGGCCGGGCGCGGCATGATGACGATCACCATCGCCCACATCACCTTCTCGATGGCCTATGTCGCCGTCGTCATCCAGTCGCGCCTCGCCCAGGTCGACGTGTCGCTGGAGGAGGCGGCGATGGACCTCGGTTCGCGGCCGTCGCAGGTGCTGGTCGACATCACCCTGCCGCTGCTCGCGCCGGCGATGGTATCCGGTTGGCTGCTCGCCTTCACGCTGTCGCTCGACGACCTCGTCATCTCCACCTTCACCTCGGGGCCGGGGGCGACGACGCTGCCCATGCTGATCTTCTCGAAGGTGCGCCTCGGACTGACCCCGGACATCAACGCGCTCGCCACCATCATCATCGTCGCCGTCACCACCGTGGTGGTGATCGGCACGGTGGTGTCGAACCGCGTGCAGCACCGCCGTCTCGCCGAGGGCAGCCGCTCGGGCGGCTGAGCCGGCGGCATCGGTCTCACCGGTCGAGAAGGATTTGGTGATCAGAATCGTATTTCAGTCGATGCTCGGTCCTCCGGGCGGCGATCCGCGCCCCGGAACGCCGGTCTGGGGTGCAGTGTTTCGATGGGCGTTCAGGAGGAGAGCGACGAGGACCTGATGGAGCGGATCGCCGGTGGGGACAGTCGTGCGCTGAGAGTCCTGATGCAACGTCACATGCCGCGCACCGTGCGCATGGCAGAGGGAATCACGCGCAACCGGGCCGACGCCGACGATGTCGCGCAGGACGCGTTCCTGCGTGTCTGGCGCCAGGCCGCGAGTTTCGACGTGACGCGCGGGCGGTTCTCCGGCTGGCTCGGCCAGATCGTCGCCAACCTGTCGATCGACCGCCTGCGCATGCGCCGCACCGAGCCGCTCGATCCCGATCTCGACATCGCCGACCCGGCGCCGCGCGCCGACGACGATCTCGCCGCCGCCGAGGAACGCGCCGCCGTGGATGCCGCCCTCGCCGAACTGCCGGAGCGGCAGCGGGCCGCCCTCGTGCTTTTCCATTTCGAAGAGTTTAGCGGCCGCGAGGCGGCTGCTGCCTTGAATCTCGGCGAAAAGGCGTTCGGGTCGCTCCTTACCCGGGCCCGTATCGCCATCCGCGAGCGGGTGGCGGCGAACGCCGCGACGCGGAGGAGGCCATGACGGATGCGCCGATGACGGTCGAGGAATTCGGAGCGCTCGCTGCCGCCTGGGGTGCCGACATCACCCGCTGGCCGGCCGGCGTGCAGGAGTGCGCCGAGGCGCTGGCGGCGGTGTCGCCGTCGGCGGCGGCCTTGCTCGTCGACGCCGGTCGGCTCGATCGCGCCATCGCGTCGGCCCGTCCGGTGGTGGCACCGGCGCGCAGCGACGCGCTCGTCGGCCGCGTCGCCACCGCACTGGCGGCGGAAACGGCAGAGCGGACGGTACGCAGCCGCTGGCGGACCTGGCTGATGCCGGTGACGAGCCTCGCCTCCGCGGCGGTGATCGGTCTCGGTCTCGGTCTGGCGCAGCCGGTGACGCCGCCGATGACCGGCGCGGAGTACCCGACCGCGCTCCTGATCGACGGCGCTGCCGTCAGCCCGTGGGTGAGCCAATGACGTCGACGGAACCACGACGTCGCTCCCGCTGGCTCTGGCCGCTTCTGATCGCCTCGCTGTCGGCCAACGTGCTGCTCGCGAGCTATGCGGTCACGCTGTCCTGGCGCCTCGACCTGCCGCTCGTCGATGCGACGAGCCCGATGCGCATCCTACCGCGGGCGGCGTCCTTCCTCGATCCCGAGGACCGCGTCATCGCCGAGCGCGCCTTCGCCGACCGCCAGGCGGACCTCGCCCACAACGAGGCCGGCGTGCAGGCGGCACGCGCCCGGGTGATCGAGCTTTTGCAAGCGCCCGAACTCGACCCCGCCGCAATCCGGGCCGCCTTGTACGACGTGCGCACCTGGCGCAGTCGCTCCTTCGACCTCGTCGTCGACGCTGTGTTGCAGACCGTCGAGGCGATCCCTGCGGAGCGACGCCGCGCCCTCATGCAGGAATTTCAGGCCCGTTGAGAGAAGGGTCCAAGCCCTCTACACCGTAAGGCCAGCGGGATTTCCCCTAGGAGAACCAGAATGAAGACGATCGTTGCCATCGCGCTTGCCGTCAGCGCCCTCACCGTCGCTCCGGCGCTTGCGCAGAGCCAAGCCGCCATCGACGCCGCCCGCCAGGCCTGCCGTGCCGACGCCATGTCCGTGTGCGCCGGCACGCCGCGCACCGGCATGATGGCGTGCCTGCTCGCCAACAAGGACAAGATCAGCCAGGCCTGCGTCGACGCGCTCGCCGCCGTCGAGGCGAGCAAGTAAGTCGGCCTTTGCTCCGGAGGGCGGGGGAGCGGCGAGCCGCCTCTCCCGCCTCCGGCTTCATGCCGCCCGGGGGCGCGGTGACGCGACGGGCGGTTCGGCGAGATCCGCCTCGGGCAGGTCGGCGCGAACCCAGTCGTGCAGCGCCTGCACGTTAACTTCCATCTCCGACAACACGCCGCGCTGGTAGGTGCCGGCCTCGAGATTGCGCTGCACCGATTCGGTGAGGGCGCCGTCCTCGTGGTGGACCTTGTAGTTGATGCGCTGGTTGAGCCACCGCACCGCCTTCGCCGCCGGGCGCGCGTCCGGACGGCCATAGGCCCGCCAGCGCAGCATCGAGCGGCCGGGCCCGAGCGGCACGATGTGGAAGAAGTCGACGAGGTCCGGATAGAGCTCGAGCGACACCGCCGGATAGAGGAACAAGTACGACCAGCGCTTGCGCAACTCCTCCGGCAGGTGGTCCGAGACCCGCGGCAGGAGGCTCGCATAGGCGCGCGTCGCCCAGCCGCCGACGGGGTTGTCACGCATCTCGTGGGCGAGGCGGATCGTGCGCGTCGTGCCGTCCGGCTGGCGCTCGTAGTCCTTCTGCATCAGCCCGGACAGGCCCGGATGGCCGGTCGGGAAGTGGTAGTCCTCGAGGTAGTTGTCCCAGACGTTCTTCCAGTCGGCGGCGATCTCGCCCTGCCAGTAGGGGGCGATCGGCTCGAGTTCCTCCAACCGGTGTGCCTCGAGCTCCGCCCGGTAGGGCGCGTAGCGCTCGGCCACCGACGGGCCGCCGGGGGCGAGGCGGACGAAGACGAAGCCGAGAAACACCTCGCTCTCGACCGGGAACAGGCCGAGATTGTCCTTGTCGAGCCTCGGGAAGGTGCGGGAGGCGGCGATGCCCTTCAGCACGCCGCGGGTGTCGTAGGTCCAGGCGTGGTACGGGCACCGGATGAGGCCGGCGCAGTTGCCGGCGTGGCCGTTGACGACGGCGTGCGCCCGGTGGCGGCAGACGTTGTGGAAGGCGCGGATCTCGCCGTCGTCGCCGCGCACCGCGAAGACGCGCTTGCCGAGGATGTCGAGCGTCACGTAGTCGCCGGCGGCCTTGAGCTCGCTGACGTGGCCGACAAGCTGCCAGGCCGGCTTGTGGATGGTCTCGACCTCGCGCGCCGTGAAGTCGGCGTCGCGGTAGGTCCACGACGGCAGTGTCAGCGGCAGCGCCTCGTCGGGCACGGAGCAGTCCTCCGACGAACCCGGGGCGGGGATCTTCCCGCCCGGGCTCGCCGGAGCCACCTCTCCGCGTGACCCGAAAGCGTCCGGCATCAGGTTCTGCAGGTAGCGGCGGCAGGTCTCGACCGCGTCGGTGTGGTCGAAGTCGGCGCCCTGGATCAGCGCCTCCTGCGACAGCGAGTCGATGAGGCCGCAGAGGCCGAGCGCCGCGGCACGCACGTCGATGCGGGCCGCGCCGAGCCGGGCGAGTTCGGCCAGCATGCCGTAGGTCGCCTCGTAGACCGCGCGGTCGGAGGCGCCGCAGATCGCCAGGTAATCGGCGCGTGAGCGGCTCTCGCCCCAGAACGCGTACCAGACCGCGAGCTTCTCGGGGCTGGCAATGCGGCGGTCGAAGCTCGCCGTCACCAGCGCCATCAGGCCCGCCGCCGGGTCGCCGTCGGCCGCGGCGACGCCCGCCTCGCAGGCCGCCTGGTACTCGCCGGCGATACGCCGGAGCGTCTCGTGCAGGAGGTCCTGCTTTGACTGAAAATGGAAGTTCACCATGCCGGCGGTGAGGCCGGCGAGCCGGGCCACCTTGTCGAGGGTGACGTTCGACAGGCCGTGCTCGGCGATCGCCGAGACGGCGGCCTCGACGAGCTGATCACGGCGGAGGTCCTGGGGCAGGCGGGAGCGGGTGGGGCGGTCGAGCATCGGGCGCTCCTGCATGGTCGTTCAGCGAATTGAAGCGCCATATTACATTATCAAATGGACGTTCGGCAAGTCGTCCGACGCCGTCCGCCTCCAGCAAACGCCTTACTGGAAACGCAATCTTTACGCAGAACCCGCGCCATGGAGCGGGCGGCGCGGATTCGCCGCCTGCCCGGTCCGGGCATCGATCCTCATCAGAAGAGGGCGGTCGTGAACCGTCTCGAGAAACGCATCGTCGGTTGGATCGCCGCGGCGGCCACGCTCGCACTCCCGCTCGCCCTCGGTGCGCTGCCTGCCGCCGCCGACGGCGCCGCGCCGGCCGCGGTTCTGCCGCCCGACGTGGCGGCGCACTTCCGCTCGCTCGGCGTCAGCGTCGATCCGCACCAACTGCCGGCCTTCGACGACCGGTCGTCGCGCGTGCTCGCGACCGCGGCCGAGGTTGCCTCCCCGGCGGCGCGGGTGCCGCTGCGGGTCGGCGCCTATGCGCGCGGCACCTCGGCGACGCTGGCCACCATTCCCCTCGACGCCAAGAGCTTCGCCACCGCCTGGATGCCGGGACCGGGCTTCGCCAGTGGTCTGGTCGAGCGCCTGACGGCGGTCTTCCCCGAGGGCCGCGCCACGGCGGAACTCGCCGACGGCAAGCTCAAGGCGATCGTCGACGACCGCGGCGAGTTCGTCTCCTTCGGCCGCAACGGCAGCCGGCGCACGCTCACGGTCTCGTTCAACTACGGCTACGCCCGCGACCGCCGGATCGTCGATCTGCCGGAAGCCGACGACACTGCACTCGCATCAACCGGCTCGGTCGTGGGAACGACCCCGTCGCCCGCCGCCGCGCCCGACAAGCGCAAGATCAAGCTCTCGATCAAGGCGTGCAAGCACTGGCCGACCTCGCAGCGCCTCGTTGATGCCTGGATCGAGATCAACCCGAAGCACAAACCGGACGGCCGCGTCGCCGCCTGGTTTCCGCTGGAGAAGCGCGTCGGCACGATCTTCGGTGCGACGATCGATACGGGCAAGCTCGCGACCGTGCGGCGCGATCCCGTCAAGGTGGCTGCCGCCGTCGGAACGGCCGCCGAAACCGCCTGCGCCGTCGCGGGTCGCGCCAAGTCGCGCGACGTGTGCACGGCGCTCGGCGGTGAACAGGCGGCGACGATCGCCTGCCGGCGCATCCTGGCGCCGTTCCGCGACGCGCTCTGCCCGGCCGTCAAGGACGCCGCGGGGTTCAAGCCGATCGCCGTGGAGGAGCAGCCGAATCTCTTCGACAAGCCGTTCGAGGTGAGCTTTAGCGCGCGCTTCCTCAGCCCCTACGGTTACGCCTGGGTGAGCTCCACCGAGCCGAAGAAGTATGGCCCCGACAGCGATGCCTTCGAGGGCAAGCTCGAGCTGCCCTGCTGGGACGTCTATCAGGCGCCGGTGAAGATGACCGGCAGCTATCAGTGGCCGGCCTGCTGGTCTCCCTATGCCGAGGCGAACGCCACCGTGCAGTTCGCGAACTACATGAAGGGCTGGTACGCGTGGGCGGGCCTGTCGAACTGGAAGCTCCAGGTCTTCCAGACCCAGGACTGCCTCAGCCGCAACTACGTCGAGGGGCCGTTCACGCCCGCCGGTGGCGCCCGGCTCGACGGTGGCTACGCCTACTGGAAATTCTCCAACGCCAAGTGGGGCGGCCCGGACAATTTCGAGGCCCACATCAACTTCGCCGGCGACAAGGTGTGGGGCAATGTCAAGGACAGCCGCCGCTCCCGCCGCACCAGCGAGCGCGCCACGCTCTATGGCGAGTTCTCCGGCAAACGGGCCAGATGACGGAAGCGGTCGGGGCCGTCGGGCGCGTCCGCCAAGCCGGTCCGGAGACGTTTTGCCGACATCGGCCTCGAGCCAGCCGGCGGGATGCGCGCAGAGCCTTCGAATCGACCCCCGCAAGGGCGTCGTGCTGGACGCACAAGGCTCTGACCGGAAAAGAGATTTCGGCCCTGGCCCGGCGCGAGTTGAACCCCCCGCCCGACCGTCTATAACGGGCGCGCGCGGGAAACGTCGCGCGGGAACTACGGCGGACCTCAGACCGAATGACAGATGTGACGTCCAATGGGGCGGACGACTACGGCGCCCAATCGATCAAGGTCCTGAAGGGCCTCGACGCGGTGCGCAAGCGGCCGGGCATGTACATCGGCGACACCGATGACGGGTCCGGACTGCATCACATGGTCTACGAGGTGGTCGACAACGCCATCGACGAGGCGCTCGCCGGCTATGCCGACCGCGTGACGGTGACGCTGAACGCCGACGGCTCCTGCACCGTCACTGACAACGGCCGCGGCATCCCGACCGACATCCACACCGGCGAGGGCATCTCGGCGGCCGAGGTCATCATGACCCAGCTGCACGCCGGCGGTAAGTTCGACCAGAACTCCTACAAGGTCTCTGGCGGCCTGCACGGCGTCGGCGTCTCGGTGGTCAACGCGCTGTCGCAGTGGCTGACGCTGCGCGTCCGCCGCGCCGGCAGCCTGTTCGCCATGAGCTTCACCCACGGCGTCGCCGACGCGCCGCTTGCCGAGATCGGCGATTCCGAGGGCCTCACCGGCACCGAGGTGACGTTCCTGCCGAGCCGCGAGACCTTCGCCGGTGTCGTCGAATTCGACTTCGCCACGCTCGAGCGGCGCCTGCGCGAACTCGCCTTCCTGAACTCCGGCGTGCGCATCCTGCTCGAGGACCGCCGCGGCGTCGAGCCGCGCAAGGAGGAGCTGTTCTACGAGGGCGGCGTCGCCGCCTTCGTGCGCTGGCTCGACCGTACCAAGCACCCGCTCTTGCCCGCGCCGATCTACATGAAGGCGGAGCGCGACGGCATCGAGGTCGAGGTGGCGGCGTGGTGGAACGACAGCTACCACGAGCACACGCTCTGCTTCACCAACAACATTCCGCAGCGCGACGGCGGCACCCATCTCGCCGGCCTGCGCGGCGCGCTGACCCGCCAGGTCACCGGCTACGCCGACAAGAGCGGCACCTCGAAGAAGGAGAAGGTGACGCTGACCGGAGACGACTGCCGCGAGGGCCTCACCTGCGTCTTGTCCGTGAAGGTGCCGGACCCGAAATTCTCGTCGCAGACGAAGGACAAGCTCGTCTCCTCCGAGGTGCGGCCCGTCGTCGAGGCGATCGTCAACGACGCCCTCGGCACCTGGTTCGAGGAGCACCCGGCCGAGGCGAAGACCGTCATTGGCAAGGTCGTCGAGGCGGCCGCCGCCCGCGAGGCGGCCCGCAAGGCGCGCGAACTCACCCGCCGCAAGGGCGCCCTCGACGTCGCCTCCCTGCCCGGCAAGCTCGCCGACTGCCAGGAGCGCGACCCGGCGAAGTCGGAACTCTTCATCGTCGAGGGTGACTCGGCCGGCGGCTCGGCGAAGAGCGGCCGCAACCGCGCCAACCAGGCGATCCTGCCGCTCCGCGGCAAGATCCTCAACGTCGAGCGCGCCCGCTTCGACAAGATGCTGTCGTCGGAGATGATCGGCACGCTGATCACCGCCCTCGGCACCGGCATCGGCGTCGAGGAGTTCAACCTCGACAAGCTGCGCTACCACAAGATCATCATCATGACGGACGCCGACGTCGACGGCGCCCATATCCGCACGCTGCTGCTCACCTTCTTCTACCGGCAGATGCCGTCCTTGATCGACGCCGGCCACCTCTTCATCGCGCAGCCGCCGCTCTACAAGATCCGCCGCTCGGGCTCCGAGCAGTACCTGAAGGACGAGCGGGCGCTCGAGGACTTCCTCATCGACGCCGGCCTCGACGAGGCCTCGCTGACGCTCGCGAACGGCGAGGTGCGCACCGGTCGCGACCTAAAGGCCGTCATCGACGACGCCCGCAAGATCGCCGGCGGCCTCGAGGCGCTGCACTCGCGCTACAGCCGCGACACCGTCGAGCAGGCGGCGATCGCCGGCGCGCTCAACCCGGAGATCGTCGCCAACCGGGTGAAGGCCGAGGGCGCCGCCGCCTATATCGCCCGCCGCCTCGACATCCTCGCCGACGAGTTCGAGAAGGGCTGGGTCGGCCTCGCCGAGGCCGACGGCGGCCTGCGATTCGAGCGCACCGTGCGCGGCGTCAAGGAAGTGACGCGCATCGATGCCGCCCTGCTCGGCTCCGCCGATGCCCGCAAGCTCGACGCCCATGCGAGCCACCTTCAGGAGGTCTACGGCAAGGCGGCGACGCTGAAGCGCAAGGACGTCGAGACGGTGGTGCGCGGCCCGCGGGCGCTGCTCGCCGCCATCTTCGCCACCGGCCGCCGCGGCGTCAGCCTGCAGCGCTACAAGGGCCTCGGCGAGATGAACGCCGAGCAGCTGTGGGAGACGACGCTCGACCCCAACGCCCGCTCGCTGCTGCAGGTGCGGGTGAAGGACGGCGACGACGCCGACGACATCTTCTCCAAGCTGATGGGCGACGAGGTCGAACCCCGCCGCGAGTTCATCCAGGACAACGCCCTGTCGGTGGCGAACCTCGACGTTTGAGACCGGCGTGGACGGACGCCGGCGGCGTCACTATCTTTCGGTGATGAACGCGACGTTGCCCCCGATGGTCGTTCCGGCGGAGTTTCCGCAGCTTGCGGGCCTCGTTTGGAACGACGATCCCTCCCGCGCCATCGGGCGGGAGGAAGCGTTCTCGCTTTACGAGCGCTATGGGCGCTTTGTCGACAGGGACCGTCTTACGGAAGTCGAGTCTGACCTCATCCGGGGACCGACCGAGGAATACGGGGGCGGACGCTTCCTCGGTTGAGCGGCGAGCCGTGGCGATGCCTCCCGCCGCGCCTACCCCTTTGCCTCCGCCACCTCCACGTCCGCCACCTCGACCAACTCCGCCGGCCTCATCGGCTGCTTGGGGAAGCCGAGGAGGGGCGCGACGGGCTCGGCGTCGCGCCAGAACGCGACGTCGCTCGTCGCATAGGCGGTGACGAACTCGGCGATGGAGCGCAGCGCGTTGAGGTGGATGCGCTCGTAGCCGTGCGAGGCGTCGACGCCGGAGGTGACCAGCGCCGTGCGCACGTCCTCGCCCGCCTCGATCGCCGAGGCGCAGTCGGAGCGGTAGTAGCGGAAGACGTCCTTCTGGTAGCGGATGTCGTGCTCGCGGCAGAGCTCCACCATCCGCTTCGTCAGGTGCCAGTCGAACGGCCCGGTCTGGTCGGCCATGGCGATCGTCACGCCGAACTCCGAACTCGACTGGCCGGGCGCCGACGTGCCGTCGTCGACCGTCAGCATCGAGGCGATGTTCTGCGTCAGCACGGACGCCGCGCCGACCCCCACCTCCTCGGCGACCGAGAACAGCCAGAAGGTGTCGACGGGCAGCGGCGAGCCCTCGCGGATCAGCGCCTCCAGCGCCGCGAGCAGAATGGCGACGCCCGCCTTGTCGTCGAGATGGCGGGAGACGATGTAGCCGTTGTCGAGGAACTCCGGCTGCGGGTCGATTGCGACGATGTCGCCGACGTCGAAGCCGAGATGGCGGAGGTCGCCGCGGTCGCGGGCGATGGCGTCGACGCGCAGCTCCACGTGCTCCCAGCCGATCGGGGCGGTATCGACAGCGTCGCCGTAGGTGTGGCCGGACGCCTTCAAGAGCAGGATGGTGCCGCGATAGCCGCCGCGCTCGGTGAACACGGTGACGCGCGCGCCTTCCGCGAAGCGCGCCGACCAGTGGCCGATCGGCACCAGCTCCAGCCGGCCGTTGTCCTTCAGCTGCTTCACCTGGGCGCCCAGCGTGTCGAGGTGGGCGATCACGGCGCGCGCCGGCTGCGCCGACTGCCCCGGCAGCTTGGCGCGGATGGCGCCGCGCCGGGTCGTCTCGGTCTCGACGCCGAGGCGGCGGAGCTCGGCGCCGCAGGAGCGCACGATGGTGTCGTTGTAGCCGCTCGGGCTCGGGATCGCGAGCAGCGCCTTCAGCGTGGCGGTGAGGTAGTCGGTGTCGATGGCGAGACGGGGCATCGGCCGCTCACCAGCCCGTCGGGGCGTCGCGACCCGGTTCGCGGCCGACATCGCGGGCAGCGGCCGGCATCGACTGCGGGAACAACAGGTCGACGAAGCGCTCGGCCGTCGGCTGCGGCTCGTGGTTGGCGAGGCCTGGCCGCTCGTTCGCCTCGATGAAGACGTAGTCCGGCTCGTGCGGCGAGCGGACGATGAAGTCGACGCCGACCACCGGGATGCCGATGGCACGGGCCACCGGCACGGCCGCCTCGACGAGCGTCGGGTGCACGTGGTCGGTGACGTCGTGGATGGTGCCGCCGGTGTGCAGGTTGGCGGCCTTGCGGACGGCGACCTCGCGATTGACCTTCGGCACGTCGTCGAGCGTCAGCCCGGCGGCGGCGACGCAGCGCTCGGTTTCGGCATCGAGCGGGATCGCGGACTCGCCCCCGGTCGCCGCCTCGCGCCGCCAGCTCTGGCGGGCGATCAGCTCGCGGACGGTGGAGCGGCCGATGCTGACGACCGCCGCCGGCCGGCGGATCGCCGCGACGACGAGGCGGTAGTCGATGACGACGAGGCGCAGGTCGTCGCCGTGGAAGCACGATTCCACCAGCACGCGGTCGCAGACGACGCGGGCGCGCTCGACGGCCGCCTCGACCTCCTCGAGCGTCGTCAGCCCGACGGCGACGCCGCGGCCCTGTTCGCCGCGCGCCGGCTTCACCACCACCGAGCCGTGGTGCTCGATGAAGGCGGCGAGCGCCTCGCCGTCGCCCGCCTCGATCTCCGCCGGCACGCGCACGCCGGCGCGCTCGACGATGCGCCGCGTCACCGCCTTGTCGTCGCAGATCGACAGCGCCACCGCCGACGTCAGGTCGGACAGCGCCTCCCGGCAGGCGATCGAGCGGCCGCCATAGATCAGGCGGAACAGGCCGCCCTCGGCGTCGATCAGATCGACCCCGATGCCACGCCGGCGTGCCTCCTCGACGATGATGCGCGCATAGGGGTTGAGCGAGGCTTCGGGCGGCGAGTTCGGCGAGCTCGTGGTCGAGGAAGGGCACGCGCGCTTCGAGCCCCGCCGCCATCGTCATCGAGTCCACCCGCTTCACCGGGTCGTCGACCAGCATGATGGTGGAATCGAGCCGGAGCGCCTTGTCGAGCGGATCGGTGGCACCGCCTTCGGCGAAGTGCGCCTCGACGAAGGCGCGGCTCTCGTCGCGGTCCGCCAGATAGTCGGGGGACAGCTGCGTCGCGAGCGTCGCGTGATCGCGATCCATGAACAGGCGGGCGTACTCGCCGACCGGGTCGTTGGCGGCGGCGAGCGGCAGATACCAGTGGTAGCCGGCGAAAATCTCGTCGGCGCCCTGGCCGGACTGCACCACCTTGATGTGCTTCGCCACTTCCCGCGACAGCAGGTAGAAGCCGATGCAGTCATAGGAGACCATCGGCTCCGACATCGCCGCCACGGCGCCGGGCAGCTCGGCGACGAGGTCGACCGAGGGCACGAAGATCTGGTGGTGGCGGGTGCCGTAGCGCTCGGCGACCAGGTCGGAATAGACGAACTCGTCGCCCTGTTCGCCGTTGGCGCTCTCGAAGCCGATCGAGAAGGTCTCGAGGCCGGTCTGGCCGGCCTCCGCCAGCAGCGCGACGATCAGGCTCGAATCGACGCCGCCGGAAAGCAGCACGCCCACCGGCACGTCGGCGCTGCGATCGAACGACAGCGTCCAGTAGCGCCGCTCGCGGGTCCGACCGTCGGCCTCGATGACGCGGACGGTGGCCGGCGGCAGCTTGCGCGCGCCCGCGAGGATCGTCTCGGGCGCCGGCACGACGGCGTGGAAGCTCATGTAGCGATGCAGCGCCACGCGATCGACCGACGTGTCGACGTCGCCGGCCGCGAGCAGCGCCGGCAGCGAGGAGGCGAAGCGCAGCCGGCCGGGGGTCTCGGCGAGATAGAGCGGCTTGATGCCGAAGCGGTCGCGCGCCATCACCACGCGGCCGGTCTCGCGCTCGTGGATGACGAAGGCGAACATGCCGATCAGCCGCTCGACGCAGGCCTCGCCCCAGGCGTGGTAGGCCTTCAGGATCACCTCGGTGTCGCCGCCGGAGAAGAAGCGGTAGCCCAGGCCGGAAAGCTCCTCGCGCAGCGCCTCGTAGTTGTAGATGCAGCCGTTGAAGGCGATCGTCAGGCCGAGCTCGGAATCGACCATCGGCTGCTCGGCGCGGCTCGACAGGTCGATGATCGAGAGGCGGCGGTGACCGAGCGCGACGCGCCCGCGGGCGACGATGCCCTCGCCATCGGGTCCGCGGGGCACGGGGGCATCTGCCATGCGCTGCACCGACGCCGCCGAGGCGGCCCTGAAGTCGAAGGTGATCTCGCCGCCAATCCCACACATGCCGGGCTCGTCCTCCTCGTCTGCGCCGACACCGGCACTGGAGGAGCCGCGGCCGACGCGCGACGACGTCTGAGCCCGCGGGATCGTTGGTCGATCTTGCGGGTCGGACGGTCGTCGGAGTGGTGTCGTGGGACGAGAAAATGCGCGACGCGGAAAAAGGTTCCATCGAAAGGGGAAGGGGATTGGGCGACTTTTGCGACGGCCGTGGAAACGCGGCGCCGCGACTCGCGGCGCCCCCCTCCCTACCCTCCCCCGCGAGGGGGGATGGTTTTCGTTTGTGTTTTTGGCAGTCGGTTTGCCCAATCTCGACGCGAACCCTCCCCCCTTGCGGGGGAGGGTAGGGAGGGGGTGGCCGCGAATTCCAAGCTCGAGGGAGCGCGCCGACGTGGACCGTCGACCGCCTACCGCGCGAGCTCTTTCAGCGCCTGGCGGATCAGCGTCGCCGCCCCGGCCTCGGCATGTCCCGCCGCGCGCGCTGCGAGAACCGCGCCCCGCGCTTGCGCCTCGCCGTAGCCTAGATTGACCAGCGCCGAGACGGCGTCGGCGAGCGCCGGATCACTGGCGCCCGCGGCGACCTGGACGCCGCCCGCGCCGGCGAGCGCCGCCGGCAGGGCCAACTCGCCCGCCGCCTGCTTGAGTTCCACGACGAGCCGCTCGGCGAGCCGCTTGCCGACGCCGGGGGCGCGCGACAACGCCACCTTGTCGCCGAGCGCGATAGCGGTGGCGAGGTCGTCCGGGGCGAGCACGCCGAGGATGGCGAGCGCCACCTTGGCGCCGACGCCCTGCACCGAGGTGAGCAGGCGGAACCACGCCCGCTCTCCGGGGCTGGTGAAGCCGTAGAGGCGGATCGCGTCCTCGCGCACCACCGTCTCGATGACGAGCGCCACCGGTTCGCCGGGACGCGGCAGGTGGCCGAGCACGCGCGCCGGGCAGAACACCTCGTAGCCGACGCCGCCGACGTCGAGGACGACGTGGTCCTCCGCGATGGTGTCGACGAGACCCCTGAGCTTGCCGATCATCTGGGCGTGCCGATCATCTGGCCGCTCCGGCTGCCGCCGCGCGGGCGAGACGGGCCGCCGGCGCGGTGCGGTGGTGGGCGTGGCAGAGGGCGATGGCGAGCGCGTCGGCGGCGTCGTCGGTGTCGAACTCCGCCTTCGGCAGCAGCACCTTCACCATCATGCGGATCTGCTTCTTGTCGGCGTGGCCGGCGCCGACCACCGACTTCTTCACCGCGTTCGGGGCGTATTCGGCGACCGCGAGCCCGGCGCGCGCCGGCACCAGCATGGCGATGCCGCGCGCCTGGCCGAGCTTCAGCGTCGCGGCGCCGTCGCGGTTGACGAATGTCTGTTCGACGGCCGCCTCGTGGGGGGCGAGGTCCTCGAGCACCGTCGTCAGGCCGACGAACAGCGCGTGCAGGCGGTGGGCGAGTTCGTCGCCGGCGTCGGACACCACCGAGCCGGAGGCGACGAAGCGGATCGCATTTCCGGACACCTCGATCGCCCCCCAGCCGGTGCGGCGGAGGCCCGGGTCGATGCCGAGGATGCGAATCGGAGCCTGCAGGGTCATGGCCACCGGGATAGCGCGTTCCCGGGAGCCGGCCAATGCGCGAGCACGCTCACATGCCGCGCGCTCAAGCCAGATAGTCGTGCACCACCTCGCCGAGGCCGAGCGTCAGGTCGCAGATGATGTGGCTGGCGCCGAGCACTTCCAGCACCGGCAGCTGCGCCACGGGGGCGAGCGCGTGGCGGAACAGCTCGATGTCCGCCGGCCCCGTCCAGGCGCCCTTGAAGGTGATGTCCTGCATGAAGTAGCGCACGAGCTCGCAGACCCGCGCGGTGCCGTCGACGTGCGGGATGATCTTCAGGAGGAAGTTCGGCGCCGTCAGCGACGCCATCACGGGCTCCCGGTCGAGCTCGACGCACTTGTAGCCCATCGTCGCCGTGACGACGCGCACCGAGCCGCAGTCGAGGGTTCCGACCAGCGTCTCCTTCTCCACCGCGAGCCGCGGGCTCGCGAGCTTCTTCGGGAAGCCCCAGAGCTCGCGGCCGCCGAGGATCGGCGGGCCGTCGTCGAGATACATCGCGTGGACGTAGCCGCCCTTCTCACCCTTGTAGGTGACCGGGATCACCTGGCCGGACTCGGTGTAGTCACCGAAGCCGCTCGAATCCGGCATGCGGATGAACTCGTACTTGACGATCGGCTCGGCGATCTCGAGCGGCGCCGGCACGATCGCGGCGAGGGCCGCCGGGTCGGTGCGGTAGCTGACGATGAAGAACTCGCGATTGACGAAGCGATAGGGCCCCGGCGGGAAGGCCGGCGAGGTGAGGGGCATCGAGAAGGCGCGGCGGCGGACTTCGTCTTCGCTGATCACGGGCGTTGCTCCGGTGGTCGATAGGGCGGGGTGGCCGGACGGCGCTCAGTCCTTGGCGTCGCGCCAGACGTCGTGTGTGACAACGCCGGCCTCCGGGTCGGGAAGCTCAAACCAGTCGGGACGGCGCATCGTCCGGACGATGACGTCGCGGCCCGCCTGCCAGTTCTCCAGCATCGTGTTGCGCGAGAACTCGTAGTCCTTGTAGTCGCGGTCGGTCGGCTTGCGGCGGTAGATCAGCTGCACGATGTTGACGAGCGCCGCCCGACGGCAGTCGGCGAGCTTCTTCGCCTCCGGCAGCTCCCGGAATTCCGGCGGCAGCTGGTCGAGCAGCTTTGAGACGGTGCGCCGCATCTCCTGGATGCGTTTGAACACGTCGGTGTTGAGGCGCGTGCGGCTGGAGAACTGGATGTCCTTCTGGCGCTCGCGGGCCTCTGTCAGCGTGCGCGGCCTGTCGCCGGAGGCGCTGAACAGGTCGACCTGCAGGATCAGCGTGTTCTGGCCGTCGATCCGGCCGAGGACGTAGGCGAGCGGCGTGTTGGAGACGAGGCCGCCGTCCCAGTAGAGCTCGCCCTCGATCTCGATCGCCGGGAAGCCCGTCGGCAGCGCCCCGGAGGCCATGATGTGCTCGGGGCGGATGCGGCGCTCGGTCGAATCGAAATAGGTGAAGTTGCCGCTGCGCAGGTTGACCGCGCCCACCGACAGCCGCACCGCGCCGCGGTTGAGGTAGTCGAAATCGACGAACTCCTCGAGCGTCGCCTTCAGCGGCGTGGTGTCGTAGTGGCTCGTCGCCTCCGGCCCGCCCGGCGGCATCCACTGCGGCGGCGGGAAACGCGGTTCGAAGAAGCCCGGCTGGCCGAAGACCATGGCGGAGAGGGACGACGCCTGGTTGAACGCGGCGCGCATCTCCTCGCCGGGCGGCAGCCACGGCCACGCGATGCGGCTCGTCACCTTTTCCCAGAAGCCGCGCAGCTTCTCGACGCGTCGCCCGGGCGGATTGCCGGCGATGATGGCGCTGTTTATGGCGCCGATCGAGATGCCGGCGACCCAGTTGACGTCGACGCCGACGGCGTCCAGCCGCTCGACGACGCCCGGCTGGAAGGACCCGAGCGCACCGCCGCCCTGCAGCACCAGCACGACGTTCTCGTAAGCGCGCCGGACGGTGTCGCGGACGGCGGAGAAGTCCTCCGCTTCGACGCTCGAAGGCGACGTCTGGTCGAGCAAGTCACGTCTCCCTCGCGACGGCGCCGCCCGCCGGGCCGCGGCGCCGGGCCAGCGACCCCGAACCTTCGCGACCCAGTTCCTTCCGGACCCCCGTCGTTCCGCTTACGGCCTTCGCATTGCAACATCAAGACGTGCAGTGCGGCAGCTCTCGTCAATTGGTTCAAGATGGTGCGGCCGGGCTTGATTCACCCGGGAGCGTCGGCTTAGCTCGCCTCAACGGGGTGGCTCCGCCGCCCGCGCGACCGGCCCGTCAGAGGCCGGCGCCCCAGAGGGAACGGGAACGCCGATGGCTGGAGCGGTCGAGGCCGCGCCTGCACGCGAGGACACTTTTCCCAAGCTTCTGCTGCGTCACGCGCGCGAGCGCGGCGGCCGCCCGGCGATGCGCGAGAAGCATCTCGGCATCTGGCAGACGTGGACGTGGGGAGAGGTGCTGGGCGAGGTCCGCGCCGCCGCGCTCGGCTGCGAGCGTCGCGGCATCGGGCCGGGCGACGCGGTGGCGATCGTCGGGGCGAACCGGCCGCGGCTCTACTGGTCGATGCTCGCCGTGCAGTCGCTCGGCGCCGTGCCGGTGCCGGTCTATGCCGATTCCGTCGCCGACGAGATCGCCTATGTGCTCGCCCACGCCGAGGTGGTCGCCGCCGTCTGCCAGGACCAGGAACAGGTCGACAAGCTGATCCAGGTCGCCGACCAGACGCCGAAGCTCAGGTTCCTCGTCTATGACGAGCCGCGCGGCCTCGGCGACTACGGCAAGGACCACCTCTCCGCCTTCACCGAGATCCAGGACGAGGGCCGCGCCGCCATGACGGCCGATCCCGGGCTCGCCGACCACTGGGCGGCGCGGGTCGCGGCCGGCTCGCCCGACGCCGTCTCAGTCATCCTCTACACCTCCGGCACCACCGGGCGCTCGAAGGGCGTCATGCTGTCGGCCGGCGGCTGCGTGGCCGCGGCGCGCGACACCGTCGCCTTCGACCGGCTCACCGACCGCGACGAGGTGCTCGCCTACCTGCCGCTCGCCTGGGTCGGAGACCACTATCTGAACTATGCCCAGGCGATGGTCGCCGGCTTCTGCATCGCCTGCCCCGAGAGCGCGGAGACGGTGACGCAGGACCTGCGCGAGATCGGGCCGAGCTTCTATTTCGCGCCGCCGCGCGTCTTCGAGGGGCTGCTCACCCGCGTCACCATCCGCATGGAGGACGCCTCGCGGCTGAAGCGGGCGATGGTGCGCCATTTCCTCGCCGTCGCCCGCCGCCACGGCGCGGCGATCCTCGACGGTCGCCCGGTGCCGCTCACGGGCCGCCTCGCCTATGCGCTCGGCGAACTCCTCGTCTACGGGCCGATGAAGAACGTGCTCGGCTTCAGCCGCATCCGCGTCGCCTACACCGCCGGCGAGGCGATCGGGCCGGACCTCTTCGCCTTCTGGCGGGGGCTCGGGCTCAACCTCAAGCAGCTCTACGGCCAGACGGAAGCCTTCCTCCACGTCACCTGCCAGGCCGACGGCGACATCCGCTCCGACACCGTCGGGCCGCCGGCGCCGCACGTGGCGCTCCGCATCGCCGACGACGGCGAGGTGCAGTTCAAGAGCCCCGGCATGTTCCTTGGCTATTTCCGCGACGAAGAGCGCACGGCCGAGACGATGACGCCGGACGGTTTCGTCAAGACCGGCGACGCCGGCTTCTTCACGCCCGACGGCCACCTCAAGATCATCGACCGCGCCCGCGACGTCGGCCGGCTTTCCAACGGCACGCTGTTTGCGCCGAAATACATCGAGAACAAGCTGAAGTTCTTCCCCACCATCCGCGAGGCGGTGGCCTTCGGCGACGCGCGCGGCTTCGTCACCGCCATGCTGAACATCGACCTCACCGCCGTTGGCGACTGGGCCGAGCGCGCCGACATCTCCTATGCGAGCTACCAGGAGCTCGCCGCCCACCCGCGCGTCATCGACCTCCTCGAACAGGCTGTCGACCAAGTAAATCGCGACCTCGCCGCCGAGCCGGCGATGGCCGGCGCACAGATCCGCCGCTTCCTCGTCCTCCACAAGGAACTCGACGCCGACGACAGCGAGCTGACGCGCACCCAGAAGGTCCGCCGCGGCTTCATCGCCGACCGCTACGCCCCGCTGATCGAGGCACTCTACGACGGCTCGACCGAGCGCCACGTCCGCACCGAGGTGACCTTCGAGGACGGCCGCCGCGGCGCCATCGAGGCGACGGTGTCGATCCGCGACATGACCCCCCACGCCGGCCCGGCGCCGACACTGCGCGAGGCGGCCGAGTGACGGCGGCCGTCGTCCCCATCCGCGCCGCCGCGACCGACGCCGCGGGCCCGCCGCTGCTGGCGCTCGAAGGGGTGACGCTGTCGTTCGGCGGCGTGCGGGCGATCAACGACGTGTCGTTCGACGTCCGCAAGGGCGAGATCCGCGCCATCATCGGCCCGAACGGCGCCGGCAAGACGTCGATGCTCAACGTCATCAACGGCTTCTACCACCCCCAGCAGGGCACCATCACCTACAAGGGCACCGTCCGCCGGCGCATGCGCCCCTATGATGCGGCGAGCCAGGGCATCGCCCGCACCTTCCAGAACGTCGCCCTCTTCAAGGGCATGACGACCCTCGACAACATCATGGCCGGCCGGACGCTCAAGATGAAGCGCGGCTTCCTCTGGCAGTGCCTGCGCTACGGCCCGGCGCTCTCCGAGGAGATCGAGAACCGCCGCGCGGTGGAGGAGATCATCGATTTCCTGGAGATCGAGGCGATCCGCAAGACGCCGGTCGGCAAGCTGCCCTACGGCCTGCAGAAGCGCGTCGAGCTCGCCCGCGCGCTCGCCATGGACCCCGAACTCCTCCTCCTCGACGAGCCGATGGCCGGCATGAACCTCGAGGAGAAGGAGGACATGTCCCGCTATATCCTCGACGTGAACCGCCTGTGGGGCACCACGATCGCGCTCATCGAGCACGACATGGGCGTCGTCATGGACCTCTCCGACCGCGTCGTCGTCCTCGACTACGGCGTCAAGATCGCCGACGGCGCGCCCGAGGAGGTGCAGAAGAACCAGGACGTCATCGACGCCTATCTCGGAGTGCCGCACTGATGGCGCGCGGGAGGCAGGGCTGATGGACGTTCTCTGGGCCGTGCTGGTGCAGCCCTTCGTCGACATGGTGTCGGCGCCGGACTTCCTGCTGCAGGTGCTGTGGGACGGCTTCGTCGGCGGCGTCCTCTACGCCCTGATCGCGCTCGGCTTCGTGCTGATCTTCAAGGCGTCGGGCATCTTCAACTTCGCGCAGGGCATCATGGTGGTGTTCGCGGCGCTGACGCTGGTCGGCCTCTACGCCCTCGGCATGCCCGCCTGGGTGGCGCTCGGGCTGACGCTCGTCGTGATGTTCGTGCTCGCGGTGGCCGTCGAGCGGCTGGTGCTCAGGCCGCTGGTCAACCAGCCCGACATCATCCTGTTCATGGCGACGATCGGGCTCACCTACTTCCTCATCGGCCTCGGCGAGTTCGTGTTCGGCGGCGAGCCGAAGGTGATGATCACCGAGGCGCTCGGGCTGCCGACCGGCATGCGCGAGTGGGAGGTGTTCGGCGGCGTCGTCTTCTTCCAGGAGATCGACATCGCCGCAGCCGCCATCGCCATCGTCATGGTGGTCGGCATCGGCGTGTTCTTCCACTACACGCGCATCGGCCGGGCGCTCCGGGCGGTCGCCGACGACCACCAGGCGGCGCTGTCGGTCGGCATCTCGCTCGAACAGATCTGGGTGATCGTCTGGTTCACCGCCGGCGTCGTGGCGCTCGCCACCGGCATCATGTGGGGCGCCCGCTCGGACGTGTCGTTCGCCCTGCAGATCATCGCCCTGAAGGCGCTGCCGGTGCTCATCCTCGGCGGCTTCACCTCGATCCCCGGCGCCATCGTCGGCGGCCTCATCATCGGCATCGGCGAGAAGCTCGGCGAGATCTACTGGGGCCCCCTGATCGGCGGTGGCATCGAGAGCTGGCTCGCCTACGTCATCGCCCTCGTCTTCCTGCTGTTCCGCCCGCAGGGGCTGTTCGGCGAACGCATCATCGAACGGGTCTGAGGGGAACGAACACGTGTTCTATCGCGAGGCCGGCCAGTTCAAGACGAGCTACCGCGCCGACATGGCGGTGTTCCCGATCCTGCAGGATCGGATCGGCCTCGGCGTGATCCTGTTCGTGGCCGTCGTGCTGGTGCCGCTCCTCGGCGACGACTTCTTCCTCAACACCATCATGATCCCGTTCCTGATCATGGCGCTGGCGACGATCGGGCTCAACATCCTCACCGGCTATGCCGGCCAATTGTCGCTCGGCGCTGGTGGCTTCATGGGGGCGGGCGCCTATGCCTGCTACAAACTCACGACCTATTTCCCAGACACGAACATCCTGATCCTGGTGCTCGCCTCGGGCCTCGTCTCGGCGGCGATCGGCATCGTCTTCGGGCTGCCGTCGCTGCGCATCAAGGGCTTCTACCTGGCGGTGGCGACGCTCGCCGCGCAGTTCTTTCTGGAGTGGTGCTTCATCCGCATCCCCTGGCTCTACAATTCCAACGCCTCGGGGGCGATCGAGGTGCCCGGCCGTACCGGCTTCGGCGTGATGCTGACCGGCCCGTCCGCCTCGCCGGAGGCGCGCTATTTCGCCGTCCTCGGCCTCGTCGCGCTGCTCACCTGGATCGCCTCCAACCTCGTGCACGGCCGCATCGGCCGTTCGTGGATGATGATCCGCGACATGGACATCGCCGCCGAGCTGATCGGGGTGCGCCCGCTCAGGGCGAAACTCTCGGCGTTCGCGGTGTCGTCGTTCTATCTCGGCGTCGCCGGGGCGATGATGGTGTTCTTCTGGCTCGGCGCGGCGGAGCCGTCGTCGTTCTCGATCAACCTGTCGTTCCTGATCCTGTTCATGACGATCATCGGCGGCCTCGGCAGCCTCGTCGGATCGTTCTTCGGCGCAGCCTTCATCTTCATCCTGCCGGTGCTGATCCGCGCTGCGCCGCGCACCTTTGGCATCGACGTGGCGGCCGATGCCGTGCAGCATCTCACCTACATGATCATCGGGGCGCTGATCATCGTCTTCCTGATCGTCGAGCCGCACGGCCTCGCGAGGCTCTGGCAGGTGGGCAAGCAGAAGCTGAGGACGTGGCCGTTCCCCTATTAGGGCGGCCGATCATGGCGACGGGGCGCAGACCCCGCGCGGAGGAAGCGGCCGGCGGCATCCGCCCCGGCGAACCGACGAGGGAGGGACGAGCATGACACTGAAGCGCACCCTGACGGCCACGGTGCTCGCCGGCGCGATGGCGGCGTTTGCCGCGGCGCCGGCCTTCGCCGAGGGGCTCTACATCCCGCTTCTCACCTATCGCACCGGGCCGTTCGCCAACTCCGGCATCCCGATCGCCAACGGCATGAACGACTATCTGCAGATGCTGAACGAGCGCGACGGCGGCATCGGCGGCGTCAAGATCGTCATCGAGGAGTGCGAGACCGGCTACGACACGCAGAAGGGCGTCGAGTGCTACGAGGCGGTGAAGGGCAAGAAGCCCTTGTTCATGAACCCGTGGTCCACCGGCATCACGCTGGCCGTCATCCCGAAGGCGAACGTCGACCACATCCCCGTCCTGTCGATGGCCTACGGCCTGTCGGCCGCCGCCGAGGGCGAGACCTTCCCGTGGGTGTTCAACCCGCCGATGACCTACTGGGACGGCGCCTCCGCCGTCATCAAGTACATCGGCGAGCAGGAGGGCGGCCTCGACAACCTCAAGGGCAAGAAGATCGGCTACCTCTTCCTCGACGCCGGCTACGGCCGCGAGCCGATCCCGCTCTTGCAGGACCTCGCGACGAAGTACGGCTTCGAGCTCCTGCAGTACCCGGTCCCCGCCCAGGAGATGCAGAACCAGTCCTCGCAGTGGCTGAACGTGCGCCGCGACAAGCCCGACTACATGGTGATGTGGGGCTGGGGCGCCATGAACCCGACCGCCGTCAAGGAGGCCGCCAAGATCCGGTACCCGATGGACAAGTTCATCGGCGTCTGGTGGGCGGGCGGCGAGGACGACGCGCGCCCGGCCGGTGCCGGCGCCGTCGGCTACAAGACGCTCAACTTCAACGGCGTCGGCCCGAACTATCCGGCCCTGCAGGACATCAAGACCCACGTCGTCGACAAGGGGATGTCGAAGGTCGATGCCGCGAAGTTCGGCGAGAACCTCTACAATCGCGGCGTCTACAATTCCGTGCTGATGGCGGAGGCGATCCGCAACGCCCAGACGCTCGCCGGCAAGCCCGACGTCACTGCCGAGGACGTCCGCAAGGGCATGGAGACGCTGGAGATCTCCGCCGAGCGGCTGAAGGAGATCGGCCTCGACGGCTTCATGACGCCGCTGAAGCTCTCCTGCACCGACCACTCCGGCCACCACGACGTCTACGTGCAGCAGTGGGACGGCACTACCTGGAAGCCGGTGAGCGACTGGTTCGCGCCGATGACCGACGTCGTCGAGCCGCTGCTCAAGGCGTCGGCGGCAGACTACGTCTCGAAGAACCAGCCCTGGCCGGCCCGCGCCGAGCCGTGCTCGTGAGCGCGACGACCACAACGGCAGCGGCGGGGACCATCCCCGCCGCGGCGACGGCGGCGGCGCCGATCCTCTCGGTGAACAACATCGAGGTGATCTACGACCACGTCATCCTCGTCCTGAAGGGCGTCTCCCTGACGGTGCCCGAAGGCGGCGTCGTGGCGCTGCTCGGCGCCAACGGCGCCGGCAAGACGACGACGCTGAAGGCGATCTCCAACCTGCTCGGCGCCGAGCGCGGCGCCGTAACGAAGGGTTCGATCGTCTTCCGCGGCGAGGCGGTGGAGGCCTTGTCGCCGAACGCGCTGGTGCGGCGCGGCTGCATCCAGGTGATGGAGGGCCGCCACTGCTTCGGCCACCTCTCCATCGAGGAGAACCTCCTCACCGGCGCCTATACCCGCCGCGACGGGGGCGCCGCGATCAAGCGCGACCTCGAGCTCGTCTACACCTACTTCCCTCGCCTCAAGGTCCGCCGCGCCTCGCAGGCCGGCTACACGTCGGGCGGCGAGCAGCAGATGTGCGCCATCGGGCGGGCGCTGATGTCGCGGCCGAAGATGATCCTGCTCGACGAGCCGTCGATGGGCCTCGCCCCGCAGCTCGTCGAGGAGATCTTCGAGATCGTCCACAGGCTCAATGCCGACGAGGGCGTCTCCTTCCTGCTCGCCGAGCAGAACACCAACGTGGCGCTGCGCTACGCCACCCACGGCTACATCCTCGAGAACGGCCGCGTCGTCATGGACGGCCCGGCGAGCGCGCTGTCGGCCAACGAGGACGTGCGCGAGTTCTATCTCGGCGTCGGCGGCGAGGGGCGGAAGTCGTTCCGCGATGTCAAGCACTACAAGCGCCGCAAAAGGTGGCTGTCGTGACATGCTGGCGGTGATAGGACCGATCGGGCGCGCCGCTGCGCCTCAGGGGGCGCGATGAGCCGACCGTTCGACGACCGCGAGACGCAGGACCCGGCCGTCCGGGAGGCGGATCTGTTCGCGCAGCTGCCGGCGCAGCTCGCCGAGGCGGTCGAGGCCGCGCCCGGCTGGGCCGAGATCCTCGCCGGCCACGAGCTTTCCACCGTTCGCGACCGCACGGCGCTCGCCCGCCTGCCGGTGACGCGCAAGTCGGCGTTGGTCGAGCGCCAGCGGGCGGACCCGCCGTTCGGCGGCCTCGCCGTGCCCGATCCCGGGCTGTGGGGCCGCCTGTTCCTGTCGCCGGGGCCGATCTTCGAGCCGCAGGGTCCGGGGCCAGATCCCTGGGGCGGCGCCCGCGCGCTCTATGCCGCCGGCATCCGCAAGGGCGACATCGTCCACAACGCCTTCGCCTACCACCTGACGCCGGGCGGCTTCATCCTCGACGAGGCGGCGCGAGCGCTCGGCTGCGCCGTCATCCCGGCCGGCGTCGGCAACACCGAGGCGCAGCTGGACGCCATCGCGTCGCTGAAGCCCGTCGCCTACTGCGGCACGCCGGATTTCCTCAAGGTCCTGCTCGACAAGGCCGAAGAGCTCGGCCGCCCGACGTCCTCGATCGTCCGCGCCGTCGTCTCCGGCGCGGCGCTGCCGAAGAGCCTCGCCGCCGAATTTTCCCACCGCGGCGTCGCGGTCTTCCAGGCCTACGCCACCGCCGAGCTCGGCATCCTCGCCTTCGAGACGAGCGGGCGCTCCGGCCTCGTCGTCAACGAGGACATCATTCTCGAGATCGTTCGTCCGGGCACCGGCGATCAGGTCGCCCCGGGCGAGGTCGGCGAGGTGGTGGTGACGCGGATGTCGCCGGCCTATCCGCTCATCCGCTTCGGCACAGGCGACCTCTCGGCGCTGCTGCCGGGGCCGAGCCCGTGCGGGCGCACGAACCTCAGGCTGGAAGGCTGGATGGGCCGCGCCGATCAACGCACCAAGGTGAAGGGCATGTTCGTCGACCCGGCCCAGGTCGACCAGGTGGTGAAGCGCCACCCGGAAATCCGCCGCGCCCGCCTCGTCGTCGGCCGGGCCGACGAGCAGGACACCATGGTGCTGCGCTTCGAGGCGGCGGTCGACGGTGAGGCCGGTGTGGCGCTCGCCGCCGCCGTCGCCGCGACGCTGCGCGACGTCACCAAGCTCTCCGGCGCCGCCGAGCCCGTCCCCGCCGGCACGCTCGCCAACGACGGCAAGGTCATCGACGACCTGCGGCCGGTCGGATGAGGTACTGGGGAAGCTCTCCCTCCCCTCTCGTAGGGGGGGGGGCCGGCGAAGCCGGCCGGTGGGATCCGCCGCGCGCGAGCGCGGCGGTACGGCGTGCGAGACTGCCGGACCGTCGCACCGCCGGCAGCTTCGCCGCCGGCGGCCCTCCCCGGACCGCTTCGCGGCCCGACCCTGCCACAGGGGGAGGGTCAAAGACTGCGCCGTCGACGCGTAAGGTCTCGCAACGCGTGGCCACCAACACCCACCTCCGCTAGCCTCGGCCCATGTCGGATTCGCCGCACCCCCTCCACATTCTGCTGCACGTCCCGAAGTGCGCTGGGCGGACGATCGAGGTGCACCTCGCCCGCCACATGGTGAAGGAGGCTTTCTTCATGCCGCGACGTCCGGGCCGCGGCGGCCTGTCGGAAATGCCGCCGGCGGCCGGCATCCACGCGCTCTCCGGCCATCACCTGACGCGGTCGATCGAGACGCGCTTCCCGGGCCGCGAGATCCGCCGCTCCGTGCTCCTGCGCGACCCGCTGAGCTTCCAGATCTCCTACTACAACTTCAGGATGATGCGGTACCTCGCATCCGGCGGGCGACCCTATTCGTTCCCGCTCTACTACAGCGCCCTGCAGCGCGATCCCATGGCGCACTTCCTGCTGTCGCGCTGGCTCGAAGTGTCGTCGGCGCGGCTCGTCGTCATGCCGGTGGCCGAGAAATGGCGCCTCCTGGGCGAGGCGCTCGCCGGCTTCTGGTTCGTCGCTGACTACCGCCGCTGCGATGACCTCATTGCCGCCGTCGCGGACGATCTCGGCGTGCGGGCGCAGGCGAAGCGGGTCAATCACGAGGCGGCCTGGGCCCACAGCGTCGACTGGCGGCCACTGACGCTGGACGACCTCACCGACGAGCAACGCCGGCGCATCCCGCTCGACAACCCGCTCGACGCCGCCCTGCACGCCACCTGGGCCGGCGCCGGCCACGACTGCGCATCCGTCCGCCCCGGCCCCGGACCCACCAAGTCCGACTTCCGCGTCCACGAACTCGCCCGCCCGCTCTTCGAGGCCCGCCGCCGCCTCGCCCGCGGCTGGTCGATCCGCCGACGGGGCAAGGTGGTGATCGGCGACGTCTGACCCGAGCCGTCACGTCTCGCCCACATCCCCCTCCACCTCCGCCCGGGCCGCCTCGCGGAACAGGCGGCGGATCACCTTGCCGGTGGAGGTGAGCGGGATGTCGGCGACGAAGGCGACCTCGCGCGGGTACTCGTGCGCCGACAGCCGCGTGCGGACGAAGTCGCGGATCTCGGCGGCGAGGGCGTCGGAGGCAGCGAAGCCCGGCTTCAGCGCCACGTAGGCCTTGACGATCTCGGTGCGGATCGGGTCGGGCTTGCCGACGGCGGCGGCGAGCGACACCGCCGGGTGGCCGACGAGGCAGTCCTCGATCTCCGCCGGGCCGATGCGGTAGCCGGCGGACGTGATGACGTCGTCGTCGCGGCCGACGAAGGTGACGTAGCCGTCCGCGTCGATGATGCCCTGGTCGCCGGTCACCATGAAGTCGCCGACGAACTTCGCCACGGTCGCCTCCGGCTTGTTCCAGTAGCCGAGGAACATCACGGGGTCGGGCCGCGCCACCGCGATCTGGCCGAGCGTGCCAGCGGGTAGCGGCCGGCCGGCCTCGTCGATGATCGCCACGGTGTGCCCCGGCACCGGCTTGCCGATCGCCCCCGCGCGGCTCACCCCGATCGCCGCACAGGCGCCGAGCACGAGGTTGCACTCGGTCTGGCCGTAGAACTCGTTGATGGTGACGCCGAGCGCCGACCGGCCCCACTCGTAGGTCTCGCTGCCGAGCGCCTCGCCGCCGGAGCCGACCGTCCTGAGGGTCGGCCGGATCGCCGGTGGCGGCGCGGCGCGCATCAGCTTCAGCGCCGTCGGCGGCAGGAAGACGTTGCGCACGCCGTGGTCGGCCATCAGCCGCCAGGCGCGCTCCGGATCGAACTTGATCGCCGCGTGGCTGACCACCGGCACACCGAGCATCAGTCCCGGCAGCACGACGTTGAGGAGGCCGCCGGCCCACGCCCAGTCGGCCGGCGTCCACAGCCGGTCGCCGGGCTGGGGCAGGAACTCGTGGTGCATCTCGACGCCCGGCAGGTGGCCGATCAGCACGCGGTGGGCGTGCAGCGCGCCTTTCGGCGGGCCGGTTGTGCCGGAGGTGTAGATCATCATCGCCGGGTCGTCGGCGTCGGTGTCGACGAGGACCGGCGCGTCGCTCGCCGCCTCCAGGAGCGGCTCCAGGCGGAGCGCGCCGGGCGCGTCGCCGTCGACGGCGATCACGAGGTCGAGCCCGGGCGGGCGCACGGCGAGCGCCGCGATGCGCTCGGCGCCGGCGGCCGTGGTGATCACCGCGCGGGCGCCGGCGTCGGTCAGCCGGAAGGCGAGCGCCTCGGGGCCGAAGACGAGCGCCAGCGGCAGCGCCACGGCGGCGAGCTTGTAGAGGGCGAAGTGGGCGACGAGCACGTCCGGCCCCTGCGGCAGCAGGATCGCGACGCGGTCGCCGCGCGAGATGCCGTGCGCCGCGAGGCCATGGGCGAGGCGGTTCGAGCGCCGCGACAGGTGTCCGTAGGTGATCTCGCGCGGCTTCAGGTCGCCGTCGAGGTCGATCAGCGCGACGCGGTCGGGTTTGACGCGCACCCACCGCTCGCAGGCGGCCTCGGCGATGTTGAAGCGCGCCGGCACGCGCCAGCGGAAGCGGCGGACGAGGTCGTCGTAGTCGTCGGCGCGGTCGAGCATCGCCGCCCCTTCCGGTTGGCTCGGGCGCCGAACCTTAAGGCTGCTGCGGCTCGCCGGCCAGCACGACGCTCCAGAACAGCCGGTACTTGCTCTTCGGCGCATAGCCGATGGCGATGCCGATGCGGGTGACGCCCGGCGTGAGCAGCTTCTCGTTCTGCGGCTTCGATTCCCGGAGGCCCGAGAACATCTCGGCGATGGTACGGTAGCCGGCCGAGACGCTCTCCACCGCCACGTCGGTGCGGTAGCCGGCCTTCGCGAGGCGCGCCTGGATGTCGCGCGCGCTGGTGAGTGAGACGCGGACATTGTCGCCCGCCGCCATGGCGCGCGCCTGCTCGGTCGCGACCTCCTCGAGCACCCGGTCGACGACGACCGGCCCGAGACCCTGCTGGGCGCGGTAGCTCGAGATCATCCCGGCCGCCGTCGCGGTGTCGAGGACGGCCGAGGGCCGATCGAGGTGCTGGTAGAAGCTCGGGACCGTCGGGAGCCGCCGCTCCTCGGCGCAGCCGGCGAGGACGAGGAGCGCGGCCACGGCCACGAAGGGGGTGCGAATCGTCATGCGACGCCGACCATCTGGTGCGCGGTGGCGGGCGTCAAGCGGCCATAGCGGCCATTCCGATTGCTACGGCTTGGCGGTGAAGGTTCGCCTGACAGTTCACCCCGAACATGGTTAGTTTTCCGTCATCACAGATCGCGTGGAGAGACCCATGTCGCTGGAGCGTTTCACAGAGAAGTGGACGTCGAGCAGCTATCCCCCCGATCCCGTCTCTGAAAGCGATCTGAGTCGAGTCGAGTTTCGCTTCGGTGTCCGCCTGCCCGATGACTACCGCGATGCGGTTCTGCGGGTCGGCTTGCCTCGACCGAAACTCGCGCTCCTGAGTGCGATCGTCGAGCGTGAACTGGACCTTCAAGGCATCGGCGAATTCTACGCACCCTCCGAGATCATCACGGCTACGCTCGCCTGGCATGAGATCAGTATGCCGGCCAACCTCATCGCCTTCGCCGATGACCACGCAGGCAACAAGTTCTGCTTCGACGCTGAGCGCTTGAAGAAGCACGCGGACGGCAGCGCCGCGATCTGGTTCTTCGACCACGACTTCGAAACCGTCGAGTGTGTCGCCCCGAGCTTCACGGCGTGGATCGAGGCCTATTGCGAGGTCGAGCCCGTCGAGGAGGAGGAATACTGAACGCCTGGTTCGCCCTCACGGTCCCGCGATCGGCGGGATCGCCTTGAGGTAAGCGGCGACCGCCTCGCGGTCGGCGGCGGGCACGTGCGACCAGTTCGTCACGACTGACGCCATCGAACCCCCCAGCGAATCGAAGTCCGGCGTGAAGCCGCTCTCCAGCGCATAGGCGATCTCCTCCGGCGTCCAGTCGCCAAAGGCGCCGGCGACCGGCGTGACGTTCGGGATCGTGCCCTTGCCCTCGGGCGAGGGGCCGCCGGCGAGCCAGCGGTCGCGCTCCATGCCGCCGAAGACGTCGCGCGGGGTGTGGCACTCGCCGCAGTGGCCGGGACCCTCGACGAGGTAGCCGCCCGCCTGTGCCTGCGCGGAATAGGCCGGGTTCGGCGTGTAGGGCTTGCCGTCGAGATAGAGCAGCTTCCAGAGGCCGAGGCCGCGGCGGACGTTGTAGGGGAAGGCGAGGTCCGGGCCGGCGACGACGTTCTCGGCCGCCGGCAGGGTGTCGAGATAGGCCTTGAGGTCGATCAGGTCTTCCGTCCGCATCCGCTGGTAGGAGGTGTAGGGGAAGGCCGGATAGTAGTGCCGCCCGTCTGGCGAGGTTCCGTCCTTCATGGCGGTGATGAAGTCGGCGAGCGACCAGCCACCGATGCCGGTGGCCCGGTCCGGCGTGATGTTCGGCACCCGGAAGGTGCCGAACGGCGTCGGCAGCTCGAGGCCGCCGGCGAGCACCAGCTTGGCGTCGCCCTCTGCCCCAGGCCGGGCATGGCACGACGTGCAGCCACCGGCCCAGAACATCCGCTCGCCGTTGGCGAGATCGGCTGAGTGGACGGGCAGCGATGCGGCGTCGACCCGCTTCGGCTCGGTCAGCCACCAGAACGCCCCGCCGCCGAGAAGGGCGGCGAGGACGACGAGCAGCAGCAGGCGGCGCATGGCGCGCTCAGTTCTTCTGGATGCGGTAGTCCTGGTGGCAGGCCTTGCAGTTGGCCGCCATCGCGCCGAAGGCCGGCTTGAAGGCTTCGAGGCCGCCATCGGCGGCAGAGCCGGCCGCCTGAGCGGTGGAGGCGAGCTTGGCGGAAAGCGCGTCGAAGTCGGACTTCGCCTCCCAGATCTTCGGCGAGGCCTCGGTGTCGCCACCCGTCTCGGTGCCGGCGGGGAAGAGGGACGGGAACATCTCGGCATTGGCGGCGATCGTCGCCATCGCTCCCTTGGCGGCGGCGGCATCCCACGGCGTCTTGCCCTGCACCATCTCGGCCGAGACCTTGGTGGCGTCGGCGATGCCCTTCATCAACTTCTGGCGGTCGGCGATCGGGTCGGCGGAGGCGGCGGAGGCGAGCAGCGTCAGCGTCGTGACGGCGGCGACGAGAAATTTCATGGCAAGGGGTCCCCGGAAGAGCGATCGGCCAGCGTCGCCGACCGGCAACGCGCGACACATTATCATGGGTCCAGGCTGAGGCTTGGCCAGACCGGAAACGTTCACGACAGCGTTTCCGCCCACGGTGGCTAAGGTGCCGGTCCGTTCACTGGAAGAGATACAATCCCAAAGCCTCGCTCAGCCGCGCCCAGGAGCGGCGAATAGGCGGCGCTCCTCGCGGACGCGCTGGGCGATCGCCTTCGTCACCGTCGCGACCCGGCCGCTGCGGCTGGTGTCGGGGTGCGTCACCAGCCAGTAGCTGCGGCGGAAGGTGATCTCCGGCAGCATCGGCACGAGCTCGGGCAATCGGGCGGCGACATAGTCGTGGACGATGCCGAAGCCGTGGCCGGCGCGGATCGCCTCGACCTGGCCGACGACGCTCGCGCAGTGGAAGCGCTCCGCCGCCGTGCCCTCGAAGGCGGCGGCATAGTCGAGCGCCGCCGAATAGGAGAAGTCGTCGACGCCGGAGACGAAGACGTGGCCGGCAAGCTCCGCCTTCGAGGCCGGTTCGCCGTGGGCGGCGAGATAGGCGCCGGTGGCGTAGACGCCGAGGGTGTAGTCGGTGAGCTTCGTCGCCACGAGCCGGCCGCGGGCCGGCCGCTCGAGCCCGATGGCGACGTCGGCCTCGCGCTTCGACAGCGAGAAGGTGCGCGGCAAGGGCACCAGCTCGACGACGAGGCCGGGGTGAAGGCTCGCGAGCCGGGCGAGCTCGGGCGCGAGGAAGTAGTTTCCGAGCCCGTCCGGCGCACCGACGCGAACCGTGCCGCTGATGCCGCCGCCGCCCTCGGCGAGGTCCGCCTCGGCGGCGAGCGCCTCGGCCTCCATGCGCTCGGCGGTGGCGGCGAGCCGCTCGCCGGCCGCCGTCAGCGTGCAGCCGGAGGGTCCGCGCTCGACCAGCATGGTGCCAAGGCCGGCCTCCAGCGCGTCGAGCTGGCGGGCGACGGTCGCGTGGTTGAGGCAGAGCCGCCGGGCCGCGCCGAGGATCTGGCCAGCGCGGGCGACGGCGAGGAAGACGCGCAGCCGGTCCCAGTCCATTCGCGTCTCCACTCGCTTCACCCGCGGTCCGGGCCGGCGCGCATCACTTTCCGCACAACGGCTGCGCGACATTGCGTCTTGCTGTGCGCGGATGGAAGCGTCATCACCAAGGCCACGCTCGGCCCCATCCGTGCCGAGAGAACGCATTCTTCGGGAGAGGGCTCATGCTCGAGATCGGACACTTCATCGGCGGCAAGGCCGTCGCCGGCCGCTCCGGCCGCACCGCCGAGGTCTTTCAGCCGATGACCGGCGAGGTCCGCGGCCACGTCGCGCTCGCCTCCGTCGAGGAAGTGCGTGCCGCCGTCGAGAACGCCAAGAAAGCGCAGCCCGCGTGGGCCGCGACCAATCCGCAGCGCCGCGCCCGCGTGATGATGAAGTTCCTCGAGCTCTGCACGGCGAACGCCGACGAGCTCTCCGACCTCATCGCCCGCGAGCACGGCAAGACGCTGCCGGACGCCCGCGGCGACCTGCAGCGCGGCCTCGAGGTGGTCGAGTTCACCACCGGCATCCCGCATCTCCTGAAGGGCGAGTACACCGAGGGCGCCGGCCCTGGCATCGACATGTACTCGCTGCGCCAGCCGCTCGGCGTCGTCGCCGGCATCACACCGTTCAACTTCCCGGCTATGATCCCGCTGTGGAAGGCCGCCCCGGCGATCGCCTGCGGCAATGCCTTCGTGCTGAAGCCGTCGGAACGCGATCCGTCCTGCCCGATGCGCCTCGCCGAGCTCTTCATCGAGGCCGGTGGCCCGCCCGGCATCTTCCAGGTGGTAAACGGCGACAAGGTCGCGGTCGACGCGCTGCTCGACGACCCGGACATCAAGGCGATCGGCTTCGTCGGCTCCTCGCCGATCGCCGAGTACATCTATGCCCGCGCGGCGGCGACGGGGAAGCGCGCCCAGTGCTTCGGCGGCGCCAAGAACCACATGATCATCATGCCGGACGCCGACCTCGACCAGACGGTCGACGCGCTGATCGGCGCCGGCTACGGCTCGGCCGGCGAGCGCTGCATGGCGATCTCGGTCGCCGTGCCCGTCGGCGAGGCGACCGCCAACCGCCTGATGGAGAAGCTGATCCCGCGCGTCGAGAGCCTGAAGGTCGGACCCTCGACCGATCCCTCGGCCGACTTCGGCCCGATGGTGACGAAGGCCCACCGCGACAAGGTGAAGGGCTACATAGACCTCGGCGTCGAGGAAGGGGCGAAGCTCGTCGTCGACGGGCGCAACTTCCGCCTGCAGGGCTACGAGGACGGCTTCTATCTCGGCGGCTCGCTGTTCGACAACGTCACCGCCGACATGCGCATCTACCAGGAGGAGATCTTCGGGCCGGTGCTGTCGGTGGTGCGCGCCAAGGACTACGAGGAGGCGCTGTCGCTGCCCTCCAAGCACGAATACGGCAACGGCGTCGCGATCTACACCCGCGACGGCGACGCCGCGCGCGACTTCGCGGCACGTGTCGATGTCGGCATGGTCGGCGTCAACGTGCCGATCCCGGTGCCGCTCGCCTACTACACCTTCGGCGGCTGGAAGCGCTCGGGCTTCGGCGACCTGAACCAGCACGGCCCGGACGCGATCCGCTTCTACACGAAGACGAAGACGGTCACCTCGCGCTGGCCCTCCGGCATCAAGGACGGCGCGGAGTTCTCGATTCCGACGATGAAGTGAGGGTGGGTCGGGGGGCGGTCGGGAAGACGCGGCGCCCCGTCCCTCCCCTGCCAGGGGGAGGGACAGACCGCGAAGCGGTCAGGGTGGGGCCCGTGAAATCACGGGCTCGGCCTCTGCACCGTCTCGCTTCGGATTGACGGGCCCCCACCTGCCGGCTGCGCCGGCTGTCCTCCCCCCTGGCAGGGGGAGGACGCGTCGCGGGTGCCGCGGGCGTCCCGCCTCCTCCGCCCTGCCCGAAGCTACCGCCCCGGCGCGTCCGCCAGCACCAGGTCCGCGCCCTTCTCGCCGACCATGATCGCCGGGGCGTTGGTGTTGCCGGAGGTGACGTTCGGGAAGATCGAGGCGTCGATGACGCGGAGCCGCTCGAGGTCGTGGACCCGGAGGCGGGCGTCGACGACGGAGGTCGCGGGGTCGGGGCCCATGATGCAGGTGCCGCAGGGGTGGAAGACGGTGCCGGCGCGGCTGCGGGCGTCGTCGGCGAAGTCGGCGTCGGACATCACGGCCGCACCCGGCTTGAGTTCCTCGTCGATGATCGCCGACAGCGCCGGCGTCGCGGCCAGCCGCCGCATCAGCCGCGAACCCTCGACCATCTCCTCGATGTCGTGGTTGGTCGAGAGGTAGCCCGGGCGGATCGACGGGGCCTCGAAGGGGTCGGCGCTTCGGATCATGATCTCGCCGCGGCTCGTCGGGCGGCAGGCGGAATAGCCGAGCAGGAAGCCCGGATAGGGGTCGGGATTGAGCAGCGGCCGTGTGCGCGGCGGCGCCTTGATGTAGCTGACGGGCGAGAAATAGAGCTGCAGGTTCGTGCGTGTGCGGTCGGCCTGGCCGCGCACGAAGCCGCCGCCCTGGTTGACCGACAAGGACAGCGGCCCGCCGCGTGTCGCGACGTATCGCATGCCCGCCAAGAGCTTGCCCCACCAGGGATTGAGTTGCTGGTTCAGCGTCGGCAGTTTCGAGCGGTAGAGGAAGTCGATCCCGAGGTGGTCCTGCAGGTTGGCACCGACAGCGTCGTTGCCGGCCACCACGGCGATGCCGTGGCGCTCCAGCAGCCGGGCCGGACCGACGCCGGAGATCTGCAGCAACTGCGGTGAGTTCACGGAGCCTGCCGAGAGGATCACCTCGCCCGCCGCCCGCACCGTCTCCTCAGGCCCGCCGCCGCGGCGGTAGGCCACCCCGACGGCGCGGCGGCCCTCGAACAGGACGCGAGTGGCGTGGGCCTCGGTGACCACCGTCAGATTCGGCCGGTGGCGGGCGGGCTTCAGGTAGGCGGTGGCGCTCGATTCCCGCCGGCCGTCGCGGGTCGAGATCGGATAGAGCCCGGCGCGGTCGCCGGGATCGCCGTTGAGGTCGGCGACCGTGGGGAAGCCGAGCTGCCGGCAGGCTTCCAGATAGACCTGGCAGAGCGGGTGCATGTGGCGGGAGGCGTCCGTCACCGACAACGGCCCGTCGGTGCCGTGGAGGGGACCCGGGAACTCGCTCCTCTCCATCTTGCGGAAGTAGGGGAGCACGCCGGCCCAGTCCCAGCCTGGGTTGCCGGCGGCCGCCCAGTCGTCGAAGTCATCAGGCTCGCCGCGGATGAACACCATGGCGTTGATCGAGCTCGAGCCGCCGAGGACCTTGCCGCGCGGCCAATAGGACTCGCGGCCGGCGGTGCCGGGATCGGGCTCGGCAAAGTACATCCAGTTGACCGAGGGGTCGTAGAAGATGCGGCCGTAGCCGATCGGCGTGCGTATCCAGAAGCGCTCGTCGCTGCCGCCGGCTTCCAGCAAGAGCACGCGGTGGCGGCCGCTCTCGGTCAGCCGGTTCGCCAGCACGCAGCCGGCCGAGCCCGCGCCGACGATGATGTAGTCGAACTCCGCCATGAATCGTTCGTCCGGTTCGAATCGTCCGCGAGGGTCGGGGGAATGCGTTGGGCCGGCCGCGCTCAGCTCTCGACGTCGGCGCGCTTCGGTTCGCGCTGGACGAGCACGCTGATCAGCGCCAGCGCGCCGGAGCCAATGATCAAGAGCACCGAGACGGCGTTCAGCACCGGCGTCGAGCCGACCTTGGCGATGCGGTCGTACATGGTGATGGTCAGCGGCGAGTCGGAGCCGACCAGCATCAGGGTGGTGTTGAAGTTCTCGAAGGAGACGAGGAAGGCGACCACGCCGGCGGCGATCATCGCCGGCCGAAGGAACGGCAGCGTCACGGTGAAGAGCACGCGCGCCCGGCTGGCGCCGAGGTTGAGCGCCGCCTCCTCGAGCGTCGTGTCGAACTTCCTCAGGCGGGCGGCGATGACGAGGGTGGTGATCGTCGCCAGGAACGAGAACTGCCCGAGGATGACGAGGAACAGCCCCGGCCGAAGGAAGTTGATGCGCAGGTCCATCGCTGCCCGCGCCTCGTTGGCGATGAAGCTCGCAAAGACGAGGATCGAGATGCCGAGGATGACGCCGGGGATGACGAGCGGCACGATCATCAGCACGTAGAGCACCTGCTTGCCGGGAAAGTCGTGGCGCTCGAACAGGAAGGCGTTGGTAGTGCCGACGGCCACCGAGAGAAGCGAGACGATGATACCGATGTAGAAGGAGTTGCCGAGGCCCTGCAGCAGCCGGCGGTCGTGGAAGAGGCCGAGCATCGGCTCGGTATCGGAGAAGAACCAGTCGAGGGTGAAGCCATTCCACGGCAGCGCCGGGAACATCGAGGCGTTGAAGGCGAAGACGCTGGCGGCGGCGAGCGGCGCGGCGAGATAGAGGAAGAACAGCGTCACATAGGCCCGGTAGGCGAAGCGCAGGGCCGGCGTCTGGGGAGCGGCGACGTTCATCGGTTCAGATCCTGCACGGCCTCACCCCTTCGCCACGGTGTTGGCGAGGTTCTGGCCGGTGAGCTTCAGCCCGAGCCAGACGACGAAGGAGGTGAAGGCGAGCAGCACGACGCCGAAGGTCGCCCCGGACTCCCAGTTGTAGCGGGTGATGAACTGGTCGTAGATCTGCTCGGTGAACCACATCGAGTTCTTGCCGCCGAGCAGGATCGGCGTCAGGTAGCTGCCCGCCGTCAGCATGAACACGACGATGCAGCCGGCGACGATGCCCGGCATCGCATAGGGGATGACGATGCGGCGGAGCACCGTCCACCGGCTGCCGCCGAGATTGTAGCCCGCCTCGATCAGGGCATCGTCCATGCCGTCCAGCGTCGAGACGATCGGCACGATCATGAACAGTACGACGGTATAGATCAGCCCGATGACGACGGCGGCGTCGTTGTAGAGGAACTCCACCGGCCCGGAGACGAGCCCCGTCCACTGCAGGAAGCCGGAGACGACGCCGGTCTCGCGCAGGAGCACGATCCAGCCGAAGGCGCGCACGAGGTCGCTCACCCACAAGGGGATCAGGCAGAGCAGGAACAGGCCCGCGCGGCTTCGCCGGCCCGCCACCTTGGCGATGTAGTAGGCGACCGGGAAGCCGATGAAGAGGGTGAGCACCGTGACGAGCACCGACATCGTCGCGGTGCGCAGCAGGGTGTTCCAGTAAATCGGCTCGGAGATGAAGTCGATGTAATTGCCGGGGCCGAACTCGTACTGCCGGGGGCCGATCTTCTCGCGGATGGAGAGGTAGCCGATGCCGAGGTGCGGCAGCACGATGAGGAGCAGGATCCACAGCGCAAACGGCATCAGCAGCAGGAAGAGCGCGAGCCGCTGGGCATCCTTCTGCACCATCGCGGTCAGGCCTTCTTCGCAAAACAGAGCGTGTCGGCGGGCGTGAAGGTCAGCGCCACCGCCTCGCCGGGGGCGAGATTCTCGCTCGAGCCGGGCCGCGGATAGCCGACCTCGATCATGCGGCCGTCGCCGGTGCGCACCAGCGCGCGGCTCTGGGCTCCGTTGAAGAGGTGGCTGTCGAGGACGCCGTCGATGCGGTTGAAGGCGTCGCCGGAAAGCTCGGCCGGGCGGCGGGCGGCGACGGCGTCTGGACGGACGAAGACGTCGACGGTGGTTCCTGCGGGCAGCACAGTGCCGGTGCGGGGCGCCGCCGTGATGCGCTCGCCGGTCTCGAGCAGGATGGTGCCGCCCGCCTCGACGCGGCCGGAAAAGCGGCTGCTGTCGCCGACGAAGCCCGCGACGAAGGCGGTCGCCGGGGCGTGGTAGAGCTCCTGCGGCGTGCCGATCTGCTCGAAGCGGCCGGCGTTCATCACCGCGACGCGGTCGGACATGACGAGCGCCTCGGACTGGTCGTGGGTGATGTAGACGAAGGTGGTGTCGAACTGGTGCTGCAGCAGCTTCAGCTCGATCTTCATGCGCTCACGCAGCTTGAGGTCGAGCGCGCCCAGCGGCTCGTCGAGGAGCAGCACGTCGGGCTCCAGCACCATGCAGCGGGCAATGGCGATGCGCTGCTTCTGGCCGCCGGAGAGCTGGTGGATCTGTTTCGTCTCGACGCCGGGCAGGCCGATGCGCTCGAGCACGTCACCGACGCGGCGGGTGATCTCGGCCTTGTCGGCGCCGCGGCAGCGCAGGCCGTAGGCGATGTTCTCGGCGACGTTCATCATCGGGAACAGGGCGAGGTGCTGGAACACCATCTTGACGTTGCGCCTGTTCGGCGGCGTGCCGATCACCGACTTGCCCTTGATGCGGATGTCGCCCGAGGCCGGCTCCTCGAAGCCGGCGATCATGCGCATGAGTGTGGTCTTGCCGCAGCCCGACGGCCCGAGGATCGAGAAGAACGAGCCGCTCGGGATCTCGAAGGAGACGTCGTCCACCGCCGTGAAGGCGCCGAAGCGTTTGGTGAGGCTGAGGCACTCGAGATCGGGGGAGCGGCTGTCGGTCATGGGCTGCCATGCGAGGGGGAGGGAGCTTGGAGGCTCCCTCCCGGTCGACGTTATCAGCGCCGGCTTGGCGCCGCGAAGAAAAGGCGCGATCAGCCGCCCGTCGCCGCCTTGATCTTCTCGAGCGTCTTGCCCTCCATGTCCTCCACCCCCGGCGGGATGTTGGCGAAGAACTTCAGGTTGTCGATGTCGGCCGGCGTGAAGGCGGCGGCCACGGCGGCCTTCGCCTCTTCCGGCAACAGGTCGCCGCCGTTCTTCACTGCCGCAATCGCACCGGTGCTCGCCGACATCATCGTGACGATCTCGGGCTGCAGGACGAAGTTGATCCACTTGTAGGCGGCGTCGTCGGCCTCGCCACCCGACGGGATCGCGAAGGTGTCGATCCAGGCGAGCGCGCCCGTCTCCGGCGGCACGAAGACGATGTTGTTGTTCTGGTTGTAGAGCTTGAAGGCGGTCGAATCCCACGTCTCGGAGGCGACGATCTCGCCCGAGAGCATCAGGTTCGCGAGGTCGTCGCCGCCCTGCCAGTAGACCTTGATGTTGTCCTTGCAGGCGATCAGCTTGTCGGCGACCTTGTCGAGCAGAGCCTGGTACTTGGCGAGGTCGGAATAGGCCTCGAAGGGGTTCTCGCCCATGGCGAAGGCGGTACCGAGCAGGATGGTGCGGCGGAGCCGCATCGAGGTCTTGCCCTTGTACTTCGGGTCGCAGAGGTCCGCCCAGCTCTTGATATCCGGCGCCTTCGACTTGTCGGCCATCAGGCCCGACGTGCCCCACTGGTGCGGCACGGCATAGACGGCACCGTCGATCGTGGTGTTCGCCTTGACGCCGTCGAGGAGCTTCTCGCTCATCACCGCCGTATCGATCTTCGACAGGTCGAGCGGCTTATAGATGCCGTATTCCTTCTGCACCGCGAAGATGCGGTCGTGGCTCGGCTGGGCGAGATCGTAGCCGGCGCCGCCGGTGGCGCGCAGCTTGGAGATCATCTCCTCGTTGTTCGACAGCGTCACCTCGACGTCGATGTCGGGGTACTTCTGCTCAAAGAGCTCGATCACCTTGTCGGGAGCATAGCCGCCCCAGGTGAGCAGGCGCAGCGTCTCGGCCTGAGCGGCCGTGAAGCCGCCCGACAGCACGAGGCCGAGGGCAGTGGTGGCGATCAGCGTGGTGCGAACAGTCGTCATGGTGTCGGAACCTCCCCTGCGAAAGGCGCGACGGGCGCGCCGGGAACCCAGGCCGCGGGCGGCCGCGGGCACACGCGCCCGCTCCCCCGTCCCCTGGGAAACGCGCGCCATTTCGCCATCAGAAAGGGCAAGTGGTCGGCGCGGTAGGTCCATTCTAGAGAATGTCGGATACCAATTCGGTGACAGTCCGGTAACGGCCACCGGGCCTCGTCAGCCCTGCAGCGCCGCCCACATCTGCCGGTCGCGCTCGGCGGTCCAGATACGCGGGGTGTCGATGCCGAGCGCCTCGTCGTAGGCGCGGGCGACGTTGAAGGGCAGGCAGTGCTCGTAGATGGCGTAGTCGGCGAACTTGCCGTCGCAGGCGGCGCGGCAGGCGTCCCACGCTTGCCGCAGCGAGCCGCCGCGGGCGGCGACCGCCACCACCGGCTCGTAGGTGGAGGCGAGGAAGTCGCGGGTGAGCGCGATCGCCTCGGCGACCTTCGCCTCGCCCAAGAGCGCGTCGCCGCGGCCGGGCGACAGCGCCCGCGGTCGCATCGCGGCGATGGCGTCGAGGGTTCCCGGCCAGTCGCCGAAGTGGCCGTCGCCGCAATAGCAGGCGGAGCGGTACTCGACGATGTCGCCGGAGAACATCACGCCGGCATCCGGGACCCAGGCGACGATGTCGCCGGCGGTGTGGGCACGGCCGAGGTGGAGGAGGTCGACGCGGCGCTTGCCGAGATAGATCGTCATGCGGCCGGAGAAGGTCAGCGTCGGCCAGGTCAGGCCCGGGATCGTCTCGGCCGCATGGAACAGGCGCGGGAAGCGGCCGAACTCGGAATCCCAGTCCTCCTGGCCACGCTCGTGGATCATCGCCCGGCAGGTGTCGGAGGCGACGATCTCGCTCGCCCCATAGGCCGAGGCGCCGAGCACGCGCACGGCGTGATAGTGCGACAGCACCACGTACTTCACCGGCTTGTCGGTGACGGTGCGGATCTTCTCGATGACGCGGTTGGCCATCGCCGGCGTCGCCTGGGCGTCGACCACAATGACGGCGTCATCGCCAACGATGACGCCGGTGTTGGGGTCGCCCTCCGCCGTATAGGCGTAGAGGCCGGGGCCGACCTCGGTGAAGGAGACGGTCTTCTCCGCCATGTCGCCGGTCGACGCGAACGCCTTGGCCATCGGTGTGTGCTCCTATCGGGCGGACGCACGAGGCGTTTCGCGCCGCTCGCGCGGCGCGGCCCTCATCCGGCCCTTCGGGCCACCTTCTCCCGCTTCGGCGGGAGAAGGAAGGGCCTGCGCGGCGGCCCTGGGGCCGCGCCGCAGCGGCGAGGGCCTACTAGGCCGCGCCGAGATAGGCGTCGCGGACGAGGGGGGCGGCGCGGACCGCCTCGAACGAACCCTCGATCGCGATGCGGCCCCGCAGCATGAAGGCGCAGGGGGCGTTAAGCGCGGCGACGAAGGCCATGTCGTGCTCGATGACGATCGCCGCCACCCCCGTCTCGGCGTGCAGGTCGCGGACGAGGGCGACGGTGGCGCACGTCTCCGCGGCCGTCATGCCGGTGGTCGGCTCGTCGAGCAGCATCAGGCGGGGGCCGGCGGCGACCACCATGGCGATCTCCAGCCACTGACGCTCGCCGTGGGGGAGATCGGAGGCGAGGACATGGCGGCGGTGGGAGAGGCGGACGAGGTCGAGGAGGGCCGCCGGCGCCGTGCGTGCGTCCGTTTCGCCGACGCCGCGCAGCTGTCGCGAATGGCCGGCGATGCGGAGGTTCTCGGCGACGGTGAGGTCGGCATAGACGCCGGGGATCTGGAACTTGCGCAGGATGCCGCGGCGGGCGATCGCGAACGGCTTCAGGCCGTCGATGCGGTCGCCGGCGAAGCGGATCTCGCCGGTGGTGGGGGCGAGTTCGCCGCTGATCAGGTTGAACAGCGTGGTCTTGCCGCAGCCGTTCGGCCCGATCAGGCAGAGGAGCGCACCCGGGCCAAGCGCGAGGTCGACGCCGTCGACGGCGGCGAGCCCGCCGAAGCGGCGGGTGACGGCGGTAAGTTGCAGCAGCGGCGGTCGCCCGTCGGCGGGCACGGCGGCGCTCACCCCTCCGCCAGCACCAGCCGGTCCGCCAGCACGGCGCCGCGGGAGGCCATGAAGTAGAGGCCCATGTAGTGGGTGACGTCCTGCGGGTGGGCGGCGTGGCCGGGCAGGCCGATCTCCAGCGCCACGTCCTTCGGCAGGTGGTAGGTCGAGCAGCCGTCGGCGTGGACGATGATGTCTTCGAGATGCGTGAACAGCCGGTGGTTGCGCGCCGACAGGGCGGTGAGCACGAGGTCCATGACGCAGATGTCGGTGCAGATGCCGACAACGACGATCTCCTGCAGCTTGTGGACGTTGATCCACTCGACAAAGGCGTTCGAGCCGTCCGGGCGGATCGAACCGACGAAGTTGTTGATGCAGTCCTTGCGGATCATCGTCGCGTGCGGCTCGAAATTGAGCCACTCGAGCTCCGGCACGAGGTTCTCGTCGCCCGTGCCGCGGATGCAGTGCGGCGGATACGGCGGCTCCGGGCGGTCCGCCTCGTGGGTGTCGAGGAAGCAGAGGACCGGCCAGCCGCGGGCGGAATAGGCGCGCGCCAGCTGGTCGGTCTCGGTGATCATCTGCGTCACCTGCGGGTTCTCCACCGGCGGCGCCAGCGGACCGCGGCCGACGGTGGCGAAGCCGTTGACCTCGTCGACGATGACGAGGCCGGTGCGGCGGTGGCCGATTGCGACGTCTCCGATGGCGATCGGCAGCATGTCGCGGAGCTGGTCGATCAGCCCCTTCTCGGGAACGCGGTCGAGCATCTGGAACTCCCGTGGATCGCGGGGTGGGCTACTGCGGGCAGCCCGGCTCCGGGGCGATCTCGCCGAGTGCCTCGACGGTGACGAGGCCGTCGCCCTCGGTCTTCGCCAGGAACATGTTCATCGTCACGTGGTGGTCCTTGCCCACCGTCACCGGCCCGGTCGGGCTGTCGAGGACGAGGCCCTCCATCGCGTCGATCATCTTCTCCTTGTCGACGGCGCCCGCCTTCTCGATCGCCGCCTTCATCGCCATCAGGGCGTTGTAGTGGGTGAACACGTAGTGGGAGACGGTGGTGCCGCCGGACGCCTTGATCTTGTCGACGAAGGCCTTGACCTTCGGGTCGTCGCTGCCGGCCACCATCGGCACGGCGACGAACATGTTCTGGCCCTTCCCCTCGCCGAAGGCGCCGAGATAGGTCTCGGCGAAGCCGAGGAAGGCGACGGTGGTGTCCTTCAGCAGGCCGAAGTCCTCGGCCTGCTTGATGAAGGTGATGCCGTCGCCGCCGGGCAGCGCGAAGACGAGAACCTTCGCCTTCGTATCGGCGATGCGGCGGACGACCGGGGCGAATTCCTTGACGCCCCAGGGGGTGAACTCCTCGCCGAGCGTCTCGCCCCCCAGCCCCGAGACGATGCCCTTCGCCGTCTCGAACATCTTCTGCGGCCAGACATAGTCGGCGCCGAACATGAAGTACGTGCTGCCGAACTCCTTGTTCATGTAGGGCAGCAGCTTCGCGAGCTCCTGGTTCGGCACGGTGTTGAAGGAGAAGATGTAGCGGCTGCAGGCGCCGCCCTCGTAGTTGGTGGCGTAGAGCAGCGGCGTCTTCGCCCGCTCCAGCGTCGGCGCCATGGCGTCGCGGTTGTTGGAGGTGATCGGGCCGACGAGCGCCAGCACGTCGTCGCGCTGGATCAGCTTGCGCGTCGCCTCGACCGCGGCCTTCGGGTCGGTCTTGTCGTCCTCGTAGAGAATCTCGACGGGGCGGCCGAGGATGCCGCCAGCCGCATTGATCTCGGCGGCGGCCAGGTCGAGCCCGAGCTTCGCCTGCCCGCCGAACAGCTCGAGCCCGCCGGAGAACGGCAGCACCGCGCCGACCTTGATCGGGTCGGCGGCGAGTGCCGGCAGGGCGAGGGTTGTGGCGAGACTGGTCGCGAACGCGGCGGCGAGGGCGAGGCGGCGGATCGGCATCGAAGGGTCCCCCGGAAGCGGCCGGTGCGGGAGGAGCACGGGCGGTGCCCCGAGTATGCGAGGGGGTGCGGGGGGAGGCAAGGCGGAGGAAGGTGGGCAGGCGGTAGAGGCGGGCGCGACACCGTCCCTCCCCTGCCAGGGGGAGGGACAGACCGCGGAGCGGTCAGGGTGGGGCCCGTCGATCCAGCGTGAGAGGTCGGACGTCGCGACCGTGATTGACGGGCCCCCACCTGCCGGCTTCGCCGGCTGTCCGCCCCCCTGGCAGGGGGAGGACGACCGTCGCCGTCGCGGCCTCCTACCGCCGCGTCAGCCGGCGGAATGCCAGGGCCCGCACCTTGTCGAACGCGGGGCGGCGGTCGAGGCCGGCTTCGAGGTGGGCCTTCAGCCGCGCCGCCGCACCGGCGAGATCGCCTGCCGCGATGGCGTCGAGGATGGCGAGGTGCTCGGCGAAGACCTCGTGCACACGGTCGCGCATCGCCTGGCGGTGGTACTCGCCGACCCGGCGCAGCTCCGTGTGCTGGCGGATCGCCGCGGCGAGGAAGCGGTTGCCGGAGCTATCGCCGAGGAAGGCGTGGAACTCGGCGTCGAGCTCCATCAGTTCGCCGAGGCGCGGCGGCACCGACGGATCCTCGGCGAGCACGGCGGCGTGCTGGCGGCGCAGCGCCTCGAGCCGGTTCGGATTGGCGGAGAAACCGGGCTCGGCGAGCGCCGCCGGCTCGATCAGGAT
>CAMDHY010000012.1 GCA_945898215.1 Pseudoxanthobacter soli DSM 19599 | reverse complement strand
GACTTGCCCTGCGCCGTCAGGACCTCAACCTGCCGAAGCTTCGTGACTATCTCCTCGGGCCTATGCCGCTTCCTCGCCATCTGTCCGTCCTCCAATAGGGCTCAAAACCCATACCTCAGGGAGGACCACTTCAAGGGGGGCAGGCCATGTCGACTACAGCGACAACGCGAAGCTATTCGAGCAGGCACGCGAGAACGCATTCCATTGATGCCCAGGCTCGGCTGTCGTTCGCGTGAAGTCATCCAAAGGACGGCACAGCCGCGTTCGATCAAACCTCTCGCTTGTGTTTGATCGCCAGGTACCGGGCACAGCGAGACACGCCGACTGGCGAACCCGCCTCTTCCTCTGTCGCCGTCTACCGCGCCGTATCGGCGACGACGTCGAGCCAGACGCGGTTCACCCGCGCGGATTCCTCCGAGAGCACCTCGAGGAAGGCCTCGGCGGCCGGCGACATCGGCGTGCGCAAGGGCTCGATGAGAACGAGGTCGAGCCACAGCGGCGGGTCGGTGAGCGGCGCGATCGACAGCCGCTGGCCGTCGATATCGGGCGCCGTCAGCACGCCCGGCAGGATCGCCACCCAGTCGGTGCGCTCGATGAAGTCGAGGGTGGCGAGCATGGCATCGAGTTCCAGCACCTGCACGATCTCGGCCCCGCAGGCGGCGAAGTAGGCGTCGAGCGAGCGGCGGCGGGCGTTGGCGATGCCCGGCACGACCACCTTCAGCGGCCCGAAGTCGGCGAGACGGGCCGGCTCCAGGTGGCGCAGGCGTCCGGAACCGGCCTTGAGCGCGATCGTCTCCGGCGTGCGCAGCAACAGCCGGCCGCGCAGCCCGACGGTGCTTTCGAGCGCCGGGACGACGGCGAAGTCGAGTTCCCCCGCCATCACCCGGTCGGCGAGCACCCGGCTATAGGCCTCGAAGGTGTGGACGGTGACATTCGGGTGCGCCTCCATGAAGCGCACCAGCGCCGGCGCGAGGATGCAGCGCGTCATCGACGGCATCAGCCCGACGCTGAGCGTGCCCTCCAGCCCGCGGGCGTGCTGGCGCAGTTCCCGGTCGGCGACGATGTAGCGACGCAGCACGTCGATGGACGACCGGTAGAAGCGATCGCCGGCCGGCGTCGGGACGACGGCGTTGGCGCCGCGCTCGAACAGGCGCACGCCGTAGCGGCTCTCGAGCTTGCGCACGTGCTGGGAAACGCCGGACTGGGTGGCGTTCTCCCGCTCCGCAGCTCGCGTGAACGAGCGCTCCTCGTAGACCGCGACGAACAGGCGGATGTCCTGCAGGCTGGCGTCGGCGCGCAGCGTCACGGCGGCAGCCTCCTCATTAGGAAATCATCTTGGAAGCATAAATACTCATCATTTCCGTGATAGGCTAGTCAGCCCCTACAGTCGACTTCGCAATCGGTGCAGGCGGGGCGAGGAGGCGGAGAGCGCAATGACGGAACGCCATGTCGACCTCGGCTCGGAGGGCGGGATGCGCGAATTCCGAACCGCCCTCGGCCGCTTCACCACCGGCGTCACGGTGATCACCACGGTCGACGAGGAGGGCCGGCCGGCGGGCTTCACCGCGAACTCCTTCTCCGCCCTTTCGCTGGCCCCGCCGCTCGTGCTGTGGAGCATGCAGCGCCACCTGCCGTCCCTTAAGGCCTTCCGCATCGGCGCGAAGTACGCCGTCAATATCCTCGCCGCCGACCAGAGCGCGCTCGCGATGCGCTTCGCCCGCCCGGCCGCCGACAAGTTCGACGGGGTTGCCTACGAGATCGGCCGCGGCGGCTGCCCGTTGTTCGACGGCTGCCTCGCCCGCTTCGAGGGTCACGTGACCCAGGCCGTCGACGGCGGCGACCACGTCATCCTGGTCGGCCTCGTCGAATGGGCGGCGCACCGCGACGGCCCGCCCTTGCTGTTCTCGCACGGGCGTCTGTGCATCGCCGACGCGCTCGCCGCGGCCGCCTGAGCCCTCCCCGTTCATCACGTCCGACGCCCGCCGTCGAAAAACCCGAGGAACCGTCCGTGCCCGTTCCCCTCAAGCTCGGCTTCTTCACGATGCCGATCCACCCGCTGCACCGGCCACTGCACGAGACGCTGCGGGAGGATCGCGAACTGGCGCTGGTCGCCGACCGGCTGGGCTTCGTCGAGGGCTATTTCGGGGAACACATCACCGACGCCGCCGAGACGATCACCTCGAGCCTGATCTTCATCGCCTGGCTGCTCGAGGAGACGAAGAACATCAAGCTCGGCACCGGCACGGTGAACATCCCGAACCGCCATCCGGCGACGATCGCCGCCGAGGTGGCGATGGTCGACCAGATGGCGAAGGGCCGCTTCATCTTCGGCATCAGCCCGGGCGGCCTGCTCTCGGACGCCGAGCTCTACGGCAACCTCGACCAAGACCGCACCGCGATGTTCCTCGAGGGCATCAACATGGTGCTCGACATCTGGGCGGGCGAGGCACCCTACAACCTGAAGGGCAAGTACTGGACCGTCTCGACCGAGCGCACCACCATTCCCGAACTCGGCCAGGGCACCATCCACAAGCCCTACCAGACGCCGCACCCGCCGATCGTCGTCACCGCGGTGGCGCCGTTCTCGAAGGGCGTGACGGAGGCGGCGGCCCGCGGCTGGGACCCGATCTCCGCGAACTTCCTGCTGCCGCAGTGGGTGAAGACGCACTGGCCGAAATATGTCGATGGCTGCGCGACCGGCAACCGCCCGGCTGATCCGGCCAACTGGCGCGTCGCCAAGAGCATCTTCGTCGCCGACGACCTCGCCACCGCCAGGCGCTACGCCACCGACCCGTCCGGGCCATACTTCTCCTACTACAAGTCGCTCGCCCACAAGCTCGTCAAGAACGGCCGTGCCAACCTGTTCAAGGCCGACCAGTCGGCGCCGGATTCCTCGGTGACGGCGGAGAGCGTCGTCGACCAGCTGGTCGTCTGGGGCACGCCCGACAAGGTCGCCGACGAGCTGATGGCCTTCCGCGAAAATGTCGGCGACTTCGGCACGCTGCTCTATGCCGGCCACGACTGGGCCGACCGCGGCCTCGCCATCCGCTCGATGGAGCTCCTCGCCGAGAAGGTGGTGCCGCAGATCAACCGCAGCGCCAGCACGCCCAGGACCGCCGTCGCGTGAGCGCGCTCGCGGTCGCCCGCCGGACCGTCGAGATCGATGGCCGGCGCATCGGCGTGATCGACGAGGGGCGCCGCGACGCCCCCGTCGTCACCTTCCTGCACGCCCTCGGCGCCAACGCCGACCTCTGGCGCGGCGACGCGGCGGCGCTGGCCGACCGTTACCGCGTCGTGTCGATCGACGCCCGCGGCCACGGGGCGAGCGACGTCGTCGAGCCCGCCGGCACCTTCGACGACCTCGTCGCCGATGTGATCGCCGTCTGGGACGCGCTCGGCATCGAACGCTCCGCCTTGGTCGGCCTGTCGCTCGGCGGCATGACGGCGTTCGGCCTCGCCCTCGCCCATCCCGACCGGGTCACCGGCATCGTCGCCGCCGACTGCCGTGCCGACGCGCCGCCGCCGTTCCGGCAGATGTGGGCGGCGCGCCGGGCGATGCTCGAGGGCGGCGGCATGCCGGCGGTGGCCGAGGGCACGATGGCGAGCTGGCTGACGGCGGCCTCGCGCGCCGACCGGCCCGACCTCGTCGAGGCGGCGCGGTCGATGATCGTCTCGACGCCGCCGGCCGGCTACCGGGCGATCACCGCACTGATCGAGGGCCTCGACTACAAGCGGCGGCTCGCAGAGATCACCGTGCCGTGCCGGATGATCGTCGGCGCCGAGGACGGCGTACATCCGCCCGAGATGGCGGCGATGGCGGCGCTCGTGCCAGACTGCCGGCTCGTCACCCTCGCCGGTGCCGCCCACCTCGCCAATCTCGAACAGCTCGCCGCCTTCCGTGCCGCCGTCGAGGCGTTTCTCGCCGAGATCGCCCCGGCAGGCCGCCAGACCCGGCCCCTCTCCCCATGACCGAACGCTACCGGATTCACGATCCCGCCACCCTCGATGCCGAGCGGCGGGCGATCTTTGACGCCATCGCCGCCGGCCCGCGCGGGTCGGTGCCGGCGATCTTCCACCTGCTGCTGGAGGCCCCCGCCGTCGCGGGAGCGGCGCAGAAGCTCGGCGCCGAACTGCGCTACCGCACCAGCCTCGGCCCGAAGCTCTCCGAACTCGCGATCCTGGTGACGGCGCATCACTGGGGCGCCACTTACGAGTGGGCGATCCACGCTCCCGAGGCCGCGAAGGCGGGGCTCCCCGCCGACGTGATCGAGGCGATTGCCGCCGGCCGCAGCCCGGAGACGGAGGACGCCGACGTGCGCCTCGTCCACGACGTCGCCCACGCCCTGCTGCAGGACCACGACGTGCCCGACGCGCTGTTCGCCGCGGCGCTCGAGCGCTTCGGCCGGCAGACGCTCGTCGAGCTCTCGGCTGTCGTCGGCTACTACTCGATGCTCGCCGTGGCGATCCGCTGCTTCCGCCTGCCCGGCCACGAGCCGGCGCCCGCGAAGGCCTGAGAACAAGAACACCGGTCGACAGACGGCGGCGCCACAGGGCGCGCCGGGGAGTGAATGGGCATGGACGTCGGCATCGTCGGTCTCGGCATCATGGGCGGCTCGATCGCCCGCAACCTCCTGGAGCGCGGCCACGCGGTCGCCGGCGTCGACCTCGACCCGGCGCGCCGCGAGGCGTTCGCCGGTGCCGGCGGACGGCTCGTCGAGACGCCGGCGGCCCTCGTCGGCGACTGTGCGGTGGTGCTGACGAGCCTGCCGTCCGAGGCGGCGTTGGCCGCGGTGTCGGACGCACTCGCCGAGGCGATCGGCGAGGCCGGCACGCGCACGGTCGTCTGCGAGCTTTCCACCATGCCGATCGCCGCCAAGGAGGCGGCCCGGCAGCGCCTCGAGGCCGCCGGCGCCGTCGTGCTCGACTGCCCGCTCTCCGGCACCGGCGCCCAGGCGGTGACGCGCGACCTCGTCGTCTATGCGAGCGGCGACCGCGCCGGCTTCGAGATCGCCGAGCCGGCGCTCACCGACTTCGCGCGCCGGGTGGTGCACGTCGGCGCCTATGGCAACGGCACGCGCATGAAGCTCGTCGCCAACCTGCTCGTCGCCATCCACAACGTCGCCACCGCCGAGGCGATGGCGCTCGCCGAGAGCTGCGGCCTGTCTTTGAAGGACGTCATCGACGTCGTCTCCGACGGCGCCGGCGGCTCGCGCATCTTCTCGCTGCGGGCGCCGCTGATGGCCGAGACCCGCTACACGCCGGCGACGATGAAGCTCGACGTCTGGATGAAGGACATGAAGGTGATCGGCGAGCTTCTCGCCGAGGGCGGCGTCGAGGCGCCGCTGTTTGCCGCGAGCCTGCCCGTCTACGAGGCCGCCATCCGCGACGTCGGGCCGGAGAACGACACCGCCGCCGTCTTCGAGGTGCTGCGACCGGCGCGCCGCGGCTGAACGAACGAACACATTCTCGGGAGGATCACCATGACCACTGTCGGCATCGCCGGGCTCGGCCGCATGGGCGGCGCGATCGGGCTGCACCTGCTGGAACAGGGCCACAAAGTCGTCGTCTGGAACCGCTCAGCCGCCAAGGCCGAGCCGCTGAAGGCGGCCGGCGCGACGGTGGCGGCCTCGCCGAAGGCGCTCGCCGAGGCGTCGGACATCGTCCTCACCTCGCTCACCGACGACAAGGCGGCGACCGAGTGCTTCCACCGCCCCGACGGCCTGCTCGCCGGCGCCTCCGCCAAGACCCTGTTCGTCGAGACGACGACCACCAGCCCCGATACCGCCCGCGCGCTCGCCGCGGCGGTGGCGAAGACCGGCGCCGTGATGCTCGACTGCCCGGTGCAGGGCTCCGCCGACGCCGCCCGCAAGGGGCAGTTGCTCGCCATGGTCGGCGGCGACGCGGCGGTGCTGGAGAAGGCGCGGCCGGTCATCGAGGCCTTCACCCGCAAGCTCTTCCACCTCGGCCCGGTCGGCTCCTCCGCGGCGCTGAAGCTTGCCGTCAACACCGGCATCGCCACCTACGCCGCCTTCCTCGGCGAGGCGACGCGGCTCTGCGCGCTGGAAGGCGTCGATCCCAACGCCGTCTACGACATCATCGCCGAGGGGCCGATGGCGACGCCGATCCTGAAGGGCAAGATGGCGGTGCTGAAGGGTCAGGGCGACCCGAACGCGGTGCCGGCCTCCGACATCGACCTCTTCCTGAAGGACGCCAGCGCCGCCTTGATCCTGGCCGCCCAGCACCGGGCGGCGCTGCCCGTGGCGGCCGCCACGCAGGCGCTTCTGGCGGATGCGACCAAGGCCGGCTGGGGGCCCTGCGACTATGGCGATCTGCCTGCCTACGCCCGCAGCGGAAAGCCGCGCTGAGCGGGTTATTGCATGCAATTTCCGTGAATTGCCCGGAGATCAGGCAGGCCCGGCGAGGTCTCTTAAGGGTCGAAAGCGCAAACGATGGGCATCACGAAGTTGCCCAATTGCGGCCCTGTCACCGTCACTTTGGACCTTATGATCGTCGATGTCGCTAATGACGGAGCGCTGATCGGGCCTTTGGTTTCAGTCAGCCCCCCAGCCCCCCGAGGTCTGGTCCTGCGCAAGGACGCAAGTCCCATCCGAGGCGACATTCGGGCCGACCCTCCGGGGTCGGCCCGTTTTCTTTTGAACCATGGTGAAACCGTCGACCGGGCGGGCAGTCGCTCGCAGACGACCCGACGACGATACTGCACGCGAAGTTGATCGTTCTCGGTGCTGTCCTGCAAGTCTTCGCCATTGACTTGAAGCAGCAGAGCTGCCGATCGTGCAATAGCTTCATGTGGTCGGGGGACCACGACTTTCTTCACGCAGGAACTCAACTCTCGGTGGCGACACGGTCGCTGGCGACGAGAAGATTTCTTCGGTTGCACGTGACGAAAAGGAGCCTGCCTGGGGGGGCAGCATCTTGAGCGCGACGACGGCCAACGACCTGAACGCCGTCGCCAATTCCGGCGACAAGGACATCGACGGCATCCTGTGGACGACCCGCTGGGCGGTCGCCGATTTCAAGATGACCTATGCCTTCCCGTCGATGGCGTCGGACTACGACACCGGCGCGCCCGGCGGCAAGTATCCGAACCAGAAGGCGATCACCGACAACCTCGCGCAACTCGGCGCCCAGCAGCAGGACGCCGTCCGCGCCGGCTTGGAACAATACTCCGACATTTGCCTTCTGACGTTCACGGAACTGCCGTCGAACCAGATTGCCGACGTCCGTCTCGCCCTCTCCGACGATCCGAACACCTCCTATGCATCGTTTCCCAGACGCGACGGCGCCGACGGCGACGCCGCGGATCAGTTCAAGTCCGGTGACGTCTTCTTCGGCAACACCCGGTCGGATACGAGCTGGCAGAAGGGCGACTACGGCTTCTACACGGTGATCCACGAGCTGGGACATGCCCTCGGCCTCAGTCATCCGCACAACGCTGACGGTTTCGGCAAGATGCCGGAAAGAACGGACTTCATGGACAACACCGTGATGTCCTACCGGTCCTTCAAGGGCGCGGACCCGGCGGCCGGCCTACAGAACGCAGACGGCAGCCACGTGCAGTCCCTGATGCCGATCGACATTCTGGCGATCCAGTATCTCTATGGACTCAACACGTCGACGCGATCCGCAGGCACGATCTATTCCTGGGATCCGACCACCGGCGAGAAGTCGATCGACGGCGTCGCACAGGGCGCCCCCGTCGCCAATCGCGTCTACGAGACGATCTGGGATGGCGGTGGCATCGATACCTACGACCTGCGCAACTATGCGACCGGCGCCACCGGCAGCCTCAAGGGCGGCGCTTCGATCACCTTGTCCGAGGCCCAGCTTGCAAAGGTCGGCGAGGACGCCGACGGCAAGGCCATCAACGCCGGCGGCAGCGTCTTCGCCGCCTACGACAACGGCGGCTTCGGCATCTGCGTCATCGAGAACGCTCGGCTCGGCTCGGGCGACGATTCGCTCAAGGGCAACAGCGCCGCGAACTTCCTCGAGGGCAACGATGGCGCCGACACGCTCGACGGCACAGCGGGAATGGATTCTGTGCTGGGTGGCCGCGGCAGCGATTCGCTCGACGGTGGCGTCGGCGACGACAGCATCTCCGGCGGCGACCAGGCCGACATCGTGTTCGGCGGCCACGGCGGTGCCGATCGCGTCCACGGCGGAGGCGGCGACGACACGCTGCTCGCCTGGACCGGCGCCGACGAGTTCCACGGCGACGAGGGCACCAACATGCTCTCGTTCGAGCTCAGGACGATCGGCATCATCTTCGACCTGTCGCAAGGCGGACAGGAGATGTTCGGCGCCTTCGTCACCTGGGACGGCATCCAGAACGTCCGGGGCACCGCCAAGACCGACCGGCTGATCGGCAGCGACAACGCGAACCTCCTCCTCGGCGGCGGCGGCAGCGACGACCTGCGCGGCCTCGCCGGGGCAGACCGGCTCATCGGTAGCGACGACGGCGACGACACCCTGCTCGGCGGCGACGGCGACGACGTGCTGCGCGGCACTGCCGGACTGCGCCAGGGCCAGGAGGTGCTCGTCGGAGGTGCCGGCGATGACCGCGTGCTCGTCTCCGAGGGCGCCGACATGCTGGTGGTCGGTGGCGACGACCTCGACACGCTGAGCTTCGAGAAGTTCGCCGACGGGGTGCGCGTCGACCTCGCCGCGCAGATCCTCGACTTCGCCGTCGGCCGGGTCGAGTGGGCGGCCGACTTCGAGGTGCTGGTCGGGGGCAGGGGCGACGACACGCTGGTCGCCACCGACGACGTCCACCGCAGCAATGTCTCGAGCATCGACGGCGGCGGCGGCGGCGACGACATCTTCGGCTCTGACGCCAATGAGCGCCTGTTCGGCGGCGCCGGGGCGGACGAGTTGCAGGGCGGCGGCGGCAACGACACGCTGGACGGTGGCGCCAGCAACGACGGGCTTTCGGGCGATCAGGGCGACGACGTGCTCGTCGGCGGAAACGGGGAGTTCGAGCAGTACGACGGCGGCAAGGGCCGCTTCGACCTGCTGACCTTCGCGTGGCTCGCCGGCGGAGGCCCGAACGAAGCCCTCTCGGTCGATCTCGGCGCCGGGACCGGCAAGATCGGCGACGGCGCGTTCACCGTCGCCGGCATCGAGCACGTGATCGGTGGCGCCTCGGGCGACCGCCTCGCCGGCACAGACCTCGACGAGACCCTCGACGGCGGGGCCGGCGACGACACCCTGATCGGCGGCGACGGGCGCGACGTCCTGATCGGCGGGGATTCCGGCAAGGACGTGCTCGAAGGCGGCGGCGGCTCGGACTTCCTCGTCGCCGGCGGTGGTGCGGACAGCTTCGACGGCGGCGGCGGCAAGGATGTGCTGGGGTTCCGGGGGGTCGCCAGCGGGGTTCAGATCAACCTCGCGGATGGCACAGCGACCGTCGGTGGTGCGCAGATCACCTGGAAGAACATCGAGAACCTCGCGGGCTCCTTCCACGACGACCGCCTCGTCGGCGACGACGAGGCCAACCGGCTCGACGGCGGCTTCGGCGACGACACCGTCGTCGGCGGCGACGGCGACGACATCATCGTGTCGGACTCCGGCGACGACCAGCTGAAAGGTGGCGTCGGCAATGACGAAATCTCCACCGGCGACGGCGACGAGACGGTCTTCGGCGGCGCGGGTGACGACACCGTCGGCTACATCTTCGGCGCCGACGCGCTCGACGGCGGCGAGGACCGCGATCTCCTCTCCTTCGCCCTCTACGGCCAGGAGGACCTCGTCGCCTTCGTCGACCTCGCCGACGGCAAGGGCACCGGCTTCGACGGCACCGGCTTCTCCGTCGACGGCTTCGAGGACGTGCTCGGCGGAGCCGGCTCCGACGGCTTCTTCGGCGACAAGCTCGGCAACCTCCTCGCCGGTGGCGGCAACCTCGACTTCCTCGCCGGCCGCGGTGGCGACGACACGCTGGAGGGCGGCGACGACGACGACATCCTGGACGGCGGCGGCGACGACGACATGCTCAAGGGCGGCGACGGGGACGACCAGTTCCGCTTCGCCGCCGGCGACGGGGCCGACCGCATCAAGGGCTTCGAGGACGTCGATCGCGTCGACCTGACGGCCGTGGCCGGCCTCGCCGATATCGACGATCTCGTCCTCACGGAGACGAACGCCGGGCTGCTCGTCGACTACGGCGACGGAACGATCCTCCTGCTGGGGCGCGTCCGCGCGGACGTCGACGGAACCCATTTCCTGTTTGCCTGAGGCGAGACGGCACGTCTTGCGCGCGCCGCCCGGCGCGCCGATATAGCGGCCAGCCTGTGCGGCGTTTGCCGTTGCGCGGGCACGCCCTGAAATCGACGCCCGGAAGCTCGCCATGACCGTCGAAGCCGAACCGGCCGCCGCGGCCGCCTCGCCAGAAACCCGTCCATTCTCCGCCGACGTCGCCCAGCTTCTGCGGCTGATGGTGCACTCGGTCTATTCCAACCGCGACGTCTTCCTGCGGGAGCTCGTCTCCAACGCCGCCGACGCCTGCGAGAAGCTGCGCTACGCCGCGCTTACCGACGCCGGCCTCCTCGGCGACGACGCCGCCTTCGAGATCGTCGTGGCGGTCGACGCCGAGGCCGGAACGCTGACCGTTTCCGACAACGGCATCGGCATGAGCCGCGACGAGCTCGTCGACAATCTCGGCACCATCGCCCGCTCCGGCACGCGCGCCTTCGTCGAGGCGATCGCCGACCAGGCGGCGGGTAAGTCGGAGAGCAGCGCACTGATCGGCCAGTTCGGCGTCGGCTTCTACTCGGCCTTCATGGTGGCGAAGACCGTGACGGTGACGAGCCGGCGCGCCGGCTCCGGCGAGGCCTGGACCTGGTCGTCCGACGGCTCCGGCTCCTTCACCATCGCGCCCGCGGGCGACGACGCGCCCGTGCGCGGCACCCGCGTCGTGCTGGAACTCGCCGACGACGCCCGCGACTTCGCCGACGAGGACGAGGTCGAGCGCATCGTCCGCGCCCACTGCGCCCACATCCCCGTGCCGATCGCGGTGATGAAGGCAGGTGCCGACGCGCGCCGCACGCTGGTCGACGGCTCGGCGCTGTGGACGAAGCCGAAGGCGTCCGTCACCGAGGCCGAGTACCGCGACTTCTACACCTACGTCTCCGGCGACCCGGCCGAGCCGGCGCTGACGGTGCACTTCCGCGCCGAGGGCCGCACCGAGTATGCCGTGCTCGCCTTCGTGCCGTCGCAGAAGCCGTTCGACCTGTTCGACCCCGACCGGCGCGGCCGCATCAAGCTCTATGTGCGGCGCGTCTTCATCACCGATGAGGCGCCGTTGTTGCCGGCGTGGCTACGGTTCGTCCGCGGCGTCGTCGATTCCGAGGACCTGCCGCTCAACCTGTCGCGCGAGATGCTGCAGTCGAACCCGGTGCTGGAGGCGATCCGCCGCGGGCTCACCGGCCGCATCCTGACCGACCTCGAGAAGCTCGCCGACAAGGAGCCCGAGCGCTTCATCGGCATCTGGGAGGCCTTCGGCGCCGTCATCAAGGAAGGGCTCTACGAGGAGCCCGACCGGCGCGACGGGCTGTTCAAGGTCGCCCGCTTCCGCACCAGCACGACGCCCGACGGCTGGCGCAGCCTCGCCGAGGTGCTGGCGGGTGCCCGCGAGAACCAGACGGCGATCTACTACCTGCTCGGCGACAGCGCCGACGGCGTCAAGGCGAGCCCGCATCTGGAAGGCTACCGTGCCCGCGGCATCGAGGTGCTGCTCCTCACCGACCCCGTCGACGCCTTCTGGGTGCAGACGGCGCTCGGCTACGAGGGCAAGCCGTTCCGTTCGGTGACCCAGGGCGCGGCCGATCTCGAACTCATCCCGCTCACGGGCGAGGCCGCGGCCGACGAGGATCCGGCCCGGCCGGCCGACGTCGCCGTGCTCGTCGCTCTCCTGAAGGAGCGCCTCGGCGAGCGCGTCAGCGACGTGCGCACCTCGGCGCGCCTCGCCGAGAGCCCGGTCTGCCTCGTCGCACCGGAGTTCGGGCCGGACCGGCAGCTCGAGAAGCTGCTCGCCCGCGGCCGCTCGCAGGCCTGCACCGTGAAGCCGGTGCTCGAGCTCAATCCGCGCAACGGCCTCGTCAAGGCGCTGGCGAAGCGCGCCGCCACCGGCGGCGCCGGCGAGGCGGTGACCGACGCGGCCCACCTCCTCTATGCCCAGGCGCGCATCCTCGAGGGTGAACTGCCGGAGGATCCGGCAGACTTCGCCCGCCGCCTCGACCGGCTCATCGCGGCTGGCGTCGCCGGCGGCGAAGGCTGAGGACGGGCCGCGGCCGGGCGGAGAGGATTAAGCGCGGCTTAACCATAGCCGCGCTAGCCTCGCTGCGGATTTCCCTCTGCTGCGAGGCCGTCGCGTTCGCATGTCCGCTGCCCTGTCGCCGGCCCGGTTCCAGTCTCCCTTCCAACGGCTCGCCCGGCTGATCTCCGGGATCACGCCGGGGGCGAGCCCGATCGATCTCGCCGTCGGCGAGCCGCGCCATCCGATCCCGCCCTTCGTCGGCCCGGTGCTGTCGGCGAACCTCGACGGCTTCGGCCGCTATCCGGCGATCCGCGGCACCGACGCCTTCCGTCGCGCTGTCGCCGACTGGCTCGACAATCGCTACGCACTCGCCGGCCTGATCGACCCGGAGACCGGCGTGCTGCCGCTGAACGGCAGCCGCGAGGGCCTGTTCTTCGCCGCGATCGAGGCCCGCGACAGCGCCGGCGGCAAGTCCGGGCGGCCGGCGATCCTGATGCCGAACCCGCTCTACCAGGCCTACGCGGCCGGAGCGGAGGCGGCGGGCGCCGAGGCGGTGGCGCTGTCGCCGGCCTCCCCCGGTGGCGTGCTGCCGGACCTCGCGACCCTCGATCCGGCGCTGCTCGAGCGCACCATCGCGATCTACCTCGCCTCGCCGTCGAACCCGCAGGGCACCGTGATGTCCCTCGACGACTGGCGGGGGCTGATAGAGATCGCCCGCCGCCACCGCTTCATGGTGTTCGCCGACGAGTGCTATTCCGAGCTCTACCGGGCGACCACAGCGCCGCCGCCCGGCGTGCTGGAGGCGGCCCGCTATGGTCTCGGCCTCGACGGCATCGTCGCCTTCAACTCGCTGTCGAAGCGCTCGAACCTGCCGGGGCTGCGCTGCGGCTTCGCCGCCGGCGACCCGGACTTCCTCGCCCGCTGGACGCGGCTCCGCAACACCGCGGCGCCGCAGGTGCCGACGCCGCTGCAGGCGGTGGCCGTCGCCGCCTACGGCGACGAGCGCCACGTCACCGAGAACCGCCGCCTCTACGACGCCAAGTACGGCCTCGCCCACGAGCGGCTCGCGGCCCGCTTCGGCGAGGTGGTGCCGCCGGCCGGCTTCTTCCTCTGGCTCGACGTCGCCGCCTGGGGCGGCGGCGAGGCGGCGGCGCTGCGCTTCTGGCGCGAGGCGGGGCTCCGCACCGTGCCCGGCGGCTACCTCGCCGTGCCCGGCCCCGACGGCCGCAATCCCGGCGAGGCTTACCTCCGCCTCGCCCTCGTCGACGACCTCGCCACCACCGGGACGGCGCTCGACCGTCTCGCCCGCATGCTCGGCTGAGAGAAAGAGCGGCGCCATGCGCACCCTCGCGACCGCCCCGACGTCCGCCCCGGCCTCCGCGGAAGCGGGCTTCCTGCGCCGTAACCTCCGGCGGATGCTCGGCCTGACACTGCTCGCGGCGCTGACGGCGACCGTCGTCGCGCTCGCCACCTGGACGGTGGAGGACCCAAGCCTCGGCCACGCCTCCTTCGGCGAGGTCCACAACCTGATGGGCTATGCGGGCGCCTCGCTCGCCGACTTCCTCATCCAGATGTTCGGCGTCGCCGTCGTGGCGCTGCTGGCGCCGCCGGCGCTGTGGGCGATCCGCCTGTCGGCCGCGCAGCCGGCGCGGATCACCCGCCGCCGCCTGATCGCCTGGCTCGTCGCCGCCGCCCTCCTCTGCGGCGCCGCCACGGCGCTTGCCCCGCCGGCGACCTGGCCGCTGCCGACCGGTCTCGGCGGTGTCGCCGGCGACCGCGTCGCCCTCTTCCCGCACGCCGTCGCCGGCTCGCTGTTCGGCGCCGGCTCGATCGTCGCGGAGGTGATCCTCGGCATCCTCGGCCTGGCGCTGCTCGTCTTCGCGTCCGGCTGGCCCGCCCCGGCCGAACCGGCGCCGGAAGCGGTGCCCGACCCGCTGGCCGTGCGCCGGACGCTCCGCCGCAGCGCCGATCCGCGCGTGCCGGTCGCCGAGGAGGAGGACGACGAGGACGACAAGCCCGGCCTGCTGGCGATCCTGCACGGCGCGGCCGCCCACTGGCGCCTCACCATTTCCGCCTGGCTGTCGCGGCTGTTCGCCCGCAAGCGGCGCGACGACGAGGACGACGGCTTCGACGACATGGGCATCGAGGTGGCCGCCACCGCCGCCCGTCGGCGCGAGCCGGCGATTGAGCGCGCCCGCACCGAGCCGCGCTTCGGCGGCAGCGGCGAGCGACCGCCCCTGCGCATCGAGCCCGCCTACGGGGCATCGGACGAGCCGCCGGAGGACGAGGACGACGAGGCCCCCTTCGACGACGCCCTGATCGACGAGATGGACCCGGGCGACTTCGAGCCGGCGCCGCAGCCGGCGATCGTCCGGCGCACCGCGCCCGCCGCCGCCGCCCAGGCCCCGACGCCGACCGCCGGCAGCCGCGTCACCCCCCCGGCGGCGCCGCCGAAGCCAGGTCGTCGCATCGCCCAGGAGGCGCAGCCCTCGCTCCTCAAGGACGGCCCGTTCGAGCTGCCGCCGGTGCGCCTGCTCGCCGAGCCGAAGCCGGCGGCGAAGAACCCGCAGATCGACACGGCCGCGCTGGAGAACAACGCCCGCATGCTGGAGGGCGTGCTCGAGGACTTCGGCGTCCGCGGCCAGATCGTCAACGTCCGCCCCGGCCCGGTGGTCACCCTCTACGAGCTCGAGCCGGCGCCCGGCATCAAGTCGTCGCGCGTCATCGGTCTCGCCGACGACATCGCCCGCTCGATGAGCGCGGTGTCGGCGCGTGTCGCCGTCATCCCCGGCAAGAACGCCATCGGCATCGAACTGCCGAATCTGAAGCGCGAGACGGTGTTCCTGCGCGAGCTCGTCGCCTCGGCCGAGTTCGAGAAGACCAAGCAGAAGCTCGCCCTCTGCCTCGGCAAGACGATCGGCGGCGAGCCGGTGATCGCCGACCTCGCCCGCATGCCGCATCTCCTCGTCGCCGGCACCACCGGCTCGGGCAAGTCGGTGGCGATCAACACCTTCCTCGTCTCGCTGCTCTACCGCATGACGCCGGACCAGTGCCGGCTGATCATGGTCGACCCGAAGATGCTCGAGCTCTCCGTTTATGACGGCATCCCGCACCTGCTCGCCCCCGTCGTCACCGACCCGAAGAAGGCGGTCGTGGCGCTGAAGTGGACGGTGCGCGAGATGGAGGAGCGCTACCGCAAGATGTCGAAGCTCGGCGTGCGCAACATCGACGGCTTCAACGCCCGGGTCGCCGAGGCAGCGGAGAAGGGCGAGGTGCTGTCGCGCATCGTCCAGACCGGCTTCGACCGCACCACTGGCGAGCCGATCTTCGAGGAGGAGGAGATCGCCTCCGAGCCGATGCCGTTCATCGTCGTCATCATCGACGAGATGGCGGACCTGATGATGGTCGCCGGCAAGGACATCGAGGGCGCCGTGCAGCGCCTCGCCCAGATGGCGCGCGCCGCCGGCATCCATATCATCACCGCCACCCAGCGCCCGTCAGTGGACGTCATCACCGGAACCATCAAGGCGAACTTCCCGACCCGCATCTCCTTCCAGGTGACGTCGAAGATCGACAGCCGCACCATCCTCGGCGAGATGGGCGCCGAGCAACTGCTCGGCCAGGGCGACATGCTCTACATGGCCGGCGGCGGCCGCATCCAGCGCGTCCACGGGCCGTTCATCAGCGACCAGGAGGTCGAGGCGATCGTCGCCCATCTGAAGACGCAAGGGTCGCCCGATTATCTTGACCAGATCACCGTCGGCGACGACGAGGAGGATGGTGACGCAGGTGGCGGCTCCACAGGCCTCGACGGCCTGGAAGAATCCGCCGACCTCTACGACCGTGCCGTCGCCGTGGTGCTGCGCGACCGCAAGGCGTCGACCTCCTACGTCCAGCGCCGCCTGCAGATCGGCTACAACCGCGCCGCCTCGATCGTCGAGCGCATGGAGCGCGAGGGCATCGTCGGCCCGGCAAACCACGCCGGCAAGCGCGAGATCCTCGTCGGCGGCGACAGCGAGGCGGCCTGAAGCGCAATCCCGCGCCGGGCCGGGCCGGCCCCGCGAAACCCGCGACCCGCCGCCCGCCCGCCGCGCCGCGGTCCCGCCCGCGCCTTCACCCGGCCACAGGCGCCCGCTATCGCAGAGGCCAGTGAATCGATGCGCCCGACGCGTGCCGCGGAGCCGGCGCGCCCTGCAAGAAGGAGACGACCGATGGCTCACCCGTTCCGCCGCGCCGCGTTCGCGGCGATCGCCATAGCCCTTTTCGCCCCCGCCCCCGCGTTCGCCCAGGCGCCGGCCGCGGCGGCCACCGAGACGAGCGGCGAGGCGCTTGCGCGCATCAACGACTACTTCAACGGCATACGCACGATGGCCGGCGAGTTCGTGCAGTTCGGCCCGACCGGCGGCCGCGCGGAGGGCTCGTTCGTGATAGCCCGGCCGGGCAAGGTCCGCTTCGACTATTCACCGCCGGCGCGCATCGACATCGTCGCCGACGGCAAGTCGGTGGTGGTGCGCGACCGCAAGCGCGCCACTCAGGACGTCTGGCCGCTGTCGAAGACGCCGCTCCGCTTCCTGCTCGCCGACCGGATCGACCTCCTGAAGGACGCCAACGTCACCGACGTGCGCACCGAGGGCGACATGACGGTCGTCGTCATCCAGGAATCGACGGTGTTCGGCGACGGCAAGCTGACGCTGTTCTTCGACAGTGTGACGAGCGAGCTGCGTCAGTGGATCGTCACCGACGCCCAGGGCCTCGACACGACGGTGTCGATCTACAATGTCCAGACCGGTGTGAAGGCAGACCCGAAGCTGTTCGCCATCGACTACCAGCGCGTCATCGGCGCGGAGCGCTGAGGCGAGACGGGCCAGGTCTCCCGGTCCCGCCGCCATTCCCGCTACCGCTTCGGGGGCGGGCGGAAGACCGGAGCTACGGCGTGTAGCCCTTGTCGCAGCGGCTGACCCACTGCCAATCCTGCCATTCGGAGTTCATCCAGTAGAGCCAGTTGCGGCAGTCCGTCTCGGTGCGGAAGCACGCCCACTTCGACGTCGTGTTGAACATCTCGAACAAGGTCTCGCGGCGGCCGGCGAAATGGCCCCACCAGAGATTGGCGGCGCCGAACTCGGCGGCGGCGGCCTTGCACTCAAGGGGCGTCGGGCGCGGCTTCAGCGGGCCGGAACCGGTGGCCCCCACCGGCGCCGCGCCGAAAGCCAACGCAAGCGCCAGGACCACTGCCGCAGCGCGTCGGAGTGACGGACAGGTCGACACCATCGCTTGAATCTCCCTGTCCGCGCGGCAAGCTCACCGCACCCGCGCGTAACCCCCGCCCAATCCATCGGCCGCGAGGACCGCGCCACCGCGGTCCGGGACCCGGCCTGCGATCTCCAGCACCATCTTCCGCCGGACGGCGTCGGCGAAAGATACATTCTCGTCGGCGACCATAACGAAGGATGCCGGCCCGCCGATGACATCTTGTTCATAGACGAGCGACAGCGGCCGGCCACCGACGATGCGCGGCTGTCCGCCGGGGCGCTGGATGACGAGGCCGTTGATGACGATGCCCTTCGCCACCGCCTCGTCACGGGCGGCGTGGATGGAGCGGCCGCCGATGTTCGGCCCGTCGCCAGAGACGTCGATGACGCGGCGGATGCCCTCGTGGGCGTTGGTCTCCATCTTGTGGACGGAATAGTCGATCGCCGCCGAGATCGAGTTGTAGCCCCACGCCGCCCGCGGCCGCGTCACCAGCGCCTCGGCGAAGGCGGAGGCCGAGGCCTCGTCGCGGATCACCATCCAGTCGACGATGGTGTGCTGCGAGGCCGGGCCGCCCCATTCGATGTAGGCGATGGCGATCGAGCCGTGGATGCCGTCGCGGATGGCGTTCAGCACCTCGGTGCTCAGCACCGCCTCGGCATAGCCGCGGCGCTGGAAGGCGAGTTCGTCGTCGTCGATCGAGCCCGAGCCGTCGGCGGCGAGGACGAGTTCGACGTCGACCTCCTCGGCAGTTGCCGGCGTCGCGAAGAACAGGGCGGCGAGAGCGGCGATCGCGGCGGCGAGACGGGGCTGGCGCATCAGGGTCCTCCTCGGCGGGTGTCGTCGAAGCCGGCCGGCGATGCGCCCGCCGTGGGATGGGCAGGTTTGCGCTCAGGCCACTCCGGTTACGCCGAGGGCGAAGGACTGGATGAGTGCGATCTCCTCGAGGCGGCCGAAGCGCCCGGCGGCGCCGCCGTGGCCGGCCTCCATGTTGGTCCGGAGCAGCAGCACCGCGTCGTCGGTCCGCTCGGCACGGATGCGCGCGACCCACTTCGCCGGCTCCCAGTAGGTGACGCGCGGGTCGGTGAGGCCGGCTAGCACCAGCAGCGGCGGGTAGGACTGTGCGCCGACCCTCTCATAGGGTGCGTACCGCTTGATGCGCCGGTAGGCCTCGACGTCCTCGATCGGGTTGCCCCACTCCGGCCACTCCGGCGGCGTCAGCGGCAGCGTCGGGTCGAGCATGGTGTTGAGCACATCGACGAACGGCACCTCGGCGACGACCCCGGCGAAGAGGTCCGGTCGCATCGTCGCCACCGCCCCCATCAGCATGCCGCCGGCCGAGCCGCCCTGGGCGACGATGCGGCCGGGCGTGGTGTAGCCGGCCTCGACCAGGTGCTCGGCGACGGCGACGAAGTCGGTGAAGGTGTTCTCCTTGCCCTCCCGCCGGCCCTCCCGGTACCAGCGGAAGCCCTTGTCCTTGCCGCCGCGCACGTGGGCGATGGCGTAGACGAAGCCGCGGTCGACGAGCGACAGCGCGTTTGTGAGGAAGGCCGCCGGCACCGAGATTCCGTAGGAGCCGTAGCCGTAGAGGAGCATCGGCGCCGAGCCGTCGAGGGGTGTGTCGCGGCGGTGCAGGAGCGACACCGGCACCTCCTCGCCATCGGGCGCGACGGCGTGCAGGCGGCGCGTCACGTAGAGCGACGGGTCGTGGCCCGACGGCACCTCCTGCTCCTTGCGCAGGACGCGCTCGCGGCTCTCCATGTCGTAGTCGTAGACGCGAGCCGGCGTCGTCATCGACGAGTAGCTGAAGCGCAGCGTCGTCGTCTCTGCCTCGTAACCATCGATGACGGCGAGCGAATAGGCCTCCTCGTCGAAACGGATCTCGTGCTCGGCGCCGTCGGCGAGGCGGCGGACGACGATGTGCGGCAGCCCATCGCGCCGCTCCAGGCGGACGAGGTGGCCGGCGAGCGCGGTGATCGACAGCATCAGCCGTCCGGCCTCGTGCGGCACGAGGTCGACCCACCCTGCCCGGTCCGGCGCCTCGACGGGCGCGGTGGCAACCTTGAAGTCCTCGGCGCCGTCGGCGTTGGTCAGGATGAACAGCCGGTCGTCGGCGTCGCCGCCGCCGTGGTCGACGGAGTACTGCTCGGCGGTCTTGCGCGGCGCCACCAGCCGCGGCGCCGTCTCCGGCGCGTCGGCGGGGATGAGATGGGCCTCCGATGTCTCGTGGTCGTGCACGTCGACGAGGATGAAGCGCCCGGACTGCGTGCGCGACACCGAGACGAAGAAGCCCGGGTCGGTCTCGGCATAGACGAGCGCGTCGTCCGCCGCAGGCGTGCCGATGCGGTGGCGATAGACGCGCGCCGGCCGGTGCTCCTCGTCGAGGCGGACGTAGAAGACGAATTGCGAATCGGCCGACCAGACGACGCGGCCGGACGTATCGGGCACGACGTCGTCGAGGTCGGCACCGGTTGTGACGTCCCGGATGCGCAGCGTGAAGGCCTCGCCGCCGGTCTCGTCGACGGCATAGGCGACGAGCGCGTGGTTCGGCGCATGCGCGGAGGCGGCGAGGCGGAAATAGGTCTTCCCCTCGGCGAGGGCGTCGCCGTCGAGCAAGGTCTCCTCGGATCCGCCGTCGCGGGCGGTGCGCACGAGCAGCGGATGCTCGCCGCCCTCGCGGTGCTTCATGGCGTAGGCGAACGGCCCGTCCGGCGCCGGCACCGAGCTGTCGTCCTCCTTGATGCGGCCGCGCAGCTCGGCGACCAGCCGCGTGCGCAGTTCCGCACGATCGGCGAGGATCGCCTTGGCATAGGCGTTCTCGGCCTCGAGATAGGCGCGGATATCGCCGGCGAGCGCAGCCGGATCGCGCATGACGGCGCGCCAGTCCTCGGCGCGCAGCCAGGCGTAGGGATCGCGGCGGGTGTCGCCGTGGACGGTCCGCTCCACCGGCCGCGGCTCGGCGGACGGTGGGCGCGGGTCGGCGGGGGCGGCGGCGAAGGGCGGACGGACCGGGGTGTGACGGACGAGCATGGAGGCGGGATCAGCCCTTCTCGGGGGCGAAATCGAGCGCGGTGCCGTTCATGCAGTAGCGCAGCCCCGTCGGTCCCGGCCCGTCGGGGAAGACGTGGCCGAGGTGGGCGTCGCAGCTGGCGCAGCGGATCTCGATGCGGCGCATGCCGTGCGAGACGTCCTCGATCTCGCGCACCGAATCCTTCGAGATCGGCGAGAAGAAGCTCGGCCAGCCGGAGCCGGAATCATACTTCGTCTCCGAGGAGAACAGCGGCGTACCGCAGGCAATGCAGGCGTAGGTGCCGTCGCGCTTCTCGTCGAGGTGCGGGCCGGTGAAGGCCCGCTCAGTGCCGTGCTGGCGCGTCACGTAGAACTGCTCCGGCGTCAGCTGCGAGCGCCACTCGTCGTCGGACTTCACGACCTTGGGCGCGGACGATGCGGACGTGGTCATCACACGTTCTCCACTGCTGACGGGGACAAAGCCTTCGCCGTCAGAGATAGGCTTCCGATCGACTTGCGGCAACCGCCGCAGTCCTGGCGATGACCGGGGGCGCGACGGGTTGCACGCTTGCGGGGTCCGGACGACGACGCTATGACGCGGACGTGTCGGCGGCGGGAACTGCCCGACCAACCCGCCCACTGCGACGGAGCCGATCGGATATGCAGCTCGCCGCGAACGCCCCGACGCTCGCGGTCGCCCTCCTGCCGTTCGTCGCAGCCCTTGTCGCACCGCTCCTGACGGCGGTGCTGCGCCACAACGCCGGCTGGTTGCTCGCGGCCGTGCCAGCGGCGATGTTCGTCCACTTCCTCGGCTACCTCGGCCCGGTCTCCGAGGGCCAGCGCTTCGTCTTCGGCGTCGACTGGGTTCCCGCCCTCGGCGTCCGCTACCAGATGCTGATCGACGGGCTGTCGCTGATCTTCGCGCTGCTGATCACCGGCATCGGCACCTTCATCATCGTCTACGCCGGCGGCTACCTGAAAGGGCATCCGCAGCAGGGCCGCTTTTTCTCGTTCATGATGATGTTCATGGGCGCGATGCTCGGCCTCGTGCTCGCCGACGACCTCCTGTCGCTGTTCGTGTTCTGGGAACTGACGTCGATCACGTCGTTCCTGCTGATTGGCTTCGATCACGCGCGCGCCGCCGCCCGCCGCGCCGCCCTGCAGGCGCTGGTGGTGACGGGCGGCGGGGGACTGGCACTGCTCGCCGGCCTGCTGCTCGCCGGCTGGGTCGGCGGCGTCACGTCGATGTCGGGGCTGCTGGCGCTCGGCGGCGGGCTGAAGGAGAGCCCGTTCTACGTCGCGATCTTCGTGCTGGTGCTCGCCGGCGCATTCACAAAGTCGGCGCAGGTGCCGTTCCACTTCTGGCTGCCGAACGCCATGGAGGCGCCGACGCCGGTCTCCGCCTATCTCCATTCGGCGACGATGGTGAAGGCCGGCGTCTACCTCCTCATGCGGATGCAGCCGGCGCTGGGCGACACGGCGCTGTGGACGACCGTGCTGCCGCTGTTCGGCGGCCTGACGCTGCTCACCGGCGCCCTGCTCGCCGTGCGCCAGACCGACCTCAAGCTGATGCTGGCTCAGACGACGGTCGCCTCCCTCGGCCTGCTCGTCATGCTGATCGGCACCAGCGACGCGCGCGTCATCGAGGGTGCGGCGCTCTATCTCGTCGCCCATTCGCTGTTCAAGGGCGCGCTGTTCATGGTCGCCGGCGGCATCGACCACGAGGCCGGCACGCGCGACGTGACGAAGCTCGGTGGCCTGCGCAAGGCGATGCCGATCACCTTCGTGGCGGCGATGCTGGCGGCGCTGTCGATGGGCGGCCTGCCGCCGTTCATCGGGTTCCTGGCGAAGGAAGTCTTCTACGACGGCCTCGCCCACCTCGACGGCGCGACGATCATGGTCGCCGTCGCCCTCGTCGGCAACGTCCTATTGTTCGCTATCGCCTTCGCCGTCGCGCTGAAGCCCTTCGTAGGCCCCGAGGTGCACACGCCGAAACACGCCCACGAGGCGCCGCCGTCGCTGTGGCTCGGGCCGCTGGTGCTGGCGCTCGCCGCCCCGGCGCTGGCGATCGCCAGTCCCTGGACGGGCGCGATGGTGGCCGGCCCGATCGTGACGAGCATCCTCGGCCGGCCGTTCGAGACGGATCTGCACCTGATCCCGAGCTACATCGGCGCCGCGGTGATCCTGTCACTCGTGACGATCGCGCTCGGCATCGTCGCCTACCTGGGGCTCGCCCGCCTGCGCGCAGCCGTCGCAACGGTCACGACCGCCGTCGGCTGGGGTCCCGACCGCGGCTTCGACCAGGCGGTCGCCGGCCTCGCCCGGCTCGCAGCGGTGGTGCGGCGGCTCGTCCAGCCCGGCGGTCTCGAGGTCTACATCACAACGACGATCCTGTTCATCGTCGCCGCCCTGATCGCCCCGCCGCTGCTGCTCGGCGTCGCGGTACGCGCGCCGGTCTGGCCGGACGTCACCCTCTACGAATGGGCGATCCTCGGCATCGCCGTGCTCGGCCTGATCGTCGTGACGACGGCGGCGAGCCGGCTCGTCGCGATCGTTGCCCTCGGCATCCAGGGCTTCGCCGTCGCGGTGATCTTCCTGCTGTTCGGCGCGCCGGACCTGTCGTTCACGCAGTTCATGGTGGAAACGCTGTCGGTGGTGATCCTGGCGCTCGTCATGGTGCGGCTTGATTTCAGGCCGAGCGATCACCGGCCGCCGCTGGTGGCCGCGCGCGATCTCGTCATCGCCGCCGCCACCGGCATCGGCTTCACGCTTCTCCTGCTCGCCGTGGTCGGGCAGCCCTTCGACAGTGTGCTGTCGGACTTCTTCGCCGAGAACAGCCGTGCCATCGCCCATGGGCGCAACATCGTCAACGTCATCATCGTCGACTTCCGCGGCCTGGACACGCTGGGCGAGATCGCCGTGGTGATGGTGACCGGCCTCGCCGTGCTGGCTCTGATCGGCCTGCGGGCGCGCCGGCCCGCGCCGGCCATGCCCGCAGCGGCAGCCGTCGCCCCAAAGGCGGAGGGCCGCCTGTGAACACCGTGATCTTCCGCACCGTCGCGCCCTTCCTCACCGCGCTGATGTTGGTGTTCTCGGTGTTCGTGCTCCTGCGCGGACACAACGAGCCGGGCGGCGGCTTCATCGGCGGCCTGATCGCCGCCTCGGCGCTGGCCATCTACGGCATCGCCTGCGGCGTCGCGCCGGTGCGGCGGGCGATGGTGCTGCACCCGATGGCGATCTCGGCGCTCGGGCTGCTGCTGTCGGGGCTCTCGGGGCTGCCGGCGCTGGCGGCCGGCCTGCCCTTCATGACGGCGCTGTGGACCTACCCGACCGTTCTCGGCACCGAGTTGCCGCTGTCCACCGTGCTGGTCTTCGACATCGGCGTCTACCTCGTGGTCCTCGGCGCCATCACCTCGATCCTACTCGGGCTCGAGGAGCGCGACGTCGACCAGGGGGAGGACCGCTGATGGAGGACGTCTTCGCCGTCCTGATCGGGCTGTTCTTCACCGCCGCGATCTACCTCATGCTGTCGCGGCAGATCATCCGCATCCTGCTCGGCATCGCCATCCTCGGCAACGCCGTCAACCTCCTGATCTTCACTGCCGGGCGGCTCGTCCGCGAGGTGCCGCCGGTGGTGCCGGAGGAGGCGATGGTGCCGCTCGTCGTGACAGCCAATCCGCTGCCGCAGGCGCTGATCCTCACCGCGATCGTCATCTCGTTCTCTTTCTTCACCTTCCTGCTGGTGCTCGCCTACCGCGCCTACCAGGAACTCGGCACCGACGAGGTCGACGAGATGCGCCTCGCCGAGCCCGCTCGCGAGCCACCACCGCCGGGGGGCTACTGATGGCCGTCGACGCCACGACCGTCGATCTCACCCGCGCCATGGTCACGGTGCCGGCGCGCCTCGCCGACGTCCTCATCGTCGCGCCGGTGGCGCTGCCGCTGATCGGCGGGGCACTGGCGCTGTTCCTCCGGAACCTGCCGCGGCTGCAGCCGGTGATTGCGATCCTCGTGCTGGTAGTGCTCGTCGCCTGCGAGGCGGCGCTGCTCGCGCGCGTGCTCGCCGAAGGGCCGCTGACGATGATGATGGGGCGGTGGCTGCCGCCCTTCGGCATCGCCTTCACGGTCGACGCCCTCGGGGCCGTGCTGGCGCTGACGGCCGGCGTCGCCGGGCTGGCGGTGGCGATCTATTCGGCCACCGACCTGACGGTCGGGGACCGCCGGTTCGGCTTCTATCCGCTGCTGCTGCTGCTCGTCGCCGGCGTTTCCGGCGCCTTCTGCACAGGCGACATCTTCAACCTCTACGTCTGGTTCGAGGTGCTGCTGATCTCGTCCTTCGGGCTGATCGTGCTCGGCGGCGACCCGCGCCAACTCGACGGCGCGGTGAAGTACGGCATCCTCAACCTGATCGCGACGACGCTGTTCCTCGTCACCACGGGCCTGCTCTACGGCCTCGTCGGCACCCTCAACATGGCCGACATCACCGAACGGGTCGCGGCGCTGCCGGATGGTGGCCCGATCACGACGATCGCCGTCATCTACCTGCTCGCCTTCGCCATGAAGGCGGCGGCCTTCCCGCTCGGCTTCTGGCTGCCGGCCTCCTATCACACGCCGAAGATCGTCGTCGGCGCGATCTTCGCCGGGCTTCTGACCAAGGTCGGCGTCTATGCGCTGATCCGCGTGTTCGCCATGCTGATGCCCAGCGAGCGGTTGCTCCTCGCCGACGTCATCGGCTGGGTGGCGGCCCTGACGCTGCTCGTGCCGGCGCTCGCGGCGCTGGCCGAGAGCGAGATCCGCCGCACGCTCGGCTGGGTGGTCATCGCCGGCATCGGCAACATGCTCGCCGGCCTCGCGCTCGGCAGCGAGGCGGGCTACGCCGGCGCCATCGCCTATGCCGTCCATTCGATGCTGGCGATGACGGCGATCTACCTGACGCTCGGCCTCGTCGAGCGCATCGCCGGCACCTCGTCGCTGCATGAGGCCGGCGGCATCTGGCGCGCGAGCCCGCTGGTCGCAGCCCTCTTCCTCGTGATGGTGCTCTCCGCCTCTGGCCTGCCGCCGTTCTCCGGCTTCTGGCCGAAGGCGATGCTCGTGCGGGCGGCCATCACCGCCGACGCCGGCTGGATCGCCGCCGCCATCCTGGTCTCGGGCTTCCTGGTGACGCTGGCGCTCGGCCGCGTCTTCCTGTTCGCGATCTGGCGCGACGCCCCGGCGGGCCGCCCGGCGGCGGGCTCCGCCGGCCGCATCGGTCCGGCGGTCGGCGTCGGCCTCGCCGCCATCATCGCCGTCCTCGGTGTCCTGCCGCAGCCGCTGGTCGCCGTCGCGACGGACGGTGCAAAGGGCCTGATCGATCCAGCCGCCTATGTCTCGTCCGTCTTCCCGGGGGCGCGGCCATGACGCTGTTCCTCGCCAACATCCTGCTCGCCTTCGCCTGGGGGGCGATGACGGGGTCCTTCGACGCCCTCAACCTCACCTTCGGCTTCGTGCTCGGCGCGTTCTGCCTGGCGCTGATCCGCGAGCAGCTCGGCACCGACGGCTACTTCGGCCGTGGCTACCGCATTGTCGGCCTGGTCTGGCTGTTCCTCAAGGAACTCGTGAAGTCGGCCGTGAAGGTCGCGGTCACCGTGCTGACGCCGCGCCTCGACCTGAAGCCCGGCATCATTGCCTTCCCGCTGACGGTCGAGCGCGACATCGAGATCACGCTCCTCGCCAACCTGATCACGCTGACCCCCGGCACGCTGTCGATCGACGTCTCCGAGGACCGCAAGACCCTCTACGTCCACTGCATCGACGTGCCAGACGTCGATGCGGCGATCGCCGACATCCGCGACGGCTTCGAGCGGCGCATCCGGGAGGTGTTTCGATGAGCTGGAGCGAGAGCTTCCTCGCGTGGTCGATCAACGCATCGTTGCTGGTGATCTCGGCCGCCCTCGTGCTGGTCGTCGTGCGCATCATCCGCGGCCCGACGCTGCCCGATCGCATCCTCGCCCTCGACATGCTGATCGCCGCGGTGATCGGCTTCATCGCCACGATGGGCGTCAAGGCCGGCTACACGCTCTATGTCGACATCGCCATCGCCCTCGGGCTCGTCGGCTTCCTGTCGACCGTCGCCTTTGCCCGCTTTGTGCTCGTCCGTGGCCGCGCCGGCGAGGAAGGCGGCGAAGGCGCCAGCGGCCGACCCGACGGACACGACCACCGAATCGAGGGAGGCGCACCGTGACCGACATCCTCAACGTCCTCGTCGGGCTGCTGCTGATCGGTGGCGCGCTGTTCACGCTCGTGGCGGCGATCGGGATCCTGCGGCTCCAGGACGTCTACATGCGGATGCACGCGGCGAGCAAAGCCGGCACGCTCGGCTCCGGTCTCGCGCTCATCGCGGTCGCGGTGCATTCGCTGGAGCTCGACGTGGTGACGCGGGCGATCGCCGGTGTGGTGTTCTTCATGCTGACGGCGCCGATCTCGGCCCATCTCCTCGCCCGTGCGGCCTATTGTGTCGGCTACCGCCCGTGCGCCGCCACCCACGTCGATGCGCTCGCCACCGATGGCGCCTCCCGCCCGGGCGGGACGAGCGCGCCGGCAGCGGGCGAACGGCCGGCCGCCGGAGACCAGCCGGCCGGCGGGACAGCGCATTGACGAAGCCGCGCTAAAGGTCAGCCGCGAAGTGCCGCTGCTACCGGTCGCGAATTGCACGGCCGCGACAGTTGGCAACACCCGAGCGGCGCGACCCTGCGAGAAGACTTGTATTCTCGCCGAATACATTTATACGTCTGCCACGACTGCCGAGCCTCGGTGGCGACTTATCGGTCCAATCGCAGCCGAACGATGCTTCCTCTCCGTATGGACGGTGCACCTACGACTGCGATGTGATTCCATCCGATCCAATCAGAAACAACGAACGTAGCGAACCTGCGATGACCGAACTGAACGACAATGCCGACCTCATCGATCTCGCAGCCGACATCGTCTCGGCCTATGTGAGCAACAACACGGTGCCCGCCGCCGACCTGCCGTCCCTCATCGCGGACGTCTACGCCGCGCTGCAGAAGACGAGCACGGGCGAAGTCGAGGCGGCTCCGGAGCCCCTGAAGCCCGCCGTCCCGGTGAAGAAGTCGGTCAACCCCGACTACATCGTCTGCCTCGAGGACGGCAAGAAGTTCAAGTCGCTGAAGCGGCACCTGCGCACCCACTACGACCTGACGCCGGAAGACTATCGCGAGAAGTGGGGCCTGCCGGCCGACTATCCGATGGTCGCCCCCAACTACGCGGCTGCCCGTTCCGAGCTCGCCAAGAAGATGGGCCTCGGCCAGCAGCGCCGCCGCGGCAAGTGACGCGCCGGGGGCGCGGCGTCGGGGACTGATCGACGCCCCTGCCCGTACCCCAGGTCGTGGTTCGGCGATGGTTCAAGAGCGAGGGGCGGCTTTCCGGAGCCGCCCCTTTCGCATTGCAGGCGGGCCCCCGTCTTGGGACGCGGGTCGACGGGGGCAGGCCCCGTTTCGGGACGCGGGTCGACCGGATGCGTCGCCTCCGGCTTTCAAGCGCCTGCATTTGCCCCTAGTTTGGGCGCCGACGGGGTGACGTGTGGCAGGCGTGATTCGCGAGAGGGTCGGGGCGATGGTGCAGGACGTGTCGAGACTTCGCCGGTTCGCGGCGATCGCCGGGGCCGCCGCCCTCGGTGCGGTTCTGACGGCATCCTGCGCGCCGATCCTCGATGCGAGCCCGTTCACGCTCGCCCGCATCCAGGCCGAGACGCCGGCCTGCACCGCCGCCAATCCCGGTCCGTGGGTCGGCCGCGTGTCGGGCCAGATGCTGCTGATGCCCGGGACCAAGGTGGTGTCGCTGGTCGGCTGCTTCCCGACGCAGGAGCAGTGCAACGCCTGGCGTCGCTTCGCCCTCATCGCCGTCAGTGGCCGCATCATCTACAACGAGTGCCGCCCCGCCTGAACCGCACGGTCCGGTGGCGAGGGCACCCGGTGACGAAGGCGTGAGGCGGACGCTGGTTGTGCCGCCGCCGCGGCACCCTATTTCGGCTGCATCGGCGCCGGCGCTGTGCCGGGGCCATCGTGGTACGGACGCCGGCGCCCCCGTCCCGGTACGGGCGGCCGACGTCTCGAGGAGTGCGCCCATGTCCGCCCGTCCATCCCGGTCGCCCCGCGCCGCCGCTTTCGCCGCCTTTGCGGCCGCCACCGTCCTGTCGGCCGCACCGGCCGCGGCCGACTACAACCAGGTGATCGCCTTCCGCGCCGCGACGCCGAAGTGCGAGGCCAACCCCAACCTGCCGTGGATCGGCCGGGCGTCCGGCCAGACCACGTCCCTGATGAGCGACCTGCAGGTGCCGGTGTCGTTCGTCGGCTGCTTCGCCACCGAGGCCGAGTGTCGCAAGTGGCTCGGCCGCGGCGTCGGCCTGATCGACGGGCGCATCGTCGAGAACTCCTGCCGACCGCGCTGAGCGGCCCGCCGCCCGGTCACCGATCTGCGTCGGATCCGGCGGACGGAGCGGGCTGCCATCAGCCACCCATGCGGGTTAAGCTCCTGCCGGCGCCGCCAACGGCGCCGGACCGCTCACAACGGGAGCCCGAGCCATGACCCTTTCGCGTCGGATCGCCGCCGCCATCCTCGCCGCCGCCCTCGCCCTTCCCGCGGCCGCGCTCGCCCAGGAGGGCGACGTCAATGCCTTCCGCGAGGCGTCGCCCTCGTGCGACGCCAACCCGACCCTGCCCTGGATCGGTCGCGTCTCCGGCGAGAGCGACGAGGACCCGACCGACAACGTCGAGCCCGTGTCGTTCGTCGGGTGCTTCGCCACCGAGGCGGAGTGCAACGCCTGGCGCGAGCGCGGCAGCGGGCTCATCGACGACCGCATTGTCCAGAACAGCTGCGAGCGCCGCCCGTAAGGCGCTGCGCCAAAGCCTGTGCGCCACCCTGAATCAGAAAGGGCGCCGCGAGGCGCCCTTTCGGTTTCACGTCCGATTGGGGCAAGGCGCGCTCAGGCGGCCTTCTCGTACATCTCGAGCACGTAGTCCCAGTCGATCAGGCTGTCGACGAAGGCCTCGAGGTACTTCGGCCGGGCGTTGCGGTAGTCGATGTAATAGGAGTGCTCCCAGACGTCGACGCCGAGGATCGGCGAGCCGCCGTGGACGAGCGGGTTCTCACCGTTCGGCGTCTTGGTGATGGCGAGCTTGCCGTCCTTCACCGCGAGCCAGGCCCAGCCGGAGCCGAACTGCGTCGTGCCGGCGGCGATGAAGTCGGCGCGGAACTTGTCATAGCCGCCGAGGTCGGCATCGACCGCCGCCTGCAGCTTGCCCGGCAGCTTGTTGCCGCCGCCGCCCTTCTTCATCCACTTCCAGAAGTGGATGTGATTGTAGTGCTGGCCGGCGTTGTTGAAGAGGCCGGCATTCTTGCCGTAGGAGCCCTTGACGATCTCTTCGAGGCTCTTGCCCTCCCACTCCGTCCCCTTCAGCAGGTTGTTGCCGTTGGTGACGTAAGCCTGATGATGCTTGTCGTGGTGGTACTCGAGCGTCTCCGCCGACATGTACGGCTGCAGGGAGTCGTAGGCATAGGGAAGCGGCGGCAGTTCGAAGGCCATGGGGGTCTCCTTGTCGTTCGGATCGGTCTGGGCGCCAGCTCCGGCGCCCGCAGTCTCGGCTTGCGCGGCAACATAGGGGGAGAGCGTGGCGGCGGCAACGGACAGCAGCGCGAGCGTGTCGCGTCGGCTCGGGCCTCGGCTATCCGGACGATCTCCCGCGGATGTCATTGGTGGGCGAACTCCCAATAGAGGCCGCGCGCGAGCTGGGCCACCGGCCCGGGCTGTAAATCCCGCGCGTCGATGCGGGTAACGGGCGCGACCTTCGAGTAGTTCCCGCTGGTGAACACCTCGTCGGCAGCGAGGAAGTCGTCATAGGTGAGCGCCCGCTCCTCGACACGCTTGCCAGCGCCGCGCAAAAGTTCGATGACGCGCGTGCGGGTGATGCCGGCGAGGAAGGTTCCGTTCGGCACTGGCGTCGCCACCACGCCGTCCTTGACGAGGAAGATGTTGGAGGCGGCCGTCTCGGCGACGTTGCCCAGCATATCGAGGACGATGGCGTTGTCGAAGCCCCTCGCCTTCGCCTCGCGCAGCGCCCGGGCGTTGTTCGGGTAGAGACAGCCTGCCTTGGCGTTGGTCGGCATGCACTCGATCGTCGGGCGGCGGTAGCGCGACAAAGTGAGCGCGCTGCCGGTCGGATGCGGCATGGCGGCGACGTACATCGTCAGGCAGAAGCGGGTCGATTCGTGGTCCGGCATGACGACGCCGAGGCCGTCGCTCTCCGCCCAGTACATCGGCCGGATGTAGAGCGCCGTCCCGGCCGGAAAGCGCTCGAGACCGTCCAAGGCGAGTTCGGCGATCTCCTCCGGCCGCATCGTCGGAGCGAGCCCGAGGGCCTCCGCCGACCGGTTGACGCGCTCGCAGTGGCGGTCGAGGTCCGGCATGACGCCCTCGAAGGCGCGGGCCCCGTCGAACACGGTGCTACCGAGCCAGGCACCGTGGCTGCGCACGCCCATGATGGCGACGTTGCCGGCGTGCCAGCCGCCGTCGATCCACGACCACGTGTCCGTTTCCGGACGCTGTGAACCGAAGCCCTCGGGCAGGCGCAGCGTCGTCGAACCATCCGCCATCTCGGCACTCCCTTCCGCCGGCCGCGGGCGCGCGCCCGGCTCGCACAGCCGTCGCCGGCCTGCGGCGATCGGCTACGCGATCACTCGCGCCGTTCGACCGGCGCGTCAACACTTCGGCAGCGATCGGGAAGGTACTTTGCAGGAAGCCGCCGTCGCGAGAAGGTGCGGCCTCGGCCGCGCGCCGGCTGGCGGTCCCGGCCTCACGGGCCGGCGACGGGAGGGCGCGCGATGAGTTGCTCGGTCTATGTGTTCGACGCCTACGGCACGCTGTTCGACGTTCACGCCGCGGTACGCCGCCACGCCGCCGCCGTCGGGCCGGACGCCGCCCGCGTTTCCGAGCTCTGGCGCCAGAAGCAGCTCGAATACTCTTGGGTGCGCAGCCTGATGGGCCGCTACCTCGACTTCTGGACGCTGACCGAGCAGGCGCTCGACTTCGCCCTCGCCGCCGTCCCCACCGCGGACCGCGGCATGCGCGAGACGCTGCTCGACGCCTACAGGCGGCTCGACGTCTATCCCGAGGTGCCGAAGGTGCTCGCCGCCCTGAAGGCGACCGGCGTGCGCCTCGCCATCCTGTCGAACGGCTCGCCGAAGATGCTCGCCGGCGCCGCGGCCTCGGCGAAGATCGACGACATCCTCGACGAGGTGATCTCGGTCGACGAGGTGCGCACGTTCAAGACGGCGCCGGCCGTCTACGACCTCGTCGCCACCCGCTTCCGCGTCTTTCCGGAGGCCGTCTCGTTCCAGTCCTCGAACCGCTGGGACGTCGCCGGCGCCACGGTGGCGGGCTTCAGGACGGTGTGGCTCAACCGCACCGGCCAGCCGGACGAGTACACCGACCTTCCGCCGGCGGCGGTGCTGCCGAACCTTGAGGGGCTGCTGGGGCTCGGGTGAGGCGGATGCAGGCGGGCGACGCCCAGCCTGTCGCGACACCGCCCATACGGGGCCTCGCCCGTCAGTCGACGCGTTCGAAGTCCCCCGGCTTCCAGCTCTTGTCGAACCAGGGCTCCAGCGGGCCGTAGAGCCGCAGGAGCGTGTTCCAGCCCTTGCCGGGCATGGTCTGCACCCAGTTCGCTTCCTGCCCTTCGGGCGCCTTCGGGCCGAACCAGACCGTCACCGACCCATCCGCATTCGTCTTAAGCTGCTTGTCGGTGCTGTCCATGCCGGCGAGCTTCTGGTCGGTCTCCAGCAGGGACCGGGTCTCGTTGTCGTAGACGACGAACGACCAGAAGGCCTTGGCCGGCACCGGCCCGGGCAGCGTGATGCGGTAGGTCTTGCCACCGTCGAGATAGTTGCCCGCGGAATCCTTCACGGCCCCCGCGTAGGCGGAGCCGGACCCGACCTTCGCATAGGACATCGCCGGGGTGATGCCGGTGGCGTAGTAGAAGAACATCGTGCGCGCATCGAGCAGACGCTCGGCCCCGTCGAGGAACAGATAGCTGCCACCGACGAACGGCGTGAACCATTGCCGGTCGGGATAGTACTTCGTCGCCGGGTCGCGGCTGTCGAAGAGGATCGTGCGGGCGGTGGCGTTGCCGACCGCCACCGCATCCGTCAGGATCTTCTTCATCCGCTCGTCCGGCGCGAACGGCTGTCCCTTCCTGATGCCGATCGATGCGTAGAGGCCGACGATGTCCGGATCGACGAAATCCACGGGCTCCTTCTGCACCACCTCGTTCAGCTCCTCGTAGAAGCTGAAATCATTGGCGCTGATGGTGTTGAACCGTAGGCCCGAAGTGTTTACCCACTCGGCCGCGGGTGGTTCACCGGTTTCGGTGATCGCATGCAGCGGATAGAGCTTCGCGCCCGCCTTGACATGCTGCAAGGCGGCGGCGATGTCGCCGTCCTTCACGAAGGCGCGGAAGAACACCAGCAGCGTGTTGGTGGCGGGCCTGGCCTCGAAGTACCCGTCCGTTGGCAGGACCTCCTTGGAGCCGGGCGGGACGAACAGGTACTTGCCGCCCTTGCCGGCATCCGGGCCGGTCAGGCCGATGTCGGTGACCCAGCGGAAATCCGCGTCGTCGACCGGTCCGAGGACACCGGTCGGCACCTCCATCACCATCGGCCCGTCCATCAGGTCCAGACAGCCCACCACATAGACGGTGGTGGTGTTCGGCGTCAGGAACAACGTCCGCGCGTCCATGAGGTCTTCGGTGATGCCGAAGCCGCGGTTGGCCTTCACGCCGATGCTGTCGATCCCGTTGCACATGGCGCGCACCGAGGTCGCCGACATCCCGCGCAGGAAGGCCTGCACCCCCCGCATGTGGTCGAGGTTGTCGTAGACGAGCGCCGCCGTCACGTCGTCCGGCGCGCCATCCTTGAATCTGAGCGTACCGATGCGCGTGTCGACGCTGTCGGGCGTGGTGATCTTTGCTGGCACATCCGCTGAAAATTTCGGCTCCGCCAGAGCTGTACCCATAGCGCCAAAAATCGCAACGGCACCCAAGACGCCAAATCTTGTCGCAAGTCGCTTCATCGCCTCCCCCCCCCCTGAGCTTAAAATACGATGACAACAGATACTTGCGAGGCGCGCAGCGGACAAGCGCTTTCCCTTGTCACATTCATCGCCTCCGCAAAAATTTACTGTGGACCGCGATTGGGGTTACTCGGCAACATTCGCTTCGCCGCTGGCACATATCCCGCCGCAGCCGGGGCTTCTGAACATGCGACGGGCCGAAACCGCGACCGTGCTGAGGCCGAACCCAGCCGGGACTCCGCGGCAGGGCGGCCCAGCCCCCCTCACCGCTCCCCGGCCTTGATCCACTTCGTCACCACCGGCGGCTCGTACGCCTCCATGCGGTCGAGCAGCCGCGCCGGGTCGTCGTCGACCATCAGCATCTCGCGGTGCGGGGCGCGCACGAAACCTTCCTCGACCTGGTGGTCGAGGAAGGCGGCGAGGCCCGTCCAGTAGCCGGCGGTGTCGAGGAGGGCGCAGGGCTTGGCGTGGTAGCCAAGCTGCGCCCACGTCCACATCTCGAAGATCTCTTCCAGCGTGCCGATGCCGCCAGGCAGCGCCACGAAGCCGTCCGACAGGTCCGCCATCATCCGCTTGCGCTCGTGCATCGAGCCGACGATGTGGCTCTCCGTCAGGCCGGCGTGCGCGATCTCCTTGTCGACCAGCGACTGCGGGATGATGCCGACGACGCGGCCACCGGCGGCGAGTGCCGCATCCGCCACCTGCCCCATCAGCCCGACGCGCGCGCCGCCATAGACAAGCGCCATGCCGCGGCGGGCGATCTCGGTGCCCAGCGCGCGGGCGAGCACGCCGTAGTCCTCGCGGACGCCGGCGTTCGAGCCGCAATAGACGCAGACCGCGCGCATCAGGCGGCGAGCTCGCCGAGGATGCGCGCCCACGAGCGGATGCCCTTGTGGAAGCTCTTGAGGTCGTACTTCTCGTTGGGCGAGTGGACGCGGTCGTCTTCCAGCGCGAAGCCGACGAGCAGCGTGTCCATGCCGAGCCGGCGCTTGAAGTCGCCGACGATCGGGATCGACCCGCCCATGCCCATCATCACCGCGGGCCTGCCCCACTCGGCCTCCAGCGCCCGCCGGCCGCTCGTCAGCGCCGGGCTCTCGATCGGGATCGTCAGCGCCGGGCTGCCGCCGTGCGGATGGAAGGTGACCGAGCAGTCCTCCGGCACGCGCGCCCGCACGAAGGCGCGGAACGCCTCGCGGATCGCCGCCGGGTCCTGCGTGGCGACGAGGCGGAACGACACCTTGGCGGAGGCGACCGCCGGCAGCACCGTCTTGAAGCCGGCGCCGGTATAGCCGCCGAAGATGCCGTTCACCTCGCAGGTCGGCCGCGACCAGATCGCCTCCAGCACGCTGCGGCCGCGCTCGGTCGCCGGGATCTTCAGGCCGACGCCGCCGAGGAACTTCTCTGCCGAGAACGGCAGCGACGCCCACTGCGCCGCCACTTCCGGCGGCGGCTCGTCGGCGCCGGCATAGAAGCCCGGCACGGTGACGCGGTTGTCGGCATCGTGCAGGGCGGCCAGGATGTCGGCGAGGACGTGGATGGGGTTGCGCGCGGCGCCGCCGAAATAGCCCGAGTGCAGGTCCTTGTCGGCGGCGCGGATCTCGATCTCCTCGCCGACGAGGCCGCGCAGCGAGATCGCGATCGCCGGGGTGTCCGAATCGAACATGTTGGTGTCGCAGACGAGCGCGACGTCCTTGCGGAGCTCGTCGGCGTTGGCGTCGAGGAAGGCGCCGAGCGACGGGCTGCCGGATTCCTCCTCGCCCTCGAACAGCACGCTCACCGGTACCGGCAGGCCGCCCGTCGCCTCGATCCAGGCCCGGCACGCCTCGACGAAGGTGAGGAGCTGGCCCTTGTCGTCGGAGGAGCCGCGGGCGACGATCTCGCGCGAGCCGTCCGGCCGCGTCTGAAGGGTCGGCTCGAACGGATCGGTCTTCCACAGCGACAGCGGGTCGACCGGCTGCACGTCGTAGTGGCCGTAGAACAGCACACGCGGTCCCTTGGCGCCGGGATCGGTGCGGTGGCCGACCACCATCGGCCGGCCCGCCGTCGGCCGCACCGTGGCCTCGAAGCCGATCGCGGAAAGCTCCATACGGCACCACTCCGCAGCCCGGGCGCATTCGGCCGCATAGGCCGCGTCGGTCGAGATCGACGGGATGCGGATCAGCGCCGACAGCCGGTCGAGGCTCGCCTCGAGGTTGGCATCGGCACGGGCGAGGACGGCGTCGAGCATGGCGGCAGGCTCCGGAAGCGTGCCGCCCGTATCAGGCCGGGGCGGCAGCGGCGGGCCGGACAATAGGCCCGCCCGCGACCGCCGTCACGCCCACCGGGCGGCGGTGCTTCATGCCGGCACGAGGTCCGCCACCACCGGCCAGAGGCTCGCGACGAGCAGGAGCGCCATCACGACGTTGAAGAGGCGCACCGTCCGCGGGCTCGACAGGAAGCGCCGGAGGCCGACGCCGAACAGCGCCCACACCGCGATGCTCGGCGTGCCGACGACGCCGAACACGGCGGCCAAGACCAGCACGCCCGTCAACAGGTGCGAAGGGTCGGAATAGGTGGCGATCGCCGTCAGCGCCATCGCCCAGGCCTTCGGGTTCACCCACTGGAAGGCGGCCGCCTGCAGGAAGGTGAACGGCCTGCCCGATGCCGTGCCGGAGCCGACCTCGCCGGCGTTGGCGATCCGCCAGGCGAGCCACAGCATGTAGAGGATGCCGGCGACCTTCAGCGCCGGATGCAGCCACGGCAGGAGCACGAACAACTGCACGAAGCCGAGACCGACGAGGACGATCATCAGCACGAAGCCGATGGCGATGCCCAGCATGTGCGGCACCGTTCGCGCGAGCCCGAAGTTCACGCCGGAGGCGAGGAGCATCAGGTTGTTCGGCCCCGGCGTGATCGAGGCGACGAAGGCGAACAGGGTGAGGGCGACGAGGGCTTCGGCGGAGAGCATGGGGCTGTCTCCGGCCGCGGGCGTGCGGGGTGTCGGACGTCCAACGGTTACCGCCGCCTCGTCGGCCTGTCGATCCCGGCGGCCCTCGACGCGGCGGCCCGCACGCTCCGCTACCACCCCGCGTCTTCCTCGCCCGCCGTGGCCGGGGATCTTTCACGCCGACACGGAGCGGCGCCAGGGCTTCGACGAGGCGGTGCGCACCTGCGAGGCGATGCGCTTGGTCTACGGCGGACATGCCCACGAGGTCCTGGAGTTGCCGAGTGGGACGGTCGCGGAGCGGGTCGCGTTCGTGTTGATGGGAGATCGGCGCGGGTGAGTGAGGCGGTGCCGTGCTTCCCTCCTCCCGGCCGCAGGCGGGGAGAAGGTGGCGCGCAGCGCCGGATGAGGGCGCGCGGCGTGAGCCGCGCGGATGCTTGCGCGAGTTGCACCCGCGCATCCGCGCGGGCCCTCATCCGCCCTTCGGGCACCTTCTCCCAGCTCTGCTGGGAGAAGGCACGGCTTGGGATCGGCGTTGTGCCAACCTACCGCCTGAGCATCCCGCCGAGCACGCCGCGGACGATGGCGCGGGCCGCGGTCGAGCCGAGCTGGCCGGCCACCTGCTTGCCGATGCGCCCCGCCACCTGCCCGGACACCGAGCGGGCGACGTCGCGCGCCACCGCCTGGGTCGGCGACAGGCGCTGGCCACGCGTGTTGGTGGTGCCGAACAGCGAACCCAGCGCCGAGCCGAGGCCATCGAGGATACCGCCCTCGGCCGGTGCCTCCATCGGCGGCCCACCAGGCTGCTCGGTCGCGACCGCACCACCGGCGGCCCCGCCGGCTGCGCCGCCGGCCGGCACGGTCGCCTGCTCGACCCGCGCGGCGAGGATCTCGAAGGCGGATTCGCGGTCGACCAGCGTCTCGTACTTGCCTCGGATCGGGCTCGCGGCGATGACGGCCGCCCGCTCCTCCGGCGTCAGCGGCCCGACGCGGGCCGAGGGCGGGCGGACCAGCGTCCGCTGCACCACCGACGGGATGCCCTTGCCCTCGAGCGTCGAGACGAGCGCCTCGCCGACGGCGAGCTCGGTGATCACCTGCGCCGTGTTGAGCTCCGGATTCGGGCGGAACGTGTCGGCCGCCGCCTTCACCGCTTTCTGGTCGCGCGGCGTGAAGGCGCGGAGCGCATGCTGCACGCGGTTGCCGAGCTGGCCGAGCACGGCATCGGGCACGTCGAGCGGGTTCTGGGTGACGAAGTAAACGCCGACGCCCTTCGAGCGGATCAGCCGCACCACTTGCTCGACCTTGTCGATCAAGGCCTTCGGCGCCTCGTCGAACAACAGGTGCGCCTCGTCGAAGAAGAACACGAGCTTCGGCTTGTCGGGGTCACCCACCTCCGGCAGTTGCTCGAACAGCTCCGACAAGAGCCAGAGCAGGAAGGTCGCGTAGAGCTTTGGGCTCGACATCAGCTTGTCGGCGGCGAGCACGTTGATGAAGCCGCGGCCGTCATAGGAGGTGCGCATCAGGTCGGCGATCTCGAGCGCCGGCTCGCCGAAGAAGGCGTCGCCACCCTGATTCTCCAGCACGAGGAGCTGGCGCAGGATCGCCCCGATCGAGGCCTTCGAGACGTTGCCGTAGGTCTTGGCGAGCACCTCGGCGCGGTCGGCGACGAGGCCGAGCAGGGCGCGCAGGTCCTTGAGGTCGAGAAGCAGGAGACCCTCGTCGTCGGCGAGCTTGAAGACGATGTTGAGGACGCCCTCCTGCACCGGATTGAGGCTCATCAGCCGCGACAGGAGCAGCGGCCCCATCTCCGAGACGGTGGCGCGGATCGGCGCCCCCTGAAGGCCAAACAGGTCCCAGAAGACGACCGGGAAGGTCTCGCCGCGATAGTCTGTGAAGCCGATCTCCTCGGCGCGCTTCACCATCCACTCCTTCGGCTCGCCCTTGCCGGCGATGCCGGAGAGGTCGCCCTTCACATCGGCGCAGAACACCGGCACGCCGGCGGCGGCGAAGCCTTCGGCGAGCACCTGCAGTGTCACCGTCTTGCCGGTGCCGGTGGCGCCGGTGGCGAGGCCGTGCCGGTTGGCGAGCTTCAGCTCGAGATATTCCGGCTTGACGCTCGTGCCGATGAAGATCTTGCCGTCGACCAGCATGCCGTCCCCCGCGTCCCGCCGCTCGACCGTTTATATGCGGGCGCCGGACGGCCGCAAATGGGCTCGCGCGCCCGCCGATCGCACGCCGGCGTGAGCATCCCACGACACATGGCTTGCGGCGAGCGCACGCAGGCCTACAACGAAGCCGCGACGCGAGGGCGGCGCGATCACACGAACGTGCGCGGAGGCCCCGTCGGCCCGGTCGCGCCGGGGACGAGCCGATGGAAGAACTCATCCAGCGCATCGCCACCGAGGTCGGCATCGACCCGGCGCTCGCCCGCAAGGCGGTCGAGATCATCATCAACTTCCTGCACCGCGACGGACCGCAGCCGATGGTGGGCGAGTTGATTGGCAAGTTCCCGGGCGCCGAGGCGCTGCTGCGCGATCACGGAGAGGGCGGCGCCAAGGGCTTCCTCGGCGGCAAGCTCGCCGCCCTGTTCGGCGGCGGCATGGGGGCGATGGCAGCGTTGAACGAGCTCACCGACGCCGGCCTCGAGCTCGACCAGGTGCAGCAGGTCACCCGCCTCGTCGTCGACTTCGCCAAGGAACACGCGGGCGAGGAGGTCGTCGACCAGGTGGTGTCGCAGATCCCGGGGCTGTCGCAGTTCGTCTGAGGCGACCAGGGGCGCTGGAACGAGGCTGCGAAAAACTTGTCGTGGCACCGGCCGGGCGGCCTCGTCCGGCGGCGAGCCGGCCCCTATACTTTCCAGCGCTATGGAGTGCGTGGTTCCAGCGTCGCGGGGGCGCTGGCCGGGCCTCCGTGCGGGGAAAAACAGCCATGTCGTCTTATCCGATCGCCAAGATCGAAGGCATAGGTCCGTCCTATGCGGAGAAGCTCGCCGCCGTCGGCATCACCACCACCCGTGGCCTGCTCGACCGGGCACGCGACCCGAAGGGGCGCAAGACCCTCGCCGCCGAGACCGGCCTCGATGAGGGTCGCATTCTAAAGTGGGCCAACATGGCCGACCTGATGCGCGTCAAGGGGATCGGCGAGGAGTATTCCGAACTTCTGGAGGCCGCCGGCGTCGACACGGTGAAGGAACTCAAGACCCGCAAGGCGGAGAACCTCGCGGCGAAGATCGCCGAGGCCAATGCGGCGAAGAAGCTCGTCCGCGCCGTTCCCGGCCCGAAGCTCGTCGCCCGCTGGATCGACAACGCCAAGACGCTCGCGCCGATGCTGACCTATTGAGGGGGCGGGGTCCGCGCCGCTCGCAAGACGGGCGACCGGAGCACGGCTTGAGGGACCCGGGCCGCGCCGCTCGTAACACCGCCCACCGAAGCACGACGCCCCGGTCGAGGTTGCCCTGCACTGCAGCGCGATAGCCCTCCCCGCGTGGGAGCGGCGGGGCTGCGCGGGGTGTTGCAACCGGGAGACGGCCGCCGTCTTCGGCCTTGATCATCTCACGGTTGCCATGGCGGCGGATTGACGCCACGTCTGCGTCGGGCGAAGAGCGGCTGCGGCACCCCGTTGCGGCCAGGCGCGTAGCACGCCCGGCCCGTCACGCGCACGCCAGCGTCGCGATCGGACCCGGAACCCCGTCCTGCCGGAGCGGAACACGTCATCCATGCGCCACGTCGCGTCCTTCAAACAGTTCCTGTCCACCGGCCGCCTCGGTCCAATCTCGACCGACCTGAACCTCCGGCAGGTCGCCGACATTCTCGGCACGCCGCAGGACTGGATCTTCAATTATGACTCGCCGTTCTACTGGATTTATTCCGAGATCGACAACGACAGGCCAAAGCTGGAGATCGCGTTCTCGGCTGATGTACCTCACCCAGTGGTGTGGTTTCAAATCGAGGATGCGAATGATATTTGCGACACCTTCCACCTCTTCGGCGCGTCTCTGGTGATGACGACAGACGGGCTCTCGGGTGCATCGACGCCGGCAGCGTATCTCCAAAGCGGCGCGTTCGATGCTCGGAAGACGACACTATATCTCGACGAATATTTTGAATTGGTGATTGTCACGGATCGTCTCGTTGCCTTCTTTTACAGAACAGATGACGCTGGCGATGACATGAATGACGAAGAGAAGCGCGCAATCTTCGATGGATTCGGAAAATGCTTCTGCTTCAGAGAGCACAACAGTGTCTACCGCATCGCGTGCGTCGAGTTGCACTCCAAGGGCGACGCGGGAGGGAGATCTGCGGGCACACCAGCCTCCGTTTCGCCGGCGCCGAGGATCTCGCGGAGAGTCTCGGTCCGGCGGCGAAGGACGCGATCCTTGCGAAGTTCGGCCGGGGCCTCGATTTCCGGGAAATAGACGCCCTCCTGGTGCTTGTCGACATCTGTTCGCACCCCGCCACGCAGCGCGCTGGGCGCGCCCCCGTTCAGGCCGGCGCGTCCTGCTCGATGCAGGACTATCTCGCGATGGTGCGCACGCCCGAAGGGCCCGCCTGAAAGACGGGCAGGCGTCGACTTCGCCGGCCCGGGTCGGGCTCCCCCGCGGGACCGCCCTGCCGGAGCGTGGTCTGCGAGGCAGAGGGCTTCGATGCCGGTCGCGACCTCCGCCTTTTCACGGGGTTGCCGCCGCTTCGCCCCGCCGCTATCAGCCTTGGGTGCCCGCGGCGGGACGCCGGGTGGAGGCGCACGGCCGAGCGGCAAGCTTGAGGACGGCGGGAATGGGCGAGACGATCGCGCTGGCCGGCGGCTTTCCGCCGGCGACCGAGGCGGACTGGGAGAGGCTCGCGCTCGCGGCCCTGAAGGGCAAGCCACTCGACAGCCTCGTTTCGCGCACCGACGACGGCTTGGCGATCCGGCCGCTCCAGGCCGCGCGCCCACTCGCCGGTCTCGGGCTCTCGCCTGCACCGTGGGCGATCATGCAGCGCCTCGACCATCCCGAAGCAGCGGAGGCGAACCGGCTGGCGCTTGACGACCTCACCGGTGGTGCCACCGGGCTCGCCATCGTCCTCGCGGGCGCGCCGTCCGCGCACGGCTTCGGCCTGCCGGACGCCAGCGCGGAGACGCTGGCCGGCGCCCTCGACGGCGTCTTTCTCGACGGTATTGCCCTGCGCTTGGAAGCCGGCGCCGTCGCGCCCGACGCCGCCCGCTCGCTCCTCGGCCTCGCCAACGCGCGCGGCCACGACCTCGCGGCCCTCGACATCTCCCTCGGTCTCGACCCGCTGGGGACGGCGGCGGTCGCCGGCACTGCAGTACCAGCGGACTGGGCTTCCGACCTCGCCGGGCTGGCGCGGGACGTGGCGGAGCGGGGGGCGGGCGGCGCCGTCGCGCTGGCCGACGGCCGGCCCTGGCATGCCGCCGGCGCCACCGAGGCTCAGGAACTCACCGCCGCCCTCGCCGCCGCCGTCGCCTACCTGCGCGCGCTCGCGGAAGAGTTGCCGCTCGAGGCGGCGGCGGCCCGCATCGGCTTCTCTCTCGCCGCCGACGTCGACCAGTTCGCGACGGTGGCGAAGCTGCGCGCGCTGCGGCTCCTCTGGGGCCGGGTCTGCGAGGACTGTGGCCTGCCGGACGCGCGTGCCCACCTTCACGCCGAGACGGCATGGCGCTCGATGACGCGCCGCGATCCCTACACGAACCTCTTGCGCGCCACTGTCGCCGGATTCGCCGCCGCCGTCGGCGGCGCCGATGCTCTGACCGTGCTGCCGTTCACCCTGCCGCTCGGCCTGCCCGACGAGTTCGCCCGCCGCCTCGCCCGCAACACGCAGGCCGTGCTTCTGGAGGAAGCGCACCTCGCCCGCGTCGCCGACCCAGCCGCCGGCTCGGGCAGCGTCGAGGCGCTCACCGACGCGCTCTGCGGCGAGGCGTGGGAACGCTTCCGCGACATAGAGAAGGCCGGCGGGCTCGCGGCGGCGCTCGCCACGGGCGCCCCGCAGGCGGCCGTGGCGAAGGCGGCCGCCGCCCGCGCCGCGGCCGTCGCGACGCGCAAGCGGCCGATCATCGGCACATCGGAGTTCGCCCTGCCGCTGGAGCGACCCGTCACGGTGCTGGCGCCTGCGCCCGCCGAACCCCCGGTCGGCCCAGCCGTGACGGCGCCCACCGCCGACCCGGCGACCCCTGCCCTCGTGCCGCACCGTCTCGCCGCCTGCTTCGAGCGTCTGCGCGACGCCGCCGACGCCTTCGCGGCGGCGCGCGGCGGGCCGTCGCGGGTTTTGCTGGTCGGCCTCGGCCGGCGCGGAGAACGGGCGGCGCGGACGGCCTGGACGACGGGCCTCTTCGCCGCCGGCGGCATTGGCACGGCCGAAATCGATCTCGACGGCGCGTCCGACGCGGCGCTGGCGGCCGTGGCGGCGGCGCGGACCGAGGGCCTCGCGGTCGCCTGCTTGAGCGGCACCGATGCCGCCTACGAGCGCGAAGGCCCGGCGGTCGCGGCCGCGCTCGCCTCGGCCGGCGTGGCGGTGTTCGTCGCCGGCCGGCCCGGCCCGCTCGGCGAGGCGTGGACCGCCGCCGGCACCGCCGGTTTCCTGTTCGCGGGCGCCGATGTCGCTGCCGCCCTCGCCGAGGTCCAGAACCGTCTTGGCGTCGCGGCCGACACCGAGACGAACTGAGGCCCGCAGCGGCAGGTGCCGTTGCCGGGCGGAGAGTTGGCCGGCTTGCCGCCCAGCGGCGCGGGCGGGATACTCGTCCGAAGAAACACGAGGAAGGCCTTGATGGCGCGGGTGCCTGACTTCTCCGAGCGGCCGTGGGCGTCGCCCTCCTCCGCCGAACCGGCGACCGGGCCGGCGTGGGAGACGCCGGAAGGCATCGCCGTCGCCCCCGCCTACGGCGCCGAGGACCGCGCCGGCCTCGACTTCATCGACCGCGTGCCGGGCCTGCCGCCCTTCGTGCGCGGGCCCTATCCGACGATGTACGTTCAGCAGCCGTGGACGATCCGCCAGTATGCCGGGTTCTCCACCGCGGAGGATTCGAACGCCTTCTACCGCCGCAACCTCGCCGCCGGGCAGAAGGGCCTGTCGATCGCCTTCGACCTCGCCACCCACCGAGGCTACGATTCCGATCACCCGCGCGTCGCCGGCGACGTCGGCATGGCCGGCGTGGCGATCGATTCCATCTACGATATGCGCACGCTGTTCTCCGGCATCCCGCTCGACCAGATGAGCGTGTCGATGACGATGAACGGCGCCGTGCTGCCGGTGCTTGCCCTGTACATCGTCGCCGCCGAGGAACAGGGCGTCGCGCCGGAGGCGCTGTCGGGCACCATCCAGAACGACATCCTCAAGGAGTTCATGGTCCGCAACACCTACATCTATCCGCCCGGCCCCTCCATGCGGATCGTTTCCGACATCTTCGCCTACACCTCGGCCCACATGCCGAAGTTCAATTCGATCTCGATTTCCGGCTACCACATGCAGGAAGCCGGGGCGACGGCCGACCTCGAGCTCGCCTACACGCTCGCCGACGGCCTCGAATACGTCGCTGCCGGCATCAAGGCAGGCCAGCCCGTCGATCGGTTCGCGCCGCGCCTGTCGTTCTTCTGGGCGATCGGCATGAACTTCTTCATGGAGGTGGCGAAGCTTCGCGCCGCGCGGCTTTTGTGGGCGAAGCTGATGGCCGAGCGCTTTCAACCACAGGACCCGCGCTCGCTGTCGCTGCGCGCCCACTCGCAGACCTCCGGCTGGTCGCTGACCGCGCAAGACGTCTTCAACAACGTCACGCGCACCTGCATCGAGGCAATGGCGGCCACCCAAGGCCACACCCAGTCGCTGCACACCAATTCCCTCGACGAGGCGCTGGCCCTGCCGACCGACTTCTCCGCCCGGATCGCCCGCAACACCCAGCTTCTGCTCCAGCAGGAGAGCGGCACGACGCGGATGATCGACCCGTGGGGCGGCAGCGCCTATGTAGAGCGCTTGACCCACGACCTTGCCGCCCGCGCCCTCACCCACATCGCCGAAGTCGACGCCCTTGGCGGCATGGCGAGGGCGATCGAGGCCGGCCTGCCGAAGCTCAGGATCGAGGAAGCGGCAGCGCGCACCCAGGCGCGCATCGATTCCGGCACCCAGGCGGTGATCGGCGTCAATCGGCACAAGCCGACGAGCGAGCAGCCGATCGATGTCCGCTCCGTCGACAACGCCGCCGTGCGGGCGAGCCAGATCGACAAGCTGAAGCGCCTGAAGGCGGAGCGTGATCCGGCGGCGGTCGAGGCGACGCTTGCGGCTCTTGCCGGTGCGGCCGCGCGCGGCGACGGCAACCTGCTCGCGCTCTCGGTCGAGGCGGCGCGCGCCAAGGCGACGGTCGGCGAGATCACCGCGGCGATGGAGACGGCGTTCGGCCGCCACCGCGCCGAGATCAAGGCGATCTCGGGGGTCTACAAGCGGGAGGTCGGCGCGATGTCGGACGCGGTCGGGCGGGTGCAGCGGGCGGTCGAAGTGTTCGAGCGCAACGACGGCCGCCGGCCGCGCATCCTCGTCGCCAAGCTCGGCCAGGACGGCCACGACCGCGGCCAGAAGGTGATCGCCTCGGCCTTCGCCGACCTCGGCTTCGATGTCGACATCGGGCCGCTGTTCGCCACCCCGGAGGAGTGTGCCCGCCAGGCGGTGGAGAACGACGTCCACGTCGTCGGCGTCTCCTCGCTCGCCGCCGGCCACCTGACGCTCGTGCCGGCACTGAAGGCAGCGCTCGCCGCCGAGGGCCGGCCCGACATCATGATCGTCGTCGGCGGGGTCGTGCCGCCGCAGGACGTGCCGGCGCTGATCACCGCCGGCGCCACCGCCGTCTACCCGCCCGGCACCGTCATCGCCGAGGCTGCGGTGTCGCTGATCGAGGCCCTCTCCCGCCAACTCGGCTACGCTCCGAAGGCGGCAGCGGAGTAGCCCCCGGCGAAGGGCGACGAGGCAAGCACGACCGAAGGTGAGGCACCCGCCGATCGTCCACCTCCCTCGTTCCGGCCCCTGTACACACACCGTCGCCTCCCCGCGCCAGCGCCAAGACCGTCATCCGTCACGCGAACTCCACCTGCACGATCCCCGGCACCGTCCTGAGCGCCCCGGCGACCGGCGGCGACAGGCGGTAGCGGCCCGGCAGCGCGATCTCCACCTCGCGGCCGCCGTCGTCGAGCATCAGCACCATCGACACCTCGCCGTCGCCCCCGGGCTGCAGCTGCCGGGCGATCGGCTCGAGGGGGGCTGCGTCGCGGACGAAGACGCGCAGCGAGCGCTTCACGCGCAGCGCCGCCGCGTCGAGGCTCTCGACCGACTGGATGCGGACGCTCACCCCCTCCTCGCGCTCCTCCGCCGCGACGACGAGCACCACCGAGTTGCCGGTCTCGAGCAGCTCGCGGTATTCGGCGAGCGTGTCGGCGAAGGCGATCGCCTCGTACTGGCCGGTCGGGTCGGACATCCGCACGATGCCCATGCGGCTGCCCGAGCGGGTCCGCCGCTCCTGGCGCGCCGTCACCGTGCCGACGAGGCGGCCGGCGGCGGCGCCGCGCTTCACGCCTTCGGCGAACTCCGACCACATCTGGACCCTGAGGCTCGCGAGCACCGGCCGGTATTCGTCGAGGGGATGGGCGGAGAGATAGAAGCCGACGGCGGCGTGCTCGCGCTGCAGCCGCTCCGCCGGCGGCCACGGGGGCCGATCGGCGAGACGGATCGGCACGGCGCCGCCGCCGAAGAGCTCGTCCTGGCCGCCGCTCGCGGCATCGACGACACGGTTGCCCTCGGCGACGATGGTGTCGAGCCCCGCCTCGAGCTTCGCCCGGTTCGCCTCCAGCGCGTCGAAGGCGCCGGCGTTGACGAGGCTGTCGAGGGCCCGTTTCGGCGCCTGGCGCGGGTTGATGCGGCGGGCGAAGTCGCCGAGGTCGGCGAAGCGACGGTCGCCGCGGGCGGCGACGAGGTGCTCGGCCACCGGCCGCCCGATGCCCTTCACGGCGCCGAGCGCATAGAGGATCCGGCCGTCGGCGACGTCGAAGCTCGCGCCGGAGCGCTGCACGCACGGCGGTGCCACTTCGATGCCGATGCGCTGCGCCTCGCGGCGGAAGTCGTTCAGCTTGTCGGTGTTGCCGATGTCGAGCGCCATCGACGCGGCGAGGAACTCGACCGGGTGGTTGGCTTTCAGCCAAGCCGTCTGGTAGGCGACCAGGGCGTAGGCGGCGGCGTGGGACTTGTTGAAGCCGTAGTCGGCGAATTTCGCCACGAGGTCGAAGATTGTCTCCGCCTGCGGCCGCCGGACGCCCTGCGCGGCGGCGCCGTCGACGAAACGGGCGCGCTGCACCGCCATTTCCTCGCGGATCTTCTTGCCCATCGCGCGGCGCAGGAGATCGGCTTCGCCGAGCGAGTAGCCCGACAGCACCTGGGCGATCTGCATCACCTGTTCCTGATAGATGATGACACCGTGGGTCTCGCGCAGGATCGGCTCGAGCAGCGGATGCAGCCAGTCGGGCTCCTCCTGCCCGTGCTTGCGCCGGTTGTAGGTCGGGATGTTGTCCATCGGGCCCGGGCGGTAGAGCGCCACCAGCGCGATGATGTCCTCGAAGCGGTCGGGGCGCATGCCGGCGAGCGCCTTGCGCATGCCCTGGCTTTCCAGCTGGAACACGCCCACCGTCTCGCCGCGCGCGAGCAGCGCGAACGTGGCGGGGTCGTCGATCGGCAGCGCCCCGACGTCGACGGCGACGCCGCGGCGGGCGAGGAGCTTCACCGCGACGTCGATCACCGTCAGGGTCTTCAGGCCGAGGAAGTCGAACTTCACGAGGCCGGCCTGCTCGACCCACTTCATGTTGTACTGCGTCACCGGCATGTCGGAGCGCGGGTCGCGGTAGAGCGGCACGAGGTTCTCGAGCGCGCGGTCGGCGATGACGATGCCGGCGGCGTGGGTGGAGGCGTGGCGGAACAGCCCCTCGAGCTTCAGCGAGATCGACAAGAGCCGGTCGACGATCGGCTCCGACGCCCGCGCCTCCTGCAGCTTCGGCTCGCTCTCGATCGCCTGGGCGAGCGTCACCGGGTTCGCCGGGTTCTGCGGCACGAGCTTGCACAGCCGGTCGACCTGGCCGTAGGGCATCTGCAGCACGCGGCCGACGTCGCGGAGTGCTGCGCGCGCCTGCAGCGTCCCGAAGGTGATGATCTGCGCGACGCGGTCGCGGCCGTACTTCTCCTGCACGTAGCGGATCACCTCGTCGCGGCGGTCCTGGCAGAAGTCGACGTCGAAGTCCGGCATCGAGACGCGCTCGGGATTGAGGAAGCGCTCGAACAGCAGGCCGAAGCGGATCGGGTCGAGGTCGGTGATCATCAGGGCGTAGGCGACGAGCGAGCCGGCACCCGAGCCGCGGCCGGGACCGACCGGGATGCCCTGCGCTTTCGCCCACCGGATGAAGTCCGAGACGATCAGGAAGTAGCCGGGATAGCGCATCCGCTCGATGACGCCGAGTTCGAAGTCGAGCCGGTCGCGGTAGGCCGCCTCGTCGAAGCCGGGTGCAAGGCCGTGGCGACGGATGCGGTCGGCGAGGCCGTCCTCGGCGGTCTGGCGCAGGAGCCGCGCCTCCGCCGCCTCGGCATCGTCGGCGCTCGCCGCGTCGGCGGCGGCGAAGCGCGGCAGGATCGGCTTGCGCTTCGGTGCCCGCGCCGCGCAGCGTCGGGCGATCTCCACCGTGTTGTCGACCGCCTCCGGCAGGTCCTCGAAGAGGGCCCGCATCGCCGCGCGGCTCTTGAAGTGGTGCTGCGGCGTCAGCCGGCGGCGGTCGTCCTCGATGAGTGTGCGGCCGTCGGCGATGGCGAGCAGCGCATCGTGCGCCTCGTGGTCTTCGGGTCCGGCGAAGAAGACGCCGTTGGTGGCGACGAGTGGCAGGCCGAGGCCGTAGGCGAGATCGAGCAGCCCGCCCTCCGTCGCCGCCTCCTCGGCGAGACCGTGTCGCTGCAGCTCGACATAGAGCCGGTCCGGCAGGGCCGCGGCGAGGCGCTCCAGGCGCGCCTGGGCGGCCGTCTCGCCACCGGCGGTGAGCGCCGCGCCGATCGGGCCGCGAGCGCCGCCGGTGAGCACGATCAGCCCGTCGGCGTCATCCAGGAGCGTCCCGATGGCGAGGTGCGGGCGCTCGCCCGCCTCGCCGCCGAGATAGGCGCGGCTGACCAGCCGGGCGAGGGCGTCGTAGCCGGAGGGCGTCGCCGCCAGGAGCACGAGCGGCGCCAGCGGTCCGGCCCCGTCACGGCCCACCGGAGCGCGGCGCCCGCCGGTTTCGTCCAGGAAGTCGACGAGGAGCTCGCATCCGATGATCGGCTGGATGCCCGATTCGAAGGCCTTCTCCGAGAACTCCAGCGCGCCGAAGAGATTGCCGGTGTCGGTGACGGCGAGCGCCGGCTGCTTGTCGGCCTTCGCCAGCGAGACGAGGCCCTTGATGTGAATGGCGCCCTCGAGCAGCGAGTAGGACGAATGGACGCGCAGATGCACGAAGCCGGGGTCCGCCGCCATGTCCGTCCTCCCTGTCCGCCCGGCCCGCCGAGCCGAAGCGGCGCGGAGCCGGGCGACTGTGGCAGCCGGGTGGCGGCGCTGTCGACCACCGCGCCGCCGTCATCAACAGTTCAGGCGAGCCGGCCGAAGGCGTCGAGCCAAACCACCAGGGTGGCGACAAAGAGCGTCAAGGCGATCAGGGCGGCGAGGTCGTGAGCGGGGCGGGTCATGCTGTCCTCCTCGTTTTTGTACCTTGTTTGTTCTTTCTAATATCCCTGTTTGTTCGAGTCAACGCCCTTCCGTATGTCGCAAGTCGCAACAGCTGGGCGGTTGGTGCGGTCGATGCGGGCAGATCCCGCCGACGCCTGACGCCAACTCGGGCTCGCGCCGTCGCCCCCGCTGGGCTACATCGGAGCCGAGGGTTCGGTGCGGTCGCGCGGGCGACGGTTCGGCGCCCCCTCGGCGCCCGCCGCGGCCGTCGACGCGGCGAAGAGCAACGCCGTCGACATCGGGTCGGCGCGACCGGGAGAGGGAATGAGGACGGTCCTCAAGAAATACGGATGGCCGGTGATCGGCCTCGCGGCGGTCGTGCTGTCCGGCTGGCTGCTCTATTCCGAACTGCGCAGCCTCTCCCTCGACGACCTGATCGAAAGCCTCGCGGCGATCGGCTGGCACCAGTGGCTGCTGGCGGCCGGCGCGACGCTTGTCGCCTATGCCGCACTCGCCTGGTACGACCGCATCGGGCTGCAATTCCTCGGCAAGACGGTGCCGTGGCTCTACATCGCCGTTACGTCCTTCACCACCTATGCGCTCTCCCACAATATCGGCGCCTCGGTGCTGTCGGGCGCCGTCATCCGCTACCGGGCCTATTCCCGCCAGGGCCTGACGGCGGGCGAGGTGGCGCTGCTGGTGACGTTCTGCTCCTTCACCTTCGCGCTCGGCACGGTGATGCTCGCCGGCATCGTGCTGGTGCTGCAGCCGCACGTCGCCGACCACATCACCGAGCTGCCGCACGAGCTCGTGCGCGTCCTCGGCTTCGTCCTCCTCGCCGGCGTCGCTCTCTACGTGGTGTTCACCCGGCTGCCGCTGCGCCCCGTCCGCATTGGCAGCCTACTGATCCCGCGGCCCTCCGGCGGCGTCGTCGCCCGCCAGCTCGTCGCCGCGCCGATCGAGCTGATCGGCGCCGCGGCGATCATCTATTTCACGCTGCCGGCACACGACAATCCGGGCTTCCTGATCGTGCTCGGCGCCTTCCTCGCCTCGTTCACGGCGGCGCTGCTGTCGCACGCGCCCGGCGGCCTCGGCGTGCTCGAGCTCGTCTTCCTGACGGTGCTGCCGGACGCCGATCCCGCCGACGTGCTCGCCTCGCTGATCGTCTTCCGGCTGTTCTACTTGCTGCTGCCGCTCGCCTTGTCGCTGATCGTCGTCGTCGTCTTCGAGCACTCGCAGTTCGGACGCGAGGACGCGCCGACCGGTGGCGGCGCACCACCGCCGACCCTCCCCCCCGATCGAGCCTGATCCCGACCGGCGATGCGCACGCCGCGGCGACGCCCCGGGGACGCCCCTCGGCGTCTTCGCCGGTGATCGGCCGCGCCCGCTGGCGTCCGCGCTCCGCCCCTTCCATCGCAGCGCCGCGGTGGACGGCCGGCGGCTGAGCCGCCGCTACAGATGGCGCGGGGGCATGAGCCCCGCTGTGGAAAACGCACGCCGTACCGGCGCCGCATTGACGCTGAACATTGTATACAGTATGGAGTAGACCTATGGACGTCGCCCGCACCCGCCTCTCGCTCGTCATCCCGGAAGAGCTCGCCCGGCTCCTTCAGGAGGAGATCATCTCCGGCCGGCTGGCACCGACGACGCGTCTCACAGAAGAGGAGGTCGCCCAGACCTACGGCGTCAGCCGCTCGCCGGTGCGCGAGGCGCTCCGCCTGCTCGAGCGCGACGGGCTCGTCCTGAAGGCGCCACGCCGCGGCATCTGGGTCGCGCCGATGACGCTCAAGGACTTCGACGAGGTCTATGCCTGCCGCATCCCGCTTGAGGCGCTGGCGGCGGCGGAGGCGGCCGCCGCGACCGACGTGGCGCTGAAGGACGAGCTGCCGGCGATCCTGGCGGCGATGCGCGCCGCCCACGGCGACGGCGACGTGCAGCGCTTCTTCGATGCCGACGTGCGCGGCTCGACGGTCATCTATCGCCTGTGCGGCAACATCACGTTGCGCCGCCTGCTCGCCGGCCTCGAGAAGCAGGCGCTGCGCTACCGCTACTTCATCTACGCCCGCGCCCCCGGCGCCGTCCGGCTGTCGGTCGAAGGCACCGCGACCATCTACGCCGCCATCCTCGCCGGCGACGCGCCCCGCGCCAAGGCGGAGACGGAAGCCCTGATCGGCGCCATCTGGCGCGACATCCGGCCGGCGATGGCCGCTGAAATCCCCGCGGAGTGAGGCGATGCTGGGTCTCGACGCCTCCTTCTCCGTCGTCGATTCCCACACCGCCGGCCATCCGACCCGCGTCGTGCTCTCCGGCGTCCCGCCGCTGCCCGGCGACAGCGTCCGCGCCCGCCGCGACCACTTCCGCAAGCATCACGACGACCTTCGGCCGCTGCTGCTGCACGAGCCGCGCGGCCACGCGGCGATGGTCGGCCTCGTACCGGTGCCCTCGACGATCGCCGACTACGGCGCCTTCTTCATTTCCTCCTACGTCTATCTCGACATGTGCGGCCACGGCACGATCGGCTACGCCCGCACGCTCGCCGCCACCGGCGCGCTGACGCGCGAGATCGCACCGGAACGCTTCTCGCTGGAAACCCCCGCCGGGGTCGTCGACGTCCGCCTCGACTGGGCGGCGGACGGGGGCCTCGCCGGCGTGCGGCTGCGCAACGTGCCGTCCTACCTCGCCGCCGAGGACGTCACCATCACGCTCGACGGCGTCGGCGAGGTGCGGGCCGACCTCGCCTATGGCGGCATGTGGTACCTCTTGGTTGACGCCGGCCCGCTCGGGCTCGCTCTCGACAGCGAGCACGTCACACCGGCGCTCTCCCTCGGCAGCCGTCTGAAGGCGGCCTTCAACGACGTCCTGCATGCGCGCGGCCTGATCGACCCCTCCGACATGGCGAGCGTGCTGTTCTACGCCGACGCAGATCCCGCCGACGCCCCGGGCGAAGCGGCCGCCGCCAGGCATCTCCTCGTGCTCGAGGCGAACAAGTTCGACCGCTCGCCCTGCGGCACCGGCACGGCGGCGCGCACCGCGCAGCTCGTCCACCGTGGCCGCATCCCCCTCGGAGGAACCTACCGGGCGGAGAACCTTCTGGGCGTCGCCTTCGCGGCGACGGCGGCCGCAGGGACGGAGGTCGCCGGCCACCGCGCCGTGATCGTCGAGATCGCCGGCAACGCCCACATCATCGCCTTTTCGACGATCGTCCGCGAGCGCGGCGATCCGTTGCCGACGGGATTCCTCTGCCGCTGAGCCCGGGGGGCCTGGCGGCGGGGAGAGGACGGCGGACCCGAACGTCCGCCTAACGAGAGGGAAACAGCATGCGATCCACGACCTTTACGTCGATCCTGGCCTTCCTGGCCCTGGTCGTCGCCGCCGTCGCGCAGCCTGCCCGGGCTGACGACAACAACCCGTCCGCCGTGCTCGACAAGATCAGGGCGTCGGGCGTCCTGAAGATCCCGGTGATGGTCGGCGAGGAGCCGGGCTACATCAAGGACCCCGCCACCGGCGAATGGACCGGCTTCTATGTCGACTACCTGACCGACGTCGCCACCCTGCTCGGCGTCAAGGTCGAGCCGGTCGAGACCACCTGGGGCAACCTCGCCGCCGACTTCCAGTCGAACAAGATCGACGTCGCCATCGGCGTCAACCCGAACCCGAAGCGCGGCCTCGTCGTCGACTATCTCTGGGAGCCGCTGTTCACCGACGCCTGGGCGGTGCTGACGCCTCCCGGCAAGCCGGTGAAGACGTGGGCCGAGCTCAACGACCCGTCGAAGACCGTCGTCGCCCAGAAGGGCTCGACCATGCAGGTGGTCGCCGAGGCGCTGATGCCGAAGGCGAACATCGTGCCGGTCGAGGACCGCAACCTCGCGCTCCTCGAGCTACAGGCCGGCCGCGCCGACGCCGTCGTCTTCGCCATCTTCGACGCCATCCAGATCGACCTGAAGGGCGTCGGCGACGTGTCGCTGCCGGAGCCGGTGCTGCGCAATCCGGCGACGCTCGCCGTCGCCCGCCAGCCGGGCAATGCCGGCTACATCAACTTCCTGACCAACTGGGTGCAGCAGCAGCGCTCGCTCGGCCTCGCCCAGGCGCGCCTCGCCAAGGCCTGGGAAGACCGTGGCATCGACCTCTCGATCCTTCCGGCGGGCTTCAGTTTCTAGTCACCCGCCACGGCCGGAGACCCCAGCGGCGCCCTCCCCCCTGCCGCCGGTCTCCGGCCGACTCTTCCCGCTCGCGGCCCGCCCTGACGGGCCGCCTCCCGAGAGCCCGCCCGAGCAGACGGAAGCTTTCGTATGACGTTCGATTTCTCGGTGATCACGCAGAACGCCCCGCTGCTCTGGCAGGGCTTCCTGATCTCCGTTTACTACACCGTCATCACCATCGTCGCCGGCATGATCATCGGCCTGTGCGTCGGGCTGGCGCAGTTGACGCCTTACCGCGTGCTGCGCTGGCTCGGCCGGATCTACGTGGAGTTCTTCCGCAACATCCCGCTGCTCGTCATCCTGTTGTGGACCTACTACGCCCTGCCGATCTTCATGGGGCTGAACATCACCAAGGGCTGGGCCGGCTTCGTCGCGCTGTCCTGCTATGTCGGCGCCTTCTATGCCGAGATCCTGCGCGCCGGCGTGCAGTCGATCGACCCCGGCCAGACCGACGCCGCCACCGCCATCGGCATGTCCTACAGCCAGCGCATGCGCCGCATCATCCTTCCGCAGGCGTTCCGCCGCATGGTGCCGCCGCTCGCCGGCCAGTCGATCATCCAGATGAAGAACACCACGCTCCTGTCGATCATCACGGTGCCGGATCTGCTCTACCAGGCGAGCTACATCTCGAGCTTCACCTACCGGCCGATGGAGATCTACACGGCGATCGGCATCATCTACGTCGTCGTGCTGACACCGCTGACGCTGCTCGCCCGCAGACTCGAGAAGCGCGGAGGGCTGTCGCTGTGAAGCGCGAAGGATCCGAGACCGTCCTCGAGCTCGACGGCATCTACAAGCGCTTCGGCGACCGGCCGGTGCTGCGCGGCATCGACCTCACGGTGAAGGCGGGCGAAGTCGTGGTGCTGATCGGCGCCTCGGGCTCCGGCAAGACGTCGCTCCTGCGCTGCATCAACCTCCTCAACATTCCCGACCAGGGCCGCATCACCATCGCCGGGGAGCCGATCTTCGACGTCGAGGAGGGCGGCCGCGACCGGCTGAAGCTCACGCCCCGCCAGGTCAACCGCATCCGCGCCAAGACCGGCATGGTGTTCCAGCAGTTCAACCTGTTTCCGCACATGACGGCGCTCGGCAACGTCATCGAGGGGCCGGTGATCGTGCAGGGGATCGACCGCGCCACGGCCGAGAAGCGGGGCTCGGAACTCCTCGACCAGATGGGCCTCGCCGACCACCGCCACAAGCATCCCGCCCAGCTCTCCGGCGGCCAGCAGCAGCGCGTCGCCATCGCCCGGGCGCTCGCCATGAACCCGGCCGTGATGCTGTTCGACGAGCCGACCTCCGCCCTTGATCCTGAGCTCGTCGGCGAGGTGCTGAAGGCGATGCTGGCGCTCGCCCGCTCCGGCATGACGATGGTCGTCGTCACCCACGAGCTCGGCTTCGCCTTCGAGATCGCCGACCGCGTCGTCTTCCTCGACGAGGGCGTCGTCGTCGCCGACGGGGCGCCGAAGGACGTGCTCCTGAAGCCCGAGCATCCGCGCCTCAAGGCCTTTGTCGGCCGCTTCCACGAGACCGCCGACATGCTGCGCCCCTTCCTCGAGGCGGCGCAGCGCTGAACCCGTCCCGCCCGCAGACCAGGAACAACCCCCATGACAACGCCTTGCAACCTCGTCGCCGGCGCCTGGCGCGCCCCGCGCGGCAGCGCCACCTACCGCGCCATCAACCCGTCCGACGTCGCTGACGTCATCGTCGAGTACCCGCTGTCGTCGGTCGATGACGTCGAGGACGCCGTTGCGGCCGCCCGCGCCGCGCAGCCCGGCTGGGCCGCAACCTCGCCGGTCGCCCGCGGCGAGATCCTCGTGAAGGCAGGAGCGCTGCTGCGCGCCCGCGTCGAGGACCTCGCCCAACTGATGACGCGCGAGGTCGGCAAGCCGATCGGCGAGGCCCGGGGCGAGGCGCTCTATTCCGCCAAGGTGCTGGAGTTCTACGCCGCCGAGGGACCGCGGCTTTCGGGCGACAACCTGCCCTCCGGCCGCCCCGGCGTCGTCGCCTGGACGGTGCGCAAACCCGTCGGCGTCGTCGGCCAGATAACGCCGTGGAACTTCCCCGCCTCGATCTCCGCCTGGAAGTTCGGGCCGGCCCTCGTCACCGGCAACGCTGTCGTCTGGAAGCCCTGCCTGCATTCGCCGCTCACCTCGCAGCTGCTCGCCGAGATCCTCGTCGAGGCGGGCGTGCCGGCCGGCGTCTTCAACCTCGTGCACGGCGACGGCTTCGACGTCGGCCAGGCGATCGTCGACCACCCGGGCGTCGCCGCCGTCTCCTTCACCGGCTCGCGGGCCGTCGGCGAGCGCGTCCATCGCGCCGTCTCCAACCGCCTCGGCAAGGTGCAGTGCGAACTCGGCGGCAAGAACCCGCTCGTCGTGCTCGCCGACGCCGACCTCGAACTCGCCGCCACTACGGCGATCGAGGGCGCCTTCCGCAACGCCGACCAGAGGTGCACAGCGACGAGCCGCGTCATCGTCGAGGCCCCCGTCGCGAAGGCCTTCACCGAGGCCTTCGTCGCCAAGGCGAAGGCGCTCAAGGTCGGCGACGCCCGCGACCCCGACACCTTCGTCGGCCCGGTCGTCGACGCCCGCCAGTACGACAAGGTGCGCGACTATGTCCGCAAGGGGATCGCCGAGGGTGCGCGGCTCCTCACCGGCGGCCCGGACGGCGTCAATCCCGCCGGCTACTTCGTCGCCCCGACGATCTTCGACGGCGTTTCGCCCGACATGACGATCGCGCGGGAGGAGATCTTCGGCCCGGTCGTCGCCCTCTTCGAGGTGGCCGACTTCGACGCCGCCGTCGCCCTCGCCAACGACACCGAATACGGCCTCTCCGCCTCGATCTGCACCCGCGACCTCGGCCGCGCCCATGCGTTCGTCGCCCGCGCCGAGACGGGCGTCGCCTCCGTCAACCTGCCGACGGCCGGCGTCGAGCTGCACGCCCCGTTCGGCGGCTCCAAGGCGTCGGGCACCGGCGTCAAGGAGCAGGGCCGCCCGGTGCTCGAGTTCTACACCGAGTGGCGCTCGATCTACATGAAGGTGGCCTGACGCGATGACCGCTGCCGCAAGTCTCGACTTCGATCCGAAGACCGTCTCCGTCCCCGCGGGCCACTTCATCGGCGGCCGCCTCGTCGAACGTGCCGGCGAGGCGATCGCCGTGCTCCGCCCCTCCGACCACCAGCCGATGGGAATGCTCACCGACGGCGGCGAGGCTGCCGTCGACGAGGCCGTCGCCACTGCGAAGGCCGGCCTCGCGGCGAGCCACTGGGAGTCCGTTTCGCCCCGCGAGCGCGCCCGCGTGCTGCACCGCTTCGCCGACGTCGTGGAAGCAAACGCCCCGGCGCTTGCCCGCCTCGAGGCCGTGAACTCGACCCGGCCGATCGCCGAGACGAGCGTCCGCGATGCGGTGCGCACGGCCGGCGTCATCCGCTACTACGCCGAGTTCTGCGACAAGCTCGAGGGCGACATCACCGCCACCGAGGGCAGCGTGCTGTCGCTGATCAAGGGCGAGCCCTACGGCATCGTCGGTGCCGTCGTGCCGTGGAACTTCCCGATGATCACCGCGGCGTGGAAGTTCGCCCCGGCGCTCGCCGCCGGCAACGCCGTGGTGATGAAGACGTCGGAACTGACGCCGTTCTCGCTGATCGCCCTCGCGGTGCTCTCCGCCGAGGCCGGCCTGCCGGCGGGCCTCCTCAATGTCGTCAACGGCCTCGGACATACGACCGGTAGCGCCATCGTCCGCCACCCCGACATCCGCAAGATCTCCTTCACCGGCTCCACCGCCACCGGCGCCAAGCTGATGGCGGAGGCGGCGCTGAACGGCCTCAAGCCGGTGACGCTGGAGCTCGGCGGCAAGAGCCCGCAGCTCGTCTTCGCCGACGCCGCCGACCTCGACGCGGTCGCCGGCCACGTCGCCCGCGGCTTCCTCGGCAATGCCGGCCAGGTCTGCACCGCCGGCTCCCGCCTCGTCGTGCAGCGCGCGGTTGCCGAGCCGCTGATCGAGAAGATCGAGGCCGCCTGCGCCACCGTCCGCGCCGGTCCGACCTGGGACGGCGCGACGACCTTCTCGCCGATCGTCAGCGCCCGGCAGGCTGAGCGCATCGACCAGTTGGTGCGCGCCACCCTCACCGAGGGTGCCACCGCCCGCATCGGCGGCCGCCCGCTCGAGACCCGCAACGCCGGCTCGTGGTACGCGCCGACGATCCTGGAAGGCGTCACCGAGGCGATGACCGGCTACCGCGAGGAGTTCTTCGGTCCCGTCCTCTCGGTCCACCGCTTCGACGATGTCGACGAGGGCATCGCCATGGCCGGCCACCCGGTCTACGGGCTCGCCGCCAGCGTCTACACCGCCGACATCGGCAAGGCGCTGCGCGCCAGCGACCGCATCGCCGCCGGCATGGTGTGGGTCAACCACCACGGCCGCGCCCCCGAGTTCACCTTCCCCGCCGGCGGCTTCAATGGCTCCGGCTTCGGCAAGGACATGGGGCGCGCCGGCATCGAGGGCTTCCGGCGCCAGAAAGCCGTGTGGATCGACTATGCCGCCTGACGCCCTCCCCCCGCGCTTCGACTTCGTCATCGTCGGCGGCGGCTCCGCCGGCTGCGTGCTGGCGAACCGCCTTTCGGCGAACGGCCGCCACACCGTCGGCCTGTTCGAGGCCGGCCCCGACACGCCGCCGGACGCGGTGCCCGACGTCATCGCCGACAGCTATCCCGGCCTCTCCTATTTCGACCCGCGCTTCCACTGGCAGGACCTGCGCGTCTACACCCGCTCGCCCCGCCTCAACTCGTCCACGGCCAAGCCCTCGAAGCTCGAGCAGGCGAAGGTGATGGGCGGCGGCTCCAGCATCAACGGCCAGTTCGCCATCCGCGGCATGCCGGCCGACTACGACGCCTGGGCGGCGATGGGCCTGCCCGGCTGGGACTTCGCAGGCCTGCTGCCCTACTTCAAGCGCCTCGAGCGCGACCTCGACTTCAACGGCCCCCTGCATGGCCGCGAGGGCCCGCTGCCGATCCGCCGGCTGTTCCCGAAGGAGTGGGCGCCGTTCACCAAGGCCACCCTCGCCGCCTTCGAGGCGCAGGGCTTCCGCTACGGCGACGACATCAACGGCGGCACCTCCGACGGCTGCTACCCGCTGCCGCTGACGAATGAGAACGACCGCCGCGTCTCCACCGCGCTCGGCTACCTCTCCCGCGAGGTGCGGGCGCGCAAGAACCTGACGATAGTCCCGCACGCTCACGTCCGCCGGCTCGTCACCGAGGGCCGCCGCGTCACCGGCATCGAGGTCGACGTCGCCGGTGCCTTCCACGCGGTCGCGGCGGGCGAGGTCATCGTCTCCTCCGGCGCCCTGCATTCGCCGGCGATCCTGATGCGCGCCGGCATCGGCCCGGCCGGCCACCTCAGGCACCTCGGCATCGGTGTGGTCGCCGACGTCCCCGGCGTCGGCGAGAACCTCACCGACCACCCGCACATCTCGGTCGGCACGCACCTGCGCCCCGCCGCGCGCCTGCCGGCCGGCCAGCGCCGCCACATCTTCATGGGCCTGCGCTATTCCTCCGGCGTCGAGGGCTGCACGCCCGGCGACATGCTGCTGATGCCGGCGAACCGCACCGGCTGGCACCCGCTCGGCAAGCGCATGGGCTCGCTCGGCGTCTGCGTGAACAAGTCCTACTCGCAGGGCACGCTCCGCCTCGCGAGCCCCGATTTCCGCGCCGAGCCGGTCATCGACCTCAACCTCGCCGCCGATGGACGCGACCTGAAGCGCCTCGTCGAAGCATTCAAGCTGATCTACCGCACGATCGAGTCGCCTGAGGTGAAGGCCGCCACCACCATGTGGTTCCTCGCCGGCTACACCGACGAGGTGCGGGCGATGTCCGTCCGCAAGCCGTCGAACTGGCTGAAGACCGCCGCCGCCGCCTTCCTGTTCGACGCGAGCCCGCTCACCCGCGACTGGCTCTATCGCAACCGCTTCGGCCCGGCCGAGCGGCTGCACGCGATGGCGCGCGACGACGAGGCGATCGCCGACTGGGTGAAGTCCACCGTCTGGTCCGGCTGGCACGTCTCCGGCACCTGCCGGATGGGCGGCGACGACGACCCCACCGCCGTGCTCGACGGGCGCCTGCGCGTGCGCGGCGTCGAGGGCCTGCGGGTCGTCGACGCCTCGGCGATGCCGTCGATCTGCTCGGCCAACACCAACATCACCACGATCGCGATCGCCGAGAAGGCGTCCGACCTCATCCTCAACCCCTGACGGCCCACGCCAAAGAGGACTTCCATGCGCGAGAACAAGATCCAGACCATCTGGGCGGCCGGCGGCACCGTGATGAACGGCTGGCTCGCCATCCCCTCCTCGATCTCCGCCGAGGCGATGGCCGTGCAGGGCTTCGATGGCCTGTGCATCGACATGCAGCACGGCGCCATCGACTACCAGGTGATGGTCACCATGCTGCAGGCGATCTCCACCACGAACGCCACACCGCTCGTGCGCGTGCCGTGGAACGAGCCCGGCATGATCGGCAAGGTGCTCGACGCCGGCGCCTATGGCGTCATCTGCCCGATGGTGAACACCCGCGCGCAGGCCGAGGCCTTCGTCGCCGCCTGCCGCTACGCCCCCGTCGGCCACCGCAGCGTCGGCCCGCTGCGCGCCTCGCTCTATGGCGGACCGGACTATTTCGCCAAGGCGAACGAGACCATCCTGACGATGGCGATGATCGAGACGCAGCAGGCGGTCAACAATCTCGAGGAGATCCTCTCCACACCGGGTCTCGATTCCGTCTACATCGGCCCCTCCGACCTCTCGGTCTCAATGGGCCATGCGCCGGGCTTCGACCCGCGCTTCCCGAAGGTCTATGAGACGATCGTCAAGATCGCCGAGGCCGCCAACGGGCACGGCGTGGTGCCCGGCATCCACGTCGGCTCGGTCGCCTACGGCCAGGAGATGATCGACACCGGCTACCGGCTGATCTCCTACCTCTCCGACTTCCGGATGCTGCAGTGGGTCGCCGGCAACGGCCTCAAGGCGCTGCGCGCCGGCACGCCCGCCGCCAACACGCCCTGAGCCGCGGCGAGACACGGGAGAGCACGCGATGACCGGCACCGAGACCGCGCGTCGCCGCGCGATCGTCGTCGGCGCCGGCATCGTCGGCGTCTGCTCGGCGTCCTACCTGCAGCGTGCGGGCTACAACGTCGAGCTAATCGACCCGGCCGAGCCCGGCAGCGAGGACCAGTGCAGCTACGGCAACGCCGGCGGCATCTGTCCGGGCTCGTGCGTGCCGATCGGCATGCCCGGCATGCTGAACAAGGTGCCCGAGTGGCTGCTCGATCCCGAGGGGCCACTGTTCGTCCGCCTCGGCTACCTGCCGCAGGCGATGCCGTGGATCCTGCGGCTCTTGTCGGCCGGACGGCGCTCGCGGGTGCCGGCGATCGCCGACGCCATGCGGGCGCTGCACCAGGGCACATATGATGCCTACGCGCCGCTCCTGAAGGAGGCCGGTTGCGAGGACCTCCTCGCCCGCCGCGGCCAGCTCTTCGTCCACGAGAGCGCGAACGCCGTCTCGCCGTCGGACTTCGGCCTGACGCTCCGGCGCGAGCGTGGCGTCGCGATCGAGTTCCTCGACGAGGACGAGATCCGCCAGCTCGAGCCGGCGCTCGCCCATCGCTTCAAGAGCGCCGTCTTCCTGCCCGAGCAGGGCCAATGCAAGAACCCCGGCCGGCTGGTGGCGAGCCTCGCGGGCGCCTTCGTCCGCAATGGCGGCACGCTCCTGCGCGAGCGCGTCACCGGCTTCGAGACGGGGCCGGAGGGCATTGCCGCCGTCACGACGGAAAGCGGCCGCCGGGAGGCCGGCACCGTCGTGCTGTCGGCCGGCGCCTGGTCGAAGGCGCTCGCAAAGTCCCTCGGCTACCGGGTGCCGATGGAGGCCGAGCGCGGCTACCACGTCCAGGTGACCGGCGCCGATGTCGGCCTCCGGACCCAGACTATCTGGTCGGAACGCAAGTTCGTGGCGTCGCCGATGGAGGGCGGCCTGCGCTTCGCCGGCACCATCGAACTCGCCGGCCTCGGCCGCCCGCCGAACGACCGACGCGCCGACATCCTGCTCGCCATGGGCCGCGAAATGGTCCGCGACCTCGAGGTCGGCGAGGTGACGCGCTGGATGGGCAACCGCCCGGGCATGCCGGATTCGCTGCCCGTGCTCGGCCGCGCCGCGCGCCACCGCAACCTCATCTTCGCCTTCGGCCACGGCCACACCGGCCTCATCGCCGGCGCCGTCACCGGCCGCCTCGTCGCCGAGATCGCCGAAGGCCAGGCGCCCTCGATCGACCTGACGCCCTACCGGCTGGAGCGCTTCTGAGCCGCTCCGGTTCGCCGTCGCCGCCCGGCCGCGGGCGCGGCGGTTCTTCGCACCGACGGTCCGCCAGGGAAACGCGATGGCGGAGAGCCGCCATCGCGCCGGCGTCGCCTCAGGCGGCGTCGTAGAGGCGGCGGTCGACGAGCACGCTGCCACGCAGGCGGTGGAGCGTTTTGGCGACCGCCAGCACGGCGAGGTCCGCGAGCGGCTCGACGACGACGACCAGCATGTAGGCGGCCCCGAACGTCGCGATCGACGCCAGGGTCTCGGCGGTGAAGCCCTGGCCGTAGACGGCCCAGAACGCCACCCAGGTGACGATGCCGGCCTGGTAGGCCGTCGACATTGCCAGCGCCTGCCCGTAGCTCAGCTCAACATAGGGCGTCTTGGCCGGGATGATGCGGCGCGAAAGCGCCGAGAGGGCGAACAGCGGCACCAGCAGCGTCGTGACGTTCATGCCGTATTGCGGCAGGTCGAACGGGGCGAACAGGAGGCCCTGGAAGAGCAGCCCGAGCGCGAGGCCAATGGCCGCCGGGGCCGCCCCGAACAGCAGGAACAGGGTCGAGCCGAGGATGAGATGGACCTCGGACACACCCACCGGATAGTGCGGGAACACCTCGAAGAAGCAGAACACCAGGGCCGTCGTGGCGATGCTGCGGGCCAGCAGCGACAAGGCGCCCCCCTCCCGGATCGTCTCGAGAGCGAGCTTCAGCGTGAAGGCGCCGGCGCCCGCCGCCGTCGCATAGCTCAGTAGAAATTTTCCGCCGTCCACAAGTCCAGGCTCGATATGCATGCGTCCTCCTCGACCGTCTCACCCGACGGGTCGCTCTGGTCACCATGCGCCTGGCCGGTCTCCTGACTCGCGGGTCGTCGCGCACCCCCCGTCTTCCCGGCGCCGTCGTCAATGCGGACGGTGAGCCAGTGACATCGTGGAGGACGGCTCGCCGCATACAGTCGCGGGGGCGGTCGGGGCTTCGGGCCAAGGCCC
>CAMDHY010000011.1 GCA_945898215.1 Pseudoxanthobacter soli DSM 19599 | reverse complement strand
GGGCGCCACCTCCGGCGTGGCGGCCGGGGCCGCGGCAGGAGCCGCCTCGGCGGGTGCCGCCGCGGGTGTGGCCTCGGCGGGAGCCGCGGCGGGCGTCGCAGCCGGCATGGCGGCCGGTGCGACGGCAGCCTGAGCGCCGAGGGACTCCTCGTAGTCCTTCAGCATCGAGGCTCCGAGCAGCGGCTTCGGCACGCCGTTGTGGCAGGTGCCGCAGTTGACCTTCTTCGGGTCGCCGAGCGGGCCGAGCCGGTTCGCCGGGAAGACCGGCTTCAGCGGGTCGATGTAGTCGGTGTTGATCGCATCGACCATGCGGATGCCGTACCAGGCGATCGAGCGCTGCGGCGCGCTCTGGTCCCACGCCGAGAACGAGCGCGAGTTGTGGCAGAACGTGCAGTTCACGCCGAGCGCTTCGGACATGTGGATCATCAGGCCGTAGGTCTTCTCGGTCTCCTGGATGGTCGCACCCAGTCCCCCGCCCCTGACCGGCAGCGCCGCCTTGGAGATGACGCGGATGTCGCCGGGGTTGCGCAGCAGGGCCGTGAACGGATCGTAGGGCAGCGACGACAGCCCGGTCGCCGGGTTGGCGCCGTTCTGGCCGTTGCGGTCGGCGGCCATGCCGCCGGCGACGCGCGGACCGGGATCTTCCGACCACACCTCGAGCGGCACCGGGTTGCCCCGGTGGCAGGTGTAGCAGGTGACGCCCACCTGCTGGACGTGCGCCGTCCAGTCGGTGTTGATGGCGCGCGTCATCTGGATCATCCGGCGCGCCACGACCTTCGTGTAGATGTCGTCGGAGGCGAGATTCTCGCCGTGGCAGTAGGTGCAACCCTGTTCGGGCGACACCCACTCGGTGATCGCCGCCATGATCCGCAGGAACTCGCCCTCGCTGAGGTCGCCGAGAACCTGGACGTTCTCGTAGATCTGCGAGGCGCGCGGGCCCGTCGGGTCAGGATCCGCCGGCGGCTGGGCTTCCGGCAGCGCATTCGCCACCTTCTGCAGGGCGAGCACGTCGACGTTGTTGATCTGCACCATGCCGGTGCCGCGGTAGCCGGTCTGCTGGCTTTCCGTCACCGGCTCTTCGCACCCGGCGAGGAGAGCGGCGAGCCCGAGGACGGGGAGCACACCCCTGAGGAACGTGCTCCGACCGCGATGCGAGGCGTTTCTCGGGGAGGCGTTTCGTGTCGTCATGGCTCAGCCCCCCGTCGTCAGCGTCGCAGGATCGACGATCGCCGGTCCGGTGTGCGGATAGGACGGGGCGACGCCGTGCTCGACCGCCCAGAGGTACCAGTTGTCGACCGCCGTGCCGGTGAGCAGGATGCCGATGCCGCCGGTGAGCGGGCAGAGCACCGCGAACCACCACGCCCAGCGATGGATCGACTCCATCGTGGCGTTGAAGCCCATCGTCCACCTCCAGAAGAGGGCGGCGCGCTCGGAGGCGGTGCCGCGGTCGACGATCTGCTCGATCTCACGCTCGCCGCCGAAGCGGCTGACCGCCAGGATCGTCGCGGCGTGCATGGCGAACAGCAGCGTCGAGCCGTAGAGGAAGACGATCGAGAGGCAGTGGAACGGGTTGTAGAAGAGGTTGCCGTAGCGGATCGAGAACGCCGCGGTCCAGTCGAGGTGCGGGAAGATGCCGAAGGGCACCGCCTCGCTCCAGCTGCCCATCAGCAGCGGCCGGATGAAGCCGAGCACCAGCATCAGCCAGATCGCCGCGGCGAACGCCCAGGCGACGTGGGTGCCCATGCCGAGCGCCCGGGCCCGGGTGTACATGCGCACCCACCAGAGCAGGACGGAACACGTCATGCAGAAGCCGGCGAGCAGCCACCAGCCACCCTGGGCCATGGGCGGGATCGACAGCCCCCACTCCGGCCCCGGCGGCTCGAGGCCGAGCCAGGGCAGTTGACGGACGAACTGGATCGGATCCCAGTTCACCGAGGCCCACAGATTGAGGCCGACGATCTCGAACCAGGCGAAACCGAAGGCCAGCGACGCGACTCCCGCCCAGCCGAGATAGAAAGGTCCGATCTGCGCGTCGCCGAACTTGCCGGCCCAGTACGAGAAGAACGGCTGTCCCTGGCGGACGAAGGCGCCCTCGCGATCGGCCGGCACGCCGGCGTAGATCGGTCCGCGCACCTGCACGCGGGTGAAGATGTTCTGATAGTCGTTCATCACCATCTCCCCTCGCTCAGCTCCAGATCGGCAGGTCGAGCCACCAGCTCCACCACTCCGGCCACCCGCGGGTCCAGAACGGGCCCGAGATGATGATGCAGACGGCGCTCCAGAAACCCGCGGAGAGCGCCAGGAACAGGCCGAGCCGGTGGATGCCGAGTGGGCCGATCGAATATCCGATGGTGTCGCGGAAGAACGTGTTCTCGTGTTCCGGCGTCTTCACCACCTCGCCCTTGCGCGGGTTGGCCGCCGACAGGATCAGCGAGCCGTGCAAGGCGAGCGCCAGCGTCGTGGTGAAGAAGAACGTCACCGCGATCATGTGCGCCGGGTTGTAGTGGAAGTGCAGATACTGGTAGCCGACGTTCGACACCCAATCGAGGTGGCTGAAGATGCCATAGGGGAAGCCGTGCCCCCAGGCGCCCAGCAGCACCGGCCGGATCACCACCAGCGAGACGTAGGCGAAGATCGCCACGCTGAAGGCGAACGGCACGTGGTAGCCGATGCCGAGCTTGCGGCAGATCTCCACCTCACGTAGCGCCCAGGAGATGAAGGAGCCGATCGCGCAGACCGTGATGACCTGCCAGAGGCCGCCGGCCTTCATCGGTGCGAAGCCGAGGCCGTAGGAGAGGTCCGGCGGGGCGATCGAGATCTGCCAGACGTTCCAGGTCGGCCCGAGCGCGGCGCCGTAGAGGATCAGCGCGGTGCCGAGGACGGAGAACAGGAACGTCGTGACGCCGAAGAAGCCGACGTAGAACGGGCCCACCCAGAAATCGAACAGGTCTCCCCCGATCAGGGTGCCCCCGCGGACCCGGTATTTTCTTTCGAAACTGAGCATAGCCATCGACCGACACTCCGATCGGCATTCGGGAAACGGTACGGCGGAACCGCGTCCGCCGACCGCGACAGCCCCCTGCCCGGACCAGGTCCGTGGGCCGAGGCGGCTGGCGGCACGGGAGCCACGAAGGCCCCCGTGCCGAAGGCCGGCATCAAGCCAGCGGCAGTGCCGTCGTGACTTCGATCGCGCCGGTGACGGCCGCGCGCGGCCCTTCCAGCCAGTTGAACCGGTCGGTGCTGAGCAGGATGAAGTGAATCACCAGCGCCAGCACGAACAGGAACGTGAAGAGCGCTACCAGAGCGCGCCTCGGATCGAACAGTAACCAGACCTTCCACATGGCCTACCCCCTTAGACGATCGTCGAGATGATCTGGGCCACGGTCGTCACCCCGTCGGACATCGACGTGGTGTAACCGCTCACCGGCGGCAGCCAGGGACGCCACATCCAAGCGAGGATGTGGGCGATCACCGCCACGATGGTGAAGCCGATGAAGCTCGACATGAAGATACGGTGAAACTCTTGCGCTTCCGGCTCGGAAAGACCCGAAAGCGAACTCCTCTCGACAGCCATGCTGCAGACCTCCAGTCAGGGCCGTTGGCCAATGCCGCGCCACCCGCGCGGCTGGGCTCGTCGTCGTGGACATCCACGACCGGCGACTTCGACCGGCGGACGCCGGGCGAACCTTGGTGCGCAGCTACGCCATGAAAGCGAACGGGATCGTCGTGTTCGCGGCGGTTCTGGCTTCTTCGATGAGCGACCGGCGGGGCCCGCTGGCGGGTCGGCCGATGCGCAGGATGCTCTTGGCGACGGCGACCCCGAGGAACACCGGAAACGTCATGGCGACGATCAGCCGGTATTCCAGCTGCTCGCCCCGGCGATCGCGCGATGCGACCCCTGCGTATGTCCGTCCGTTCGCCATCGTGGTCTCCTCCGTCTTCGTCTTCGCCGGCGTCGGTCCCCGCGGGATGCGCGGGGGCGGGCGCCGTCGAACTCAGGTCGTCGCGCCGGCGAGCACCGCCTTGGCGCGATCGAGGCTGTCCGTGGTCACGTGGTCGTCGCCGGCCTTGCGGGCGTCGCGCTCGGCGGCGTCGCGCAGGCGCTTGGCGGCGGAAATCCTGACGAGCACCGGATGCTCGGCGAGCACGCGGTCGAGCATCGCCTGGGCCTCATCGGTCCAGGGCAGCTCCGCCGTCCGCTTCGCCGGCGTCGGGTCGACGCGGTCGAGATCGGTGCCGAGCGGCAGGATGTGGAACAGCGCGTCGAAGAGCGCGTTGCACACCTCCTGCACCAGGTAGGTGGCGCCAGCGTAGCCCATGAAGGGCGTGCCGGTGTGGCGGCGGATGATCGCCCCGGGGAAGGAGGCCGGGATGTAGACCGAGCGCGCGCCGGTCTCCGCGAGATACATGCGCTCGTTGTAGCTGCCGAAGACGACCAGCGGCGGCCGGCCCTGCAGCGCCTTGCGCACCGCCTCGTTGTCGGTCTTCGCGCCCGGGCGGCGGGCGGCCGAGAACGTGCAGGGCAGGCCCATCTCGTTCTCGAGGAAGTTGCGGATGCCGCGGGAATAGGTCTCGCTGGCGACGATCGCGAAGCTCGCGGTGCCGAAGAAGTCCTGCGTCACCGACCGCCACAGATCCCACAGCGGCTTGATGGTGGTGTGCTTCTCGCGGGTGATGAACGGCTCGGGGTCGAGGCCGGTGAGCTCGCCCAGCGTGCGCAAAAACTTCGTCGTCGAGTGCAGGCCGATCGGCGCCTGCAGGTAGGGCCGGCCGAGCGCCTCGCACAGCATCCGCCCGTATTCGCGGTAGAGGCAGATGTTGACGTCGGCATCGATCAGGCGCGGCACCTCGGCGAGGTGGCTGCCGAGCGGGAACACCAGGTTCACCTCGCAGCCGATGCCCTCCACCAGGCGACGGATCTCGGCGAGGTCCGACGGCATGTTGAAGGTGCCGTAGGCCGGCCCGATCAGGTTGACGCGGGGCTTCTTGCCCTCCTTGCGGGGCTTGCGCTCCGGGATCTTCTTGGTGCCGTACTCCGACCACAGCCACTTCATGGCGCGGTCGGCGCTCTGCCACTGGTCCTCGTCGATGGTGCGCGGCAGGAAGCGCTGGATGCCGGTGCCTTCCGGGGTGACGCCGCCGCCGATCATCTCGGCGATCGAGCCCGTCACCACCACCGCCGGCAGATGCGGGTCGAGGGTGGCGTGGGCGCGCTTCATGGCGCCCTCGGTGCCGTGCTGGCCGAGCTCTTCCTCGCCGAGGCCGGTGACGACGATCGGCAGCTCGTGCGGCGGCAGCGCGTCGGTGTAGTGCAGCACCGAGGTGACCGGCAGGTTCTCGCAGCCGACCGGGCCGTCGATGACCACCTGCAGGCCCTTCACCGCGGTGAAGACGTAGACGGCACCCCAGTAGCCGCCGGCGCGATCGTGATCGAGGACCAGCATCAGATCGGCTCCTCGATCTTGCGCGCCTTGGCAGCCTTCTCGAGACGCTTGCGGGTGACCTCGCGGAACTCCGGGCGGAGCTTCGGGGTGTTCTCCCAGATGCCGGCGGTGTCGCCCTGGCCGACCCCGTCGAAGAAGGCGGTCATCTCGTCGAAGCGCGCCTTGCCGGCGATCGCGGCATTGACGACCTGGGCGAGCGAGCCGGCGCCATCGCGGCCCATCAGCGGCCGGGCGGAGATGAGGTTGGTGAAGTAGAGCGCCGGCCGGCCGGCCTGTTTCGCCTTCTGCACCACCGGCGTCGTGCCGATGGCGAGATCGGGCTCGAACTCCGCCATCGCGGCGAGGTCCTGCTCGAGCGAGGCGCGGTACTGGACGTGGACGCCGCGCGCCTCGAGGAAGGCGCGGTCGTCGTCGGAGAAGCGGGTGCGCGGGCAGGCGGTGCCGACATAGCGCACGTCGGCGCCACTCTCGACGAGGAGACGGGCGACGATCAGCTCGGAGCCCTCGTAGCCCGACAGCGTGATGCGGCCCTTGATCGGGTTGGCGGCGAGCGCCGCCTCGATCGCCGGCAGCTCGCGGTTCTGCGCCTCGGCGATCATATCCGCCGACACGCCACACGACTTGCCGATCGCCGAAAGCCAGGCCGCCGTGCCGTCGCGCCCGACCGGGGCGGAGCCGACGATCGGCCGGCCGGCCGCCTCGAACTCGCGGAAGGAGGCCGTGTAGAAGGGGTGGATCGCCGCCACCACGGCGCCGTCGAGGGCGGCATAGAGCTCGCGCCATTCCCGCGTCGGCACCACCGGTCCGGTGGCAAGGCCGAGGGGGGCGATCATCCGGCCGATCGAGATCGGGTCGACCGGAAACATCTCGCCGACGAGCGTCACCGTCGGCTTCTCGGCGCGGCCGCCGCGCGGCGCCTGCACCGGGCCCTGCTCGGCCTCGAGGCGGGCGTAGTTCAGCATCGCCCCGGCGAGCACGTCCTTCGCCTCGGCATGGGTCGGCACGCCGAAGCCCGGCACGTCGATGCCGATGATGCGGACCCCGTTGATCTCCTTCGGCAGCAGTTGCAGCGGCACGCCGGAGGCAGTGGGGACGCAGAGATTGGTGATGACGATGGTGTCGTAGAGCGCCGGGTCGGCGAGCTTGAAGACCGCCTCGCGGATGTCCTCGAAGAGCTTGCCGGTGACCAGCGTCTCGGAATTGAACGGCACGTAGCCGACGGTGCGCTTCGCCCCGTAGAAGTGCGAGGTGAAGGTGAGGCCGTAGACGCAGCAGGCCGAGCCCGACAGCACGGTCGCGGTGCGGCGCATCCGCAGGCCGACGCGCAGCGAGCCGAAGGCCGGGCACATCGACTGCGGGCGGTCGTGCGGGCCGGCCGGGTAGTCGGCGGCGTAGCGGGCGAGCGTCTCGCTCTTGCCGGCGGCGGCCGCCGCCTTCTTCAACTCCGCCGCACCGGCGTGACAGCCGAGGCCGTCGCCGCCGCGCGCCGGAGCGGGCTCCGGCAAGGGCTCCGAAGTCGGCTCGATGTCGGGTCCGGGGTGGCGGAGGTCATCCATCGGGCGGGCCTCAGACCGTCTCGTAGACGACTTCGAGGGACGGCTTGGCGAAGTCGGTGCGACCGCACATGTCCTCGAAGGAGGCCGGCTCGAGGACGACGCCGCGCCCGACCGCCTCGCCGGCGAACAGGCCGAGCAGGCCGTCCTGGGAGAGCGGGGTCGGTCGCACCGGCGGGGCGGTGGCGACGTTCTGCGAGAGTTCGTCGAACAGCGGCCCCCAGCGGTCGCCGGGGCGGCCGACGATCTCGTAGTTGGCGCTCTTGCGGCGGATGTCGTCGTCGGCCGGGATGGCGGCGAGGATCGGGATGCCGACGGCTGCCGCGAAGGCGGCTGCCTCGCCGGTGCCGTCGTCCTTGTTGACGACCATGCCGGCGACGCCGACGTTGCCGCCGAGCTTGCGGAAGTATTCGACCGCCGAGCAGACGTTGTTGGCGACGTAGAGCGACTGCAGGTCGTTCGAGCCGACGACGATGACCTTCTGGCACATGTCGCGGGCGATCGGCAGGCCGAAGCCGCCGCAGACCACGTCGCCGAGGAAGTCGAGCAGCACGTAGTCGAAGCCCCACTCGTGGAAGCCGAGCTTCTCGAGGAGTTCGAAGCCGTGGATGATGCCGCGGCCGCCGCAGCCGCGACCGACCTCCGGCCCGCCGAGCTCCATGGCGAAGACGCCGTCACGCTTGAAGCAGACGTCGCCGATCTTCACTTCGTCGCCGGCGAGCTTCTTCTTCGAGGAGGTCTCGATGATCGTCGGGCAGGCGCGGCCGCCGAACAGGAGCGAGGTGGTGTCGCTCTTCGGGTCACAGCCGATCAGCAGCACCTTCTTGCCCTGCTGGGCCATGTTGTAGGAGAGGTTGGCGAGCGTGAAGCTCTTGCCGATGCCGCCCTTGCCGTAGATCGCGATGATCTGCGTGTCCTTGGTCGGCTCGGTCGTCACAACCGGCGCCGGCTCGATCGCCGCTTCGGCCCGCAGGCGCTTGCCGAGCGCCGACGCCGGGTCGATCGGGGCGTCGATCGAGAACATCGCCGTCATGAGCAGCCCCTCCAGTCGAGAACCATCTTGAGACACCCGGGGTCGGCGAACGCCGTCCGGTAGGCGTCGTCGCAGCGCGTCGCGCTTTCGCGATGCGTGACGAGGCCGTCGAGCGAGAGCCGGCCCGTGTCGATCAGGGCCATGACGGCCGCGAGGTCGACGGGCTTCCACTCGGCGGCGATGCGCAGGCGCGCCTCGCGCATGAAGGCCGGCGGGAAGGCGAAGGAGAGCGGCGCCTCGTAGAAGCCGGCGAGCACGATCTCGCCGCCGCGGGAAAGCCGCGCGATCAGCGTGTCGAGCAGTCCGGCGTCGCCGCTGGCATCGAGAATGGTGCGGTAGTCGCGGCGCGGGTCGGTGGCCGGATCGATGACCGTGTAGCCCTCGGCGCCGCCGTGGCGGGCGGGGTTCTTCTCCCACACCGTCGGCGGCTCGCCGCCCATCGCCACCACCAGGCGGGCGATCAGGCGGCCGAGGACACCGTGGCCGACGATGAGGTCGGGCAGGGCCGCGGCGACGGCGTGGTGGCCGGTGGCAGCGAGCGCCAGCAGCACACCACTGTCGCCGAGAGCCGCGTCGATGGCGGTGAGGCGGTCGGCCGGCACGACGACGCGGGCGGCGGCTCCGCCGAACAGTCCGCGCACGTCGCCGAAGCACCTGGCGCCCGGCACGAAGACGGTGTCGCCCTCGCTGAGCGACGAGCTCGCGTCGGCGGCGACGACGCGGCCGACCGATTCGTAGCCCGGTACCAGCGGGTAGCCGAGGCCCGGAAAGGGCGGCATGCGGCCGCTCCACAACAGGCGCTCGGTGCCGGTGCTGATGCCGCTGTAGGCGATGTCGACCACGACGTCGCCCTCGCGCGGCTCGTCCAGCTGCAGCCGATCGAGCGCGAGGCGCTCGGGGGCATGCAGGACGACGGCGAGGGTGTGCATCGGGGTCTCCCAGGGTCCGCGGCGTGGCGTCAATTTTGTTGGACGCTCGTTGGCGTAACTAAAACATGACGCCAAAAAATGTCAACCAAACCTGACGTCTTTTTAGTGTTAGTTTGCCTTGACAGCCCCAGCGAGGAACGGCCGCCGCGTTGGCACGGCCTCGGTGCGGACGAAGCCGGCCTCGCGCAGAAGGGCGGAGAGCATCGCCGGCGTACGGGCCCGGCCGCTGCCCATGGCGAGCAGGTAGAAGCCGAAATAGGCGTCGCCGATCCGCTCGGCGCCGGGCGTTCCGGCCATCGGCTCGGCGATCAGAAGCGTGCCGCCGGGGGCGAGCGCCGCCCGCGTGGCGGCGAGCAGCGTGCGCACCGTCGCCTCGTCGTGGTCGTGGACGATGCGCACGAGGGTGATGAGGTCGGCACCGGGAGGCAGCGGGTCACGGCAGAAGTCGCCGCCGACGGCCTCTGCCCGGCCGGCGAGCGGGCCATGTGCGAATCGGGCCCGCGCGTGCTCGGCCACTGCCGGCAGGTCGAACAGCACGAGCTCCGCCGTGGGCGCCCGCGCGGCCACCGCGTTGAGGAAGGAGCCGTCGCCACCGCCGACATCCAGGATGCGGCGGTGGCGGGAGACGTCGTAGGCATCGAGCACGTCCTCGGCGACGAGGGGCTGCGAGGCGGCCATCAGGCGCGTGTAGCCGGCAACGTCTGTGTCGGCGCTGGCAGCCGGCGCCTCCGTGCCCGCATAGGCCCAGTAGCGGCCGAGCCGTGTCTCCCTCGCCTCGCCGCGCAGCAGCGCCAGCGGGTCGGCGAGGTCGGCATAGAGCATCGCGTGGTGCTCGATCATCTCGGCGATGCCGGGGTTGCCGAGAAGCGCCGCGCCGAGCTCGCCGAGCCCGTAGCGGCCGCCGCCGCGCCGCGCCGCGAGGCCGAGGCTGGCCGCCGCCGCGAGCAGCCGGTCGGCCGCCTCCACGGGCAGCGACAGCCGTCGCGCCAGGGCCGGCACGGTGGCCGGGCCCTCGGCCAGCACCTCGAACAGGCGCACGCGCACGCAGGCGAACAGGATCTGCGAGTAGACGAAGCCGGCGCAGAGATCGAACAGCGCCGCGCCCTTGCGGCGGGCGATGCCGCGCGTCGGCGGGAAGGCGGAAGCGAAGCGCTGGAAGCGCGGGTCGGCGAGAAGCCGGTCGCGTGCCGCGTAGATGCGGTCGGCGAGACCCAGTCGGGTCTGCCGCCACCACGTCTCGGCGACCGTCGCCATGTCCGGTGTTCCTGCGGGGGTGCCGTCGACCCTCAGGCCGCCCTGAGCACCACCTGCTTCGGCAGGAACTGCTTGACCTCGTGGAGGATCAGGGCCCGCAGCGGCGCCTGGCCCGGGCAGGCGGGAATGGTGCCGACGGCGTCGAGCACGAGGGCCGTCAATCGCTCCACCGCGCCGTCGAAGCCATAGCGGCGCACCGCGTTCGGGCGGCCGAGCGCCGCGTCGCGGCCGACCGGCTTGCCGATCGCCTCGGCCGTTTCGGTGGCGTCGCGGATGTCGTCGGCGACCTGGAAGGCCTCGCCGATCATCTCGCCGAGCGCCCGCCACGGCTCCGGGGCGTGCCCCGCCGCAGCGGCACCCGCCATCGTTGCGCCGGCGAACAGCGCGCCGGTCTTGGCGCGGTGATAGTCGACGACGTCGACATAGGCCTCGCACTCCCACGCCTGGCCGGCGCAGATGCCGCCCGGCGCGCCGACGGCGCGGGCGACGAGCCGCACCAGCGGCGCGAGCCGCTCCGGCCGCGCCGCGCCGGCGCGGGCGAGCGTCTCGAAGGCGGCGATGATCAGGGCGTCGCCGGTCAAGAGCGCGAGGCTCTCGCCGTACTCGGCATGGACCGACGGTTTGCCGCGCCGCATGTCGGCGTCGTCGAAGCAGGGCATGTCGTCATGCACCAGCGAGGCGCAGTGCAGGAGCTCGATCGCGGCCGCTGCCGCATCGGCGAGGTCCGGTGTGTCGTCGCCGCAGGCCCAGGCGATGGCGAGCGCCAGCCGCGGGCGGATGCGGGCACCGCCCGGGAACACCGCATAGCGGATCGCCTCGGCGAAGCGCGGCGGACAGCCCGGGGCCTCCGCATGGGCCACTGCCTCGTCGAGCGCTCGTTCGACCCTGCCCTTGGCGTCCATGCGATCCTCCGACGATTGGAAGTGTAAGTTCTTGTTGTCGGCCTTATGTGTCAACTAGAATGGACGTCAACGCCGCCTCGTGTCAATCGCCCTGGACGGGCGGGCGCGGCGGGAAGGGAGCGCCGTTGGCCACCGATCGCGTCGTCGTCATCGGAGCCGGCATCGGCGGCCTCGTCGCCGCGCTGCTGATGGCCGCGCGCGGCGCCGACGTCACCGTCGTGGAGGCGGCCGAGCGGCCCGGCGGCAAGATGCGGGAGGTCGCCGTCGGCGGCCGCCCGGTCGATTCGGGCCCGACGGTGTTCACGCTCCGCCGCGTCTTCGACCGCATCTTCGACGCTGTCGGCGAGCGCCTCGACGCCCACCTGTCGCTGCGCCCGGCCGATGTGCTCGCCCGCCACGCCTGGGCCGACGGCGGCCGCCTCGACCTCTTCGCCGACGTCGAGCGCTCGGCCGACGCCATCGGCGCCTTCGCCGGCGCCGCCGAGGCGAAGGGCTACCGGGCGTTCGCGGCGCGCGCGTGCGCCGTCTTCAACACCCTCGAGCACCCGTTCATCGAGGCGCCGCGACCAAGCCCGATCGGGCTGACGCGCACCGTCGGCCTCGGCCGCATCGGTGAACTGATGCGCATCACGCCGTTCAAGACGCTGTGGGACGCGCTCGGCGAACACTTCGCCGACCCGCGCCTGCGCCAGCTCTTCGGCCGCTACGCCACCTATTGCGGCTCCTCGCCGTTCGCCGCCCCGGCGACGCTGATGCTCGTCGCCCACGTCGAGCAGGAAGGGGTGTGGCTGATCGACGGCGGCATGCACCGCCTCGCCGCTACCCTCGCCGGCCTCGCCGAGGCGCGCGGCGCGCGCATCCACTACGGCAGCGCCGCGACGCGCATCGTCGTCACCAACGGCCGCGCCAGCGCCGTGCGGCTGGCGAACGGCGACGTGCTGCCGGCCGACGTCGTCGTCTGCAACGCCGACGTCGCGGCGCTGGCCGACGGCCGCTTCGGCCCGGGGACGGCGAAGGCAGTGCCGCCGACACGACCGCGCGAGCGCTCACTGTCGGCCGTCACCTGGTCGCTCACGGCGCGCACGGAGGGCTTCCCCCTCGCCCGCCACACGGTCTTCTTCTCGGACGACTACCAGGCCGAGTTCGCCGACATCCTCGGCCACCGCCGGCTGCCGAAGGCGCCCACCGTCTATGTCTGCGCCCAGGACCGCGACGACGGCGGCGGCCTCGCCAACCCCGGCGAGGCCGAGCGCCTGCTCGTCCTCATCAACGCGCCCGCGGCCGGCGACGGCCAATCCCAAGACCCCTCGGAGATCGCCCGATGCGCCGACCGGACCTTCGCGTTCCTCTCCCGCTGCGGCCTGACGGTCGACCGCGACCCGGCGGCGACGGTGACGACGACGCCGGCGGACTTCGAGGCGATGTTCCCGGCGACGGGGGGCGCCCTCTACGGCCGCGCCTCGCACGGCTGGATGGCCTCGTTCCGCCGGCCGGGACCGGCGACCCGGCTGCCGGGCCTGTTCGTGGCGGGGGGCAGCACCCATCCGGGCCCGGGGGTGCCGATGGCGGCGATCTCCGGCCGACTGGCGGCGGAGGCGGCGCTCGCGGCCCTCGCTTCGACGACCCCGTCGCGCCGGGCGGCTATGTCTGGTGGTATCTCGACGGCCTGAGCGACGACGGCCGCCACGGCCTCACCATCATCGCGCTCGTCGGCAGCGTGTTCTCGCCCTACTACGCACTGCAGCGCCGGCGCGGCCCCGCCGACCCCTTCGACCACGCGGCGATGAACGTCGCCCTCTATGGCGACGCCGGCAAGCGCTGGGCGATGACCGAGCGCGGCCGCGCCGGCCTCGTCCGCACCGCCGATACCCTCGCCATCGGCCCGAGCCGGGCCACCTGGGAGGGCGACGCGCTGGTGCTCGCCATCGACGAGGTGACGGTGCCGATCCCCTCGCGCCTGAAGGGCCGCGTCCGCTTCCACCCGGCCGTGCTGACCGGCGCCTCCTTCGCCCTCGACGCGGGAGGCGACCACCGCTGGTTCCCCGTCGCCCCGTTCGGCCGCATCGAGGTGGAGTTCGAGCGGCCCAGGCTTACCTGGCGCGGCGCGGGCTACCTCGACTCAAACCGCGGCGAAGCACCGCTTTCCCGCGACTTTTCCCGCTGGGACTGGTCGCGCGCCGCCACCCGCGACGGCGCCGCGGTGCTCTACGACGTCGAGCGCCGCGACGGCACCGACCTGCCACTGGCGCTCGCCATCGGCCGCGACGGCGCCGTCACCGCCTTCGAGCCGCCACCGCGGGCGACGCTGCCATCGACCGGCTGGCGGATCGCCCGCGGCACCCGCACCGAACCCGGCGCGCCGGCGAGCGTCGCCGTGACGCTGGAGGACACGCCGTTCTACGCCCGCTCGCTGGTGGCGCACCGGCTCAAAGGCGAGGACGTGCGCTCGGTGCACGAGAGCCTGTCGCTCGACCGCTTCGCGAGCCCCGTCGTGCAGATGATGCTACCGTTCAAGATGCCACGGCGGCGCCGCTGAGGCGGCTCAGGCGCCGTCGCCCGTCGGACCCTGAGCCGTCGCACCGCCCTCGGCCTTCTCCCGCGCCTCGCGCTCGCGCTTCAGGCGGTTGAGCGTGCGGATCTCGTGGACGCCCCAGCCGATCGCGAGCCCGAGCACCAGCAGGATCTCGAGGAAGATGATCCAGCCGGAGGTCATCGCGGGCCGCCGTCAGTGGTCGGCGGAGGCCGGCACGCCGGCCCCGAGGGCGCCAGCACCGAGCGCGCCGCCTCCGAGACCTCCCTGCCCCTGGCGCTCCAGCCGCTCGAACAGGTCGAGGACGAAGTCGACGCCCTTCGGCGCCGCGGCCGTCACGGCACGCGCCGGGGTCGGCCGCGCGGCCGCCTCGACCACGTAGAGCGCCGCGGCCAGCGGTGGCGACGTATCGGGCCGATGCAGCGAAGCGAGCGCGCCTGCGGCCTGGGCGGCGAGCGCCAGCTTGCGGCGCTTCGAGACGACGGCCCGGCGGGTGACCGAATCGCAGCCGGCGCGGACGACCTCGCGGCCGATCTCCGCATAGATCAGGCGGGCGGCGCGGATCGCCGGGCGGCAGTCGCGCGGCAGGGCGGCGATGCCGGCATCGGCCCGCGCGTAGAGGGTATCGGCGGCGGCGACGAGACGGCCGACGACGGACGCCAGCGCCGCATCGTGGCGAGGGGCGGCGAGGAAACGGTCGGCGTCGAGGCCGGCCTCGGCGAGCCAGGCGAGCGGCAGGTAGACGCGCCCCGCGCGGGCGTCCTCGCCGACGTCGCGGGCGATGTTGGTGAGTTGCATGGCGACGCCGAGGTCGGTGGCGCGGGCAAGCGCCGCGGCGTCGCGCACCCCCATCAGCACCGCCATCATCGCGCCGACCGAGCCGGCGACGCGCACGCCATAGGCTTCGAGGTCGGCGAGCGTCTCGTAGCGCCGCCCCGCCTCGTCCCAGGCGAAGCCGTCGAGCAGCGCCTCCGGCAGCGCCCGCGGCAGGGCGAAGTGCGCGACGTTGGCGGCGAAGGCTCGGTCGACCGGATGGTCGAGCGGCCGGCCGGCATAGGCGCGGTCGAGGCGCTCGGTCAGGCGGGCGAGCGCCGCTGGCCCGCCCTCGCGGTCGACGACGTCGTCGGCCACCCGGCAGAAGGCGTAGAGGGCGGTCGCCGGCGCCCGCACGCGCGTCGGCAGCAAGAGCGAGGCGGCGAAGAACCACTTCGAGCCGTCGGCCAGCAGCCGCCGGCAGGCGGCGAGGTCGGCCGGCGAGATCCCGCTCGACGCGGCGGCGGCGCGCGCGGGCGCACCCGGAAAGGCGGCGGCCCGCACCGGCGGCCGCGTCGGGGCGTCAGCGGGCGAAGGCGGCGGCATGCGGCACGACCCTGTCGAGGACCTTGGCGGAGGAGAGCACGCCCGGAACACCGGCGCCCGGATGGGTGCCGGCGCCGACGAGATAGAGCCCGTCGATGTCCTCGGAGGCGTTGTGGGGCCGGAACCACGCGCTCTGGGTGAGCACCGGCTCGAGCCCGAAGGCCGCGCCCTGCCAGGCGTTCAGCCGGTCGCGGAAATCGAGCGGCGTCATCAGGCGGGAGGTGACGACGTGGCGGCCGAGGCCGGGCAGCACGGTTTCTTCCAGGCGCTGCTGGATTGCCGCCCGATAGGGCTCGGCGGCCCCCGTCCAGTCGGTGGCGCCTGCGAGGTTCGGCACCGGCGACAGCACGTAGAAGGCCTCGCAGCCGGCCGGCGCCAGCGCCGGGTCGGTGGCGGTCGGCCGGTGCAGATAAAGGCTGAAGTCCTCGGCCAGCACCTTGCGGTCGAAGATGTCGGTGAGCAAGCCCTTGTAGCGCGGGCCGAGCAGGATGGTGTGGTGGGGTACGTCCGGATAGGTCCGGTCGGTGCCGAAATACCAGACGAACAGGCTCATCGACTGGCGGGCGCGGGCGAGCTTGGCGTCGCTCCAGCGCTTGCGCGCAGCGGCCGGCAGGAGCTTGCCGTAGGTCCAGGCGGCATCGGCGTTGGAGACGACGATGTCGGCGGCGATCAATTCGCCCGAGGCGAGCCGCACGCCGGAGGCGCGGCCGCCGGCGAGCGTGATCTCGGCGACGTCGGCATGGCAGGCGAGCCGTCCGCCCTGTCCTTCGATCAGCGAGACGAGGCCGTCGACCAGCCGGCCGGTGCCGCCGATCGGGAAATGCACGCCCCACTTGCGCTCGAGATAGGCGATGAGCGCGTAGATCGCGGTCGCCCGGAACGGGTTCCCGCCGATGAACAAGGGGTGGAACGACAGCGCGATGCGCAGCCGCTCGTCCTTCACGTACTGCGCCACCAGCCCGTAGACCGACCGCCAGGCGGAGTGGCGGATCAGCGCCGGGGCGATGCGGGCCATGTCCGTCCAGGAGCCGAACGGCACGTCGCCGAGTTCCTCGAAGCCGAGGCGGCAGAGCTGCTCGCTCGCCTTCAGGAAGCGCTCGTAGCCGTCGACATCGCCCGGCGACAGCCGCGCCACCGCCGCCCGCATGGCGTCGGGATCGGCGGAGACGTCGAGGTCGGTGCCGTCGGCGTACGACAGCCGGTAGAACGGCGAGATCGAGCGCAGGTCGATATCGTCGGAAAAGCGCCGGCCGGCGAGCGCCCACAGTTCCTCGAAGAGCTGCGGGGCGGTGACGATGGTCGGCCCGGCGTCGAAGGTGAAGCCGTCCTGCCGGAACACGCAGGCGCGCCCGCCCGGCTGCTCGAGGCGCTCGAGCACGGTGACGCGCCAGCCGCGCGCGCCGAGGCGGACGGCGGCGGCGAGGCCACCGAAGCCGGCGCCGATGACGACGGCGTGCGGTCGCGTGTCACCGGGCCGCGGCGCCCACGGCGGGCCGTCGGCGGCGTCTCCCCCGCCCTGCCTATTGCTCTCGATCCTGCGCAGCGCCACCGCCACGGTCAGGCGCCTCCCGCCGGGGGAAGTCCATCCGCCCGGGGAAGTCCCGCAGCCCGCTCGATGATCCCGGCGATGAGCTCCGGCTTCTCCTCGTGGGCGAGGTGGCCGAGGCCGCGCAGCATCACCACCTCCGCCGTCGGAAGACGGCGGCGGACGTCGTAGGCGACCTCCGCGCGCACCATGCGGTCGGTGCCGCCGGCGACCAGCACCAGCGGCACGGTGAGCCGCGGCAGGTCGGCCTCGAGGCTCTTCAGGTCCCAGTTCGCCATCATGCCGAGCGCGCCGGCGACGTGGCCGCGGGTGCGGGCGAGGCGGGCGTAGATCGCCGCCCCTTCCGGGTCGATGCGCGAGCCGGTCTGCTCGAGCAGGCGCTCGATCACCGCCGGGTTGCTCGCCCGCCAGGCGAACAACTGCGGCACCACCGGGTTGAGCGCCATCAGCTTGGCGATCGGCGAGAACATCTGGCCGGCGAAGCCACCGAGCGGCAGGAGCGCACCGGCGAGGCTGACGATCGCCTTCGGCGCGATCCGCCCGTCGAGCGCCATCCGCACCAGCACCGCCGCACCGGCGGAATGGCCGACGGCAATCTCCGGCGCGAGTTCGAGCTCGTGCAGCAGCGCTGCAACGGCGTCCGCCATCGCCGGCAGCGACAGCCGCTCGGGCGCCGGCGTCTCTGAGAAGCCGTGGCCCGGCAGGTCCGGGGCGATGACGGTGAAGTGTTCGGCGAGGCGCGGCAGCAGGGCGCGCCAGGAGTGGGTCGAGGCGCCGGTGCCGTGCAGCATCAGCAGCGGCGGCCCCTCGCCGGCAACCTGGAAGTGGAAGCGCACGCCACCGGCCCTGATGAACCGGCTCGCCTCGCGGTTCGGCCAGTCGCGCCCGTCGCGCTCGAAGACGAGGCCACCCATCGTGTCGCGTCTCCCGGCCGAAGCCGCCGGCCGATCCTCGAAGCCCGGAACGCGCGACGCCGACCGGCCCTCGGCCAGTTGGTCCGCCACGATCACCTCCGCCCGTGCGCTTCCCGGTGCCATCGTCACGCCCTGAGCGCCGCGATGCGGCCATCGGCGCCGAGCGCCTGCTGCACGGTCGCGACGATTCCGCGGGCGTCGAGGCCGGCGCGGGCGATCTGCACGGCCGGCGCGTCGTGGTCGAGGAACGCGTCGGGCAGCACCATCGTGCGCACCTTCAATCCCTTGTCGAGGGCGCCGCGGGTGGCGAGCGCCTGCAGGACGGCAGCACCGAAACCGCCGCTCGAGCCCTCCTCGACGGTGACGAGGACGGCGTGCTCGCGGGCGAGCCGCAGCACCAGCGCCTCGTCGAGCGGCTTCAGGAAGCGCGCGTCGGCGACGGTGCAGGAGAGGCCGCGGGCGGCGAGCTCGTCGGCGGCCGCGAGGCAGTCGGCCAGCCGCGTGCCGATGGAGAGCAGCGCCACCGCGGTGCCCTCGCGGACGACGCGGCCGCGGCCGATCGGCAGCGGCACGCCGATCGCGGGCAGCGCGACGCCGACCCCTTCGCCGCGCGGGTAGCGGAAGGCGATCGGGCCGTCGTCATGGTCGGCGGCGGTCGCCACCATGTGGACGAGCTCGGCCTCGTCGGCGGGCGCCATGATGGTGAAGCCCGGCAGGCAGCCGAGATAGGCGAGGTCGAAGGCGCCGGCATGGGTTGAGCCGTCCGGCCCGACGAGGCCGCCGCGGTCGAGGGCGAAGCGCACCGGCAAGTGCTGGATCGCGACGTCGTGGACGATCTGGTCGTAGGCGCGCTGCAGGAAGGTCGAGTAGATGGCGACGAACGGCTTGTAGCCCTCGGTGGCGAGCCCAGCCGCGAAGGTGACGGCGTGCTGCTCGGCGATGCCGACGTCGAAGCAGCGCGTCGGATGCGCCTTGGCAAAGACGTCGAGGCCGGTGCCGGTCGGCATCGCCGCCGTCACCGCCACCACCTTGTCATCGGCGTTCGCCGCCGCGATCAGGCTGTCGGCGAAGACGCGGGTGTAGGCGGGGGCGTTCGGCTTCGCCTTCGACTGCGCACCGGTGACGACGTCGAACTTGACGACGCCGTGATACTTGTCGGCCGAGGCCTCGGCCGGCGCATAGCCCTTGCCCTTCTTCGTCACGACGTGGACGAGGATCGGGCCGTCGTGGGCGTCGCGGACGTTCTTCAGGACCGGCACGAGCTGGTCGAGATCGTGGCCGTCGACCGGGCCGACATAGTAGAAGCCGAGCTGCTCGAACAGCGTGCCACCGGTGAGGAAGGTGCGCGTCTGGGCGATCGCCCGGGTGATGGTGCGGTCGATCGGGCCGGGCAGCCGCGAGGTCAGCTGGCGGCCGACGTCGCGCAGCGTCAGGTAGGCGCGGCCGGAGATGAGCTTGGCGAGATAGTGCGACAGCGCGCCCACCGGCGGGGCGATCGACATGTCGTTGTCGTTGAGGACGACGATCAGGCGCGCGCCCATGGCGCCGGCGTTGTTCATCGCCTCGTAGGCCATGCCCGCCGACATCGCCCCGTCGCCGATGACGCTGATGACGTGCCCCTGCCGGCCGTCGAGGTCGCGCGCCACCGCCATGCCGAGGCCGGCGGAGATCGAGGTGGAGGAGTGGCCGGCGCCGAAGGGGTCGTACTCGCTCTCGGAGCGCTTGGTGAAGCCGGAGAGGCCGCCACCCTGGCGCAGCGTGCGGATGCGGTCGCGGCGGCCGGTGAGGATCTTGTGGGGATAGGCCTGGTGGCCGACGTCCCAGATCACCTTGTCGGTGGGTGTATCGAAGACGTAGTGCAGCGCCACCGTCAGCTCGACGACGCCGAGGCCGGCGCCGAGGTGGCCGCCGGTGACGGAGACCGATTCGATCGTCTCGGCGCGAAGCTCGGCCGCGAGGTCCGTGAGGCGATCCTCGGGAAGCTGGCGCAGGTCGGCGGGGCCGCGGATGCGATCGAGCAGCGGCGTGGCGGACTGAGAGGACACGGGCGACCTTCCCCTGCTCGGTTGCGTTCCCTGTGTGATGATAGCTTTACATTCATTCATGTAAAGCAAAACTAACACTCGGCTGGCATCGGCAGCGGGCGGCTAGCGTCCGGCGGCGCCGCGCACGGCGCGGGCGAGCGTCTCGGGATGCCCGTTCGGAAGGGGCATATAGGTCGCGCGCATCGCCTCGGCGAGCGCCCGGGCGCGGGCATCGGGTCGCGGCGCGGTGTCGACGAGGAGCGCCGCCAGCCCGACGGCGCGCACCGCCCGCGCGCTCGCCTCGGCGTCCTCGCGGGCGCGGGCGCGTCCGGCGGCACCGTCGCGGCCGATGTTGGCGCCACCGTCGGTCAGGAGCACCAGCACCGGCGTATCGCCGCGCCGGCGCACCTGGTCGGCGAGCACGACGGCTGCGTCGATGCCGGCCGACAGCGGCGTGCCGCCGCCGCCGGGCAGGCCGGCGAGGCTGCGCTTGGCGCGCGTCAGCGAGCCGGTGGGCGGCAGAAGGATTTCAGCCGCGGTGCCGCGGAAGGCGATGAGGGCGACGCGGTCGCGGCGGACATAGCAGTCGGCCAGCAGCAGTTCCGCCGCCCCCTTCGCCTCGCCGAGCCGGTTCAGCGCCGAGGAGCCGGAGGCGTCGACGACGAAGATCGTCGTCGTGCCGGTGCGCTGTTCGTGGCGGACGGCACGGAAGTCGTCACGGCGGACGATCAGGCGGGGCGCCGTCGCAGCGGACGCGGCATCGTAGGCGCCGGCAATCGCGGTCTCGGCGCGACGCAGGCGCTGCCACGGGGCGGCGGCGCGGATGGTCTGGTAGGCGGAAATGCGGTCGCCGGAGCGCGGGTCGGCCCGGCGCACGCCAACGGGGCGGCCACGGCGGCCGCCCTTGGCGACGGCACCGGAACGCCCGTCAGAGCGGCTGCGGCGCGGCGGGCCGGCGGCGGCCGACAGGGCGGCGAGGAGGTCCGGCGGCAACGCCGCGCGCACGGCCTCGATCACCACGTCGGCGAGCGCCCGGTCGGCGGCAGCCTCGTCGGTGTCGTCCGGCGGCGGTGGTGGCGAAGCGGCGGCCTCGGCGTCGTCCTCCGGCGGCGGCTCTTCCGGCTCCGGCGGCGGCTCGGCGACCTCCGACTGCTGGTCCGTCGGTGCGGGAAACATGAGCGCGCGCGGCACCAGCACCAGGCGGGCGGCGAGCGTCACGTCCTCCTCTTCGACGGCGTCGCGGCCGGCGAGCGCGGCGGCGGCCTTGGCCACCGTCAGCGCGTGCATCGGCGCCCGCAGCGAGGCGATGCCGAAGGCCGCGGCGACGGTGCAGAGCGCCGTCACGGTCTCGTCGCCGGCCCGCACGGTGGCGAGCCGGGTCCGCGCCACGGCGACGGCGGCGGCGAGCCCGGCGGGCGTTACCGCCGTCGTCACGGCGACGGTGGCGAGGTCAATCGTGAGGCCAAGCCGCTCGGCGAGCGCCGACGGCACCCGCTCGTCCGCCTCGATGCCCTCGTCGAGGGCGACCACGCCGAAGCCGGCGCGGCGCTCGCTTGCGCTCTCGTCGGACCCGTCGGCGTCCCGCTCGGGAACGGTGCGGCGTCCGGCGATCCCCTCCCCGTCGAAGGCGGCGGCGATGCGGACGGCGGCGGCGCCGGACAGGCGCTCGGCCATGGCGAGCACCAGCACGCCGCCGGCGGCGGTCGACAGTACGCCCTCGGCCGCGACGGGACGGCCGGCGGCGAGTGTCGCAGCGAGGTCGAGGCCGCCGTCGAGACGGGCAGCGTCAACATCTGCCGGCAGGCGGCGGATCGGCGTGCCCGCCGGCAGCAGCGCCGTGACGAGGGCGAGGAGGCGGTCGCGCACCGGCCCGGCGGCGGCGCGCACGTGCAGGCCACCCGGACCGATGCCGGCGGGGTCGAGGGCGAACAGGGCGGCGGCACGGGCCGCATCGGACCAGGCGCACGGCGGCGACCAGGCCGGGGCAGCAGCGCCGGCAGAGAGACCGGTGTTGGCACCGCTATTGACGGCACTGCCATTGACGGCACCGGCAGCGGCGGCACCGGCCGCGCCGCTCATCCGGCGAGCTCGGCGAGGGCCCGCTCGACCCGCGTCGTCGAGCCGACCTCGTCGAGCGGGTTGCGGCGCAGCCGATGGCGGAGAGCCGAGGGCGCCACCGAGCGCAGGTGGGCGATGGCGACGGTGTCGTCGCCGTCCATCGCCGCGAGCGCCCGGGCGGCGCGCACCAAAGTGAGCTCGCCGCGCAGGCCGTCGGTGCCGAGAGAGACGCAGAGCCGCGCCGCCGCCTCCAGCACCGCGTCGGGGACCACGACCGACCCCAGCCGTGCGCGGGCGGCGACGAGGCGGCGGCGGACGCGGGCGTCCTCGCTCTTCCAAGTGGCGGCGAAGCCGGCGCGGTCGCGCTCGTAGGCGTCGCGCCGCTTCACCACCTCGACGCGGGTCGGGATGTCGGTCGGCGTCTTCACCTCGACCGACAGGCCGAAGCGGTCCAGGAGCTGCGGGCGGAGTTCGCCCTCCTCCGGGTTGCCGCTGCCGATCAGCACGAAGCGGGCGGGATGGCGGACGCTCAGGCCCTCGCGCTCGACGACGTTCTCGCCGGAGGCGGCGACGTCGAGGAGCAGGTCGACGAGGTGGTCCTCGAGCAGGTTGACCTCGTCGATGTAGAGGAAGCCGCCGTTGGCGCGGGCGAGCAGCCCGGGCTCGAAGGCCTTCTCACCACGGGTCAGCGCCCGCTCGAGGTCGAGGGCGCCGACGACGCGGTCCTCGCTCGCCCCGAGGGGCAGGTCGACCACCGGGATCTGGGCGTCGTGCGTGCGCACGCCGGCGCCACTGACAACGGAAGCGCAGGCGTCGCAGTGGCGGGCCGACGGCGACGGGTCGCAGCCATAGGGGCATCCGGTGACGACGCGCCGCGACGGCAGGAGGGCCGCCAGCCCGCGCACGGCCGTCGACTTGCCGGTGCCGCGGTCGCCGAAGACGAGCACGCCGCCGAGCGAGGGATCGATGGCGGCGATCAGGATCGCCCGCTTCATCTCGTCCTGGCCGACGATGGCCGAGAACGGGAACGGCGGCGGCGGGGTGCGCACGGGCGCCGACACGACGGTCTCCTCGCCGGCCGCGCGCTTGTCCGTGGTCGCCTTGCGGGCGCGGGGGGACGGGCGCGGCGCGCCGCCGGCCGGGCCGCCGCCGCTGTCCGCATCATCGAGGCGCTTCATGGGGATCTCGCCTCCGTTGGCACTCACGCTCACGCTGTCCACACTCTCGCCGTCCACAGTGTCGCCACCGGCTCAGGCCGCCGGCGCATGCGCTTCGACGAGCCGTTCCGGCAGGCGGAAGCGCACGGTTTCGTCGATGCCGTCGAGGGTCTTCACCACCACCGGCCGGACCGCCGAGAGCGCCCGGATGGTGTCGGTGACGAGGCGCTCCGGCGCGGAGGCCCCCGCCGTCAGGCCGACCGTCTCGACGCCGGCGAGCCAGGCCGGATCGAAGTGCTCCGGCCCGTCGATCAGCCGCGCCGGCACGCCGACCTGTTCGGAGATCTCGCGCAGGCGGTTGGAATTCGACGAGTTCGGCGAGCCGACGACGAGCACGAGATCGACCAGCGCCGCGAGCGCCACGACGGCCTGCTGGCGGTTCTGCGTCGCGTAGCAGATGTCGCGCACGTCGGGGCCGATGATGGCCGGGAAGCGATCCTTCAGCGCCGCGATGACGTCGCGGGTGTCGGTGACGCTGAGCGTCGTCTGGGTGATGTAGGCGACCTTGCCGGGATCGCGCACCGTCAGCGCCGCGACCTCGGCGGCGGTGCCGACCACCTGCAGCGGCCCTGTCACCTGGCCGCGCGTGCCGGTCACCTCCGGGTGCTCGCGGTGGCCGATGAGGACGACGTCGTAGCCGCGGTCGGCGTACCGCTGGCCCTCGTGGTGGACCTTGCGCACCAAGGGACAGGTGGCGTCGATGACGTCGAGGCCGCGCCGAGACGCCTCCCACTCCACCGCCCGCGGCACGCCGTGGGCGCTGAACACGACGATCGCGCCGTCCGGCACCTCGTCGAGCTCGTCGACGAAGATCGCGCCGCGGCCGGCGAGTTCGCTGACCACGTGGGTATTGTGGACGATCTCGTGGCGCACGTAGACCGGCGGGCCGTAGATCGCCAGCGCCCGCTCGACGATGTCGACGGCGCGCACGACGCCGGCGCAGAAGCCGCGCGGCTTGGCGAGGATCACCCTGAGCGGACCGGCCATCGTGGGTCCTCCGTTCGCCCGCCCGCTCACGCCGCGCGCTTCAGCCCGGCGACCTTCCAGATCGACGAGAGCGCGTCGATCAGGTGGTCGATGTCGGCGTCGGTGTGCAGCGGCGAGGGCGTGATGCGCAGGCGCTCGGTGCCGCGCGGCACGGTCGGGTAGTTGATCGGCTGGACGTAGACGCCGTGCATCTCGAGCAGCTCGTCGCTGATCGCCTTGCACACCACCGGGTCGCCGACGATCACCGGCACGATGTGGCTCGGGTTGGCGAGGTGGGGGATGCCGGCGGCGTCGAGCGCGCGGCGGACGCGGGCGACGCGGTCACGGTGGCGGATGCGCTCGACCGGGCTCGCCTTCAGGTGGCGCAGGCTGGCGAGCGCGCCCGCCGCCACCGCCGGCGGCAGCGAGGTGGTGAAGATGAAGCCGGAGGCGAAGGAGCGCACGAAGTCGCAGAGCGCGGTGGAGGCGGCGATGTAGCCGCCGACGACGCCATAGGCCTTGGCGAGCGTGCCCTCGATGACGGTCAGGCGGTCGGCGACGCCGTCGCGCTCGGAGATGCCGCCGCCGCGGCCCCCATACATGCCGACGGCGTGCACCTCGTCGAGATAGGTCATGGCGCCGTGGGCGTCGGCGACGTCGCAGATCTCGGCGATCGGCGCCACGTCGCCGTCCATCGAGTAGACGGATTCGAAGGCGACGAGCTTCGGCGTCTCCTTCGGCAGCTCGGCGAGCTGGCGATCGAGGTCAGCCGGATCGTTGTGGCGGAAGACGCGCTTTTCCGCGCGGCTGTGGCGGATGCCGTCGATCATCGAGGCGTGGTTGCCGGCGTCCGACAGCACGACGCAGCCGGGGATCTTGGTGGCGAGCGTCGCGAGGCTCGCCCAGTTCGACACGAAGCCGGAGGTGAACAGCAGCGCCGATTCCTTGCGGTGGAGGTCGGCGAGCTCCTGCTCCAGCAGCACGTGATAGTGGTTGGTGCCGGAGATGTTGCGGGTGCCGCCGGCGCCGGCGCCGCAGCGGTCGAGCGCCTCGTGCATGGCGGCGAGCACCGACGGGTTCTGGCCCATGCCGAGATAGTCGTTCGAGCACCAGACGGTGACTTCGCGCGGGCCGTTCGGGGTGTGGTGGATGGCCCGGGGGAACTCCCCGACGCGACGCTCCAGGTCGGCGAAGACGCGGTAGCGCCCTTCGCGGTGCAGTCCGGCGAGCTCTCCCTGGAAGAACGCCTCGTAGTCCATCGGCCCTGATCTCCCCTCGGCGCTTTTCTTCTTGCCGGCGCGGTCGTACGCAGCGCGGTCGTTGTTCATCTCCGGCATCGGGCAGCCGCCCGCCTGGATGTGCTCGCTCTTCATGTCGCCGGCCTCACCCCGATGCGCGCGGGCGCGCGTTCCACTCCAGGCGCCCGCCGCGTCTCGCCCTCGGGCGGATCGGCATGGGCGCTTCGCGATTTCAGGCCCCACCGCCACAGCTCCATCGCCGGGATCGGCAGCACCAGGAACCAGTGCTCGAGCAGTGCGAGCCCGGTCAGGGCGGCGAGCAGCGTCGCCGCCGTGGTGGCGAACGGATCGGCCGCCGCCATCGCCTCGGCGATGAGCGCGACGAACAGCACCGTCGTCGCCGTCACCGAGACGGGAAAGAGAAGGTTCATCGGTCGCCGCCGGAAGAAGCTCGCGATGTACTTGAGGTGGTCCGGCAGAAACTCCTCCGAGAGGTTCGGCACCCCCAGGAAGACGTTCAGCTTGGTCGACAGCCGCATCACCCACAGGATCAGGAAGGCCCACAGGCCGACCCTGTTGTCGCCACCCGCCGTCACCGCGAAGACGGCGAGCGCCGAGGCGGCGATGGCGAGCTCGTGCCAGAGGATCGAGCCCGTCGCGGCGACGAAGTGGCGCCAGCCGGCGACGCCCGGCGGGCAGGCCCGCCGGTTAGGGCCGGTGATGACGCCGGTGAGGAAGGCGAGTTCGTTCCACCCCCACACGGCGAGTGCACAGACGAAGGCGATGCCGGCGCCGGCGATCGTCGTCTCGTCGCGGGTCTCGGCAAGGCCGGCAAGGGCGGCGGCTCCGAGAACGGTGGCGCCGCCCATGCTCCAGCGGAAGGTCCGCCGCGGCAGGCCGTCGAGATAGAGGACGAGCCCCGTCGACGCCCACCACAGGACGACGACGAAACCGACCGCTACCGCCGCGACTGCCATCGGCGAAAGTTCCACAGGCCTCGCCTCCTCTTCCTCGCGTTCCTCACCAGGCCGGCGCGAGCCGGACCTTGGCGGGGATGTCGTTCTTGCGGACCGGCAGCATGTAGAGCCGGAGCAGCGTTCCGGCGGCGCTGGCGCCGAGGCCGAACCGCTTCAGCGCCCCGCCGATGCCGCCCTGCTTCTTCGCCACCTCGGTCGCCTCGGCGATCCTGAAGAGCTTGTCGAGGCCCGCCCAGAACACCGGGTTGTCGAGATCGAGCGTGATCGGGAAGACCTGCTTGGTGATCTCGGAGGTGAGGCGCAGCACCTTCTGGTCGTACTCCGTCGGCGAGATGCCGAGGCCCTCGTGGAAGGCGACGCGCATGTGGTCGCGGACGTACATCGTCGCGAACACGGCGAGCAGGAAGAAGCGGATCCACAGCTTGTTCGCGCCCGACAGCAGCTTCGGGTCGGCGCGCATGATCAGCGCGAACGCCTCGCCGTGGCGGAACTCGTCGTTGCACCACTTCTCGAACCACTTGAAGATCGGATGGAACCGCATCTGCGGGTTCCGCTCCAGGTGGCGGAAGATGGTGATGTAGCGGGCGTAGCCGATCTTCTCCGAGAGATACGTCGCGTAGAAGATGAACTTCGGCTTGAAGTAGGTGTACTTCTTCGCCCGGGCGAGGAAGCCGAGGTCGACGCCGATGCCCATTTCCTTCAGCGTCTCGTTGATGAAGCCCGCGTGGCGGGATTCGTCGCGGGCCATGAAGGTGAAGAGCTCGCGGATCTCGGGGCTCTTGATGCGCTTCTTGATCTCCGCATAGAGCACGCAGCCGGAGAACTCGGCGGTGAGCGAGCTCACCAGGAAGTCGACGAACTCCTTGCGCAGCTCCGGCGGCAGGTCATCGAGGCTGAAGCCGTCGAAGTCCTCGTTGCGGACAAAGTGACCCTTGTTGTGATCGGCGCGCATCTCGCCCATCACCTCGTCCCACTCGGCGCGGACGGAATCGATCTCGAGGCGGTCCATCGCCTCGAAGTCGGTGGTGTAGAAGCGCGGGCTCAGCAGCGTGTCTGTCTGCGCGTCGCGCGTCGTGGTGTTGGCCTGGGCGCCACCCTCCATCGGGATCATGCCGCGGTCTCCCCCTGGAAGCCGACCTCATAGAGCTCGGTGAGTTCCTTGTAGCCGGCGACGTGGGTCCAGATCCGCTCGAGCGGGCCGGCGCGGACGACGGTGGCGTGGCACTCCCGAACCACGTGCTCACCGAAGCCGACGTCGAGCGGCGGTGCGTGCACCGTCACCTCGTCGCCGGGTCCGACCTCGAACCCATGCAGGTCGACATAGGCGTGTAGACTGTCGGGGGTCTGCTCGACGTCGACGGTGCATGGCACCTCGATCGTCCTCCTCCCGATCATGAAGAGTGCGTTCATCGGCTGGTCGTCTCCCTGTCGAATAGCCGTGCGAAGGCCTGGGTGTTGGTCGGGCCGAACGCGTCGAGCCCGATTTCCCGGCCGGTCTGTGGGTCGATCAGCGTCAGCCGACCGTCCTCACGCTGGGCGAGCCGCACGGGCGGCTCGGATCCTATGCCGAGGGAGCGACGCTCGCGGGCAACGCCGCGCATCACGCCCCGGATGAAGCCGTCGGTGTTCGGCGCGAGCACCGCGACGGTCGAGCGGTCGTCGGCGTCGAGGATGGCGATGCCACCCTCGGGCCGGTCGACGAAGACGAGGTCCCGCGTCTCGACGAGCGCCGCCGGCGGCAGCCGCACCGTGCCGATGTCGCCGACGCGACCGGCCAGCGCCGCCACCATCGTCGCTGCGATCAGCACCCCGGCGCCGATCAGGGCACCACGCGGAAACGGCCGGTCGGTCATCTCTTCGCTCACGTCGAGGTCCTCCCGTTCAGGATGCGAGGGCGGTGCGCCCGCCGGCAAAGCGTCCACCGGTCTGCACGGCCGGCGCCGGAGCGGACGGGGCCTGCGTCACGGTCGCACCAGTGGTCACCGGATTGGCGGCTGCGTCGGCGGCGAGCGCCGTCGCCACGAGGTCGGCGACACGGGCGGCGTCGGGGATCGCCCGGAGCGCCGGCTCGGGCCGGGCGAGCCGCCACGGGCGGCAGTGCGGCCAGAGCAGCGCCCAGGCGATCTTGACGCTCGGGTCGAGCGCGAAGGTGAGACTGCCGGTGCCGTTCGCCCGCACCACCACGCCGGCGTCCTGGATCAGCCGGAAGGGCACGTTGATCGTCATCGTCAGCGCCATGCCGATGCGCAGCACGAGGCGCTTGTTCGTCAGCGTGTAGACGGTGGTGCGCGCCGAATACCAGGCGAGCAGGGCGAGGAGCGCGATCGCCGTCAGCGCCATCGGCATGAGCCAGGCGGCGGAGATCGCGGCGCCGAGCACCGGCTCGCCCTCGTAGAGGTAGATCACGAAGCGCACGGCGATGAGCGCACCGAACCAGACCGCCACCTTGCGGACCTGGAAGGCCTCGATCGCCAGTGCCCGCCAGTCGGGTGAGCCCTGCCACAGGACCCGTTCGCCGGCGGGGAGTTCCTCCGGAAGTCCCCGCACCGGCTCCATGTCGAGATCGCTCACAGCAGCGGCTCCGCGCGAGCCGGCGTGGCGTAGAGATAGCCGCCGCCGTAGTAGCCCATGATGCGGTCCTCCTCGAGGAAGGTGACCTGGTCGGGCAGCTTCGTCGCCGGGGCGGCGGCGAACTGCGAGCCGAGGATGGCGTTGACCTTCACCGTACGCCGCGCGCCGTCGACGCGGCAGAAATTGACTGGCACCAGGACGCGGCGGCCGGCTCCGGCGACGTCGACCTCGAAGTATCGGGCAAGGTACTCGGAGCGGTCGACCCAGACGTCGACGATGGTGCCGCCGACGACGCGATCGGTGCCGACGATGGCCATGCCGCGCGGGTCGGGATCGCGGGCCTCGAGGTAGAAGTCGCCCGCCACGCGCAGCGGCACGATCTTCACGTGGCCCTCGTAGGTGAGGTCGGGGTGGTCGGAGCGCTCGGCGAAGGCGGCCGGTCCAACACCGTCGACCATCGGGTTGCCGGTCGGCTCGAGCGGCGCGCCGGGCCAGACCGCCACGGGGCGGGCCTTGATCTCGCGATTGTCGGCCTTGCCGTTCGGCACCGAGACGGTGCCGCCGTGCGGCAAGAGGTAGGTCTTCGGGGCCGGCGGCGCCGGGAAGCCGATGACGCTGACGCGCTCGTTCGTCCGGTCGGAGAGGAGCGGGTAGCCCTCCCGCTTGTTCTCCCGGTGCAGGTAGTAGATCAGGCCTGCGAAGAACGCCCAGAACACGTAGAGCACGACCTGTGCGAGATCGATGTTGGCGGTGAAGGCGGGTCCCATGGCGACCTCCTCTTCTTTCCTTGTGTACCCGGCTCAGCCGGGAAGCTCGGACAGGCCGAAGCGCGACGATTGCAGGCGGAGCGTGCGCGCGTGGCGCACGAGCGGACCGATCGCCACCAGCGTGGCGAACAGGAGCAGGATCTCGATCTGGTAGACGGCGCCGTAGCCGACGGCGGGGCCCGCCATCGTCGGGCCGAGCTGGCCGGCGGCGGCGAGGGAGCCGACGCCGTCACGAATGATGCCGCCCGCTGCAATGCCGAGGCCGGCCGCCGTCGCCTGCACGGCGCCCCAGGCGCCGAGGGCGAGGCCGGATGCGCGGCCCTCGTCGAGGCCCATCGCGACCGTCAGCGTGCCAACGGCGAACAGGCCGCCGCCGAAGCCGACGAGGCCGATGCCGATGCGGAACAGGCCGGCCGACTCGAAGGGCGCCGACAGCGAGACGAGCACGAAGGCCGGCAGCCCGGCGAGCGCCCCGTAGGCGGCGACCCGGTAGGGGTCGGCGCCGTGCACCAGCATCCGGGCGGCGACGACGAAGCCTGCGAGAGCGCCGCCGGCGAGCAGCGCCGACAGCGCCGAGGTGTCTCCGACCCCGAGCCCCAGGATCTCGCCGCCATAGGGCTCGAGCACCACGTCCTGCATGGTGAAGGCCGCCGTGCCGAGGCCCACCGCGACGAGGAAGCGGGTGGCGCCGGTGCGCTGCAGGAAGGCGCGGAAGGCTTCCCCGAAGGCCGGGCGCGGCGTGTCGGAGCGGGTCGCCGCCGGGTTGCGCGCCTCCTGCTTCCAGAGCGCGATGACGTTGAGAACGACGGTGAGCACCGCCGCCCCCTGGATCACCTGGATCAGCCGCTTCGGGCTGTAGTCCTGCAGCAGCGCCGAGAAGACGAAGGCGCTCGCCACGGTGCCGACGAGCAGCGCCACGTACATCATCGCCACCACGCTCGGCCGGGTGTCCGGCGGGGCGAGGTCGGTGGCGAGCGCGAGGCCGGCGGTCTGCGTCGTCTGCAGGCCAGCGCCGACCATCAGGAAGGCGAGGGCTGCGCCGAGTTGGCCCGCCCACACCGGCCCGTTGGTGCCGGTGCCCGACAGCACCAGGAGCGCGAACGGCATGATGGCGAAGCCGCCGAACTGCAGCAGCGTGCCGAACCAGATGTAGGGCACCCGCTTCCAGCCGAGCGCCGAGCGGTGGTGGTCGGAGCGGAAGCCGAGCAGCGCCCGGAACGGCGCGAAGACGAGCGGCAGCGACACCATCACGGCGACGAGCGACGCCGACACCGAGAGCTCGACGATCATCACCCGGTTGAGCGTGCCGACGAGCAGCACCGTCGCCATGCCGACGGAGACCTGGAACAGCGACAGGCGCAGGAGCCGGCCGAGCGGCAGCTCGGTGGAGACGGCGTCGGAGAACGGCAGGAAGCGCCGGCCGAGCCGCATCCACACCGCCGCCCACGTCATTGGAGACAAGCCCGCGCGGGCGGCAGGATTGGCGGCAGGTGCAGCGGCGCGCTTCACGACCGGACGAGCTCCATCGCCTGGGAGATGTAGAAGCCCCGCGAGATGCGGGCGGTGGCGGCGGGCCGCCAGCCGGCGAGGCCGGCGGTCGAGGCGATGCCGCGGCGGAGCGCCCGCTCGGCCACCGGCTCGATGGAAGGCGCCCGGTCGCTGCGCGGGAAGAAGCCGCCGACGGCGTGCATGGTGGCCAGCAGCGGCGTGCGCGGCGCGAACGTGAACAGCACCGACGTCGAGGTGCGCTCGGCGAGCGCCGCCAGCGCGTCGAGGGTATCGGACAGGCGGTAGTGGATCAGGCAGTCCATCGTCACGGCGTGATCGAACTGGCCGAAGGCCGGGTCGAGCATGTCGCCGACGCGGAAGTCGATCGAGCCGGCGCCGAGGTCGCGCGGCAGGCGCTCACGGGCGAGGCCGACGAGCGTCGGCGAGACGTCGACGGCGAGCACGTCGGCGCCGCGGCGGGCCGCCTCGACGGCGAGCGAGCCGGTGCCGCAGCCGGCGTCGAGCAGGCGGCGCCCGGTGAGGTCGGCCGGCAGGCGCGACAGCAGCGTCGCCCGCATGGCGTCTCGGCCGGCGCGCACGGTGGCGCGGATGCGGCCGACGGGGGCGTCGGAGGTGAGGCGCGACCACGCCTCGACCGCGGTGCGGTCGAAGTAGGTCTCGACGCGGCTGAGGCGCTCCCGGTAGGTGGCGGATGTCATCGGTCGCCCTCTCAATCGAAGCCGAGGAGATCGAAGATGTCGCGGTCCTTCATCGGCGCGCAGCTGTAGGGCGTGCCGCCGGCCCACAGTCCCGCCGCGAGCCGAAGGTACTCCTGCTGCACCGCCTCGACCTCGGGCGCCGCCTCCATCTCGAACAGCGTCGCCTTCTTCAGGCGCGAGCGGCGGATGACGTCGAGATCGGGGAAGCGGGCGATCGTCTCGAGGCCGACCGCCTTGTTGAACTTGTCGATCTGGTCGGTGGCGGCGGAGCGGTTGGCGATGACGCCGCCGAGCCGGACCGGATAGTTCTTCGCCTTCGCCTGGATGGCGGCGACGATGCGGTTCATCGCGAAGATCGAGTCGAAGTCGTTGGCGGCGACGATCAGCGCCCGGTCGGCGTGCTGCAGCGGCGAGGCGAAGCCGCCGCAGACGACGTCGCCGAGCACGTCGAAGATGACCACGTCGGTGTCGTCGAGGAGGTGGTGCTCCTTGAGCAGCTTCACCGTCTGGCCGACGACGTAGCCGCCGCAGCCGGTGCCGGCCGGCGGGCCGCCCGCCTCGACGCACATCACGCCGGCATAGCCCTCGAAGACGAAGTCCTCGGTGCGCAGTTCCTCGGCGTGGAAGTCGACGCCCTGCAGCACGTCGATGACGGTCGGGATCAGGCTCTTCGTCAGGGTGAAGGTCGAGTCGTGCTTGGGATCGCAGCCGATCTGCAGCACCCGCTTGCCGAGCTTGGCGAAGGCGACCGAGAGGTTCGACGAGGTCGTCGACTTGCCGATGCCGCCCTTGCCGTAGACGGAGAAGACGCGCGCCGTGCCGATCGCCAGGGCCGGGTCGGCGAGCGGGTCCATGTGGACCTGCACGCTGCCGTCGCCGTCGAGGCCGCGGGTGGATCGGATGTTGGGGAGGGCGATGTTCACGGGGCTTCTCTCCTCGTCCGCGATCAGGCCGCGACGCCGACGGACACGCCTTCGAGGCGGTCCTCGAGGTCGTCGCCCGCCTCGCGTAGGGCCGACAGCATGGCGTCGTCCGGTGTCCAATAGTTGCGCTCGTGCGCCTCGATCAGCCGGCCGGCGAGCTTCGCCGCCGCCGTCGGATTGAGGGCGGACAGGCGGTCGCGCATTTCCGGGTCGAGCACGAAGGTCTCGGTGATCCGCTCGTAGACCCAGGGCTCGACGTGGCCGGTCGTCGCCGACCAGCCCATCGTGTTGGTGACGTGGCACTCGATCTGCCGGACGCCCTCGTAGCCGTGCTTGAGCATGCCCTCGTACCACTTCGGGTTGAGCATGCGTGTGCGGGTCTCGAGGGCGACCTGCTCCGACAGCGTCCGCACCGATCCCTCGCCACGGGTCTGGTCACCGATGTAGACGGGCACCGACTTGCCGGTCGCGCGCTTCACGGCGCGGCTGATGCCGCCGAGCGTGTCGAAGTACTGGTCGAGAGTGGTGACGCCGAGCTCGACCGATTCGAGGTTCTGGTAGGAGAGGTCGACGTCCTTCAGCACGCTCTCGAGCAGAGCGGTCTGCTGCGCGGGGCGGCCCTTGCGGTCGTAGGCGAAGGACTTGCGGCGGGTGTAGGTCTCGGCGATCTCGTTCTCGTCGTCCCAGAGGCCGCTCTCGACGAGGTTGTTGACGTTGGCGCCGTAGGTGCCGTCGGCATTCGAGAAGACGCGGAGCGCCGCGGTCTCGAGGTCGCCGCCATGCTCGGCCACGTGCTGGCGAGCGTGCTTGCGGACGAAGTTCTGGTCTTCCGGCTCGTCGGCGCTGGCGGCGAGGTAGGACGCCTCGGCGAGGATCTGCATCTGCAGCGGCATCAGATCGCGGAAGATGCCGGAGACCGTCATCACCACGTCGATGCGCGGGCGGCCGAGGTCGGCGAGCGGCACCAGCACGGCGCCGCAGAGCCGGCCGTAGCTGTCGAAGCGCGGGCCGGCACCCATCAGCGACAGCGCCTGGGCGAGCGGCCCGCCCTCGCTCTTCAGGTTGTCGGAGCCCCACAGCACCAGCGCGATCGTCTCCGGGAAGCGGTGTCCCTCGGACATGTGCCGCTCGATCAGGCGGGTCGCCTGGCGGGCGCCGTCGCGCATGGCGAAGGCGCTCGGGATGCGGAAGGGGTCGAAGCCGTGCAGGTTGCGCCCCGTCGGCAGGATCGCCGGGGTGCGCAAGAGGTCGCCGCCCGGGGCCGGGCGGATGAAGCGGCCGTCGAGGGCCTTGAGCAGCGCCGGGATCTCGGTGTCGACCTGCAACAGCCGGTCGGTCTTGGCGAGTTCCACGAACATCGCGACAGCGGCGGGATCGGTGACACCAGCGGCCGCGGCGACGGCCTCGGCCGGCTCGCCGGCGACGAGGCGCTCGATCACGGTCCGGTCGAGGCGGGCGCCGTGCGAGGCGTCGGCGAGCGACAGCAGCAGGTCGACGCGCTCCTCCGCCGTGGCGGGGGTGCCGACGACGTGCAGCCCGTGCGGGATCAGCGTGTACTCGAGCTCCAGCACCGCACCGGCGAGCGCCGCGACCGCCGCTTCGGCGTCGTCGGCCGGCCATACCGGCTCGGCCGGCGCGAGGTCGAGGCCGGCGGCGAGCGCCTGGATGACGCCGGCGAGGTCGCGGCGGTCGGCACTGTCCGGGGCCGGCAGCAGCCGCCAGCGCTCGATCGCGTCCTTCAGGTCGAGCAGGCCGCGATAGAGCCCGGCGTGGGCCACCGGCGGCGTCAGGTAGCTGATCAGCGTGGCGGCGGAGCGCCGCTTGGCGATCGTGCCCTCGGAGGGGTTGTTGGAGGCGTAGAGGTAGATGTTCGGCAGGTCGCCGATCAGCCGGTCGGGCCAGTCGCGGGCGCCGAGGCCGACCTGCTTGCCGGGCATGAACTCGAGCGCGCCGTGGGTGCCGAAGTGCAGCACCGCGTGGGCGCCGAAGTCCTCGCGCAGCCAGCGATAGCAGGCCGAGAAAGCGTGCGTCGGGGTGAAGCCCTTCTCGAACAGGAGCCGCATCGGGTCGCCCTCGTAGCCGAAGGCGGGTTGCACACCGACGAAGACGTTGCCGAAGCGGGCGCCGAGCACGAACAGCGAGGCGCCGTCCGACTGCTGCCGACCGGGCGCCGGGCCCCACTGCGCCTCGATCTCCTTGAGGTGCGGCTCGCGGCGGACGTGGTCGTCGGCGGAGATGCGGGTGTGGACGTTGGCGATCGCCCCGAAGCGGGCGGCGTTGCCCTCGATGATCGCCGCGCGCAGGGCGTCGACCGTCGGCGGCACCTCCACCGCATAGCCGTCGGCGGCGAGCGCCGTCAGCGTGTTGTGCAGCGACTGGAACACCGAAAGATAGGCGGCCGTGCCGGTGTTGCCGGCGTTGGGCGGGAAGTTGAAGAGCATGATCGCGAGCTTGCGCTCGGCCCGGGCGGTCCTGCGCAGCGTCACCAGGCGGTCGATGCGGGCGGCGAGCACGTCGGCGCGCTCGCGGCAGACCTGCATGTCGCGGGAGGTCTCGACGGTGGTCGCCGTGCACGACCGGTCGCAGCCAGTGCAGGCGACGCCGATGGCGCCGAAGCGGCCGCCGAAGATCATCGGGCCGCTGGCGCCGTCGAGCTCGGGGATCGCCACCATGATCGTCGATTCGACCGGCAGCAGGCCGCGGTCGGAGGCGCCCCACTCGCCGAGCGTCTGGAACTCGGACGGATGGGCCGCGACATAGGGCACGTCGAGCTTGGCGAGCACTTCCTCGGCCGAGCGCGCGTCGTTGTAGGCGGGCCCGCCGACCAGCGAGAAGCCGGTGAGCGACACCAGCGCGTCGATCGTCGGGCGGCCGTTCTTCACGAAGTAGCGGTCGATCGCCGGGCGGGCGTCGAGGCCGTTGGCGAAGGCCGGCACGACGTCGAGGCCGCGCTTCTCGAGGGCGGCGATGACGCCGTCATAGTGGCCGGCGTTGCCGGCGATCAGGTAGGAGCGCATGACCAGAAGGCCGATGCGGCCGCGCGCCGGCCCGGCCGAGGCGGGCAGCTTCTCGGCGTGCTCGCCGAGCCGGCCCGGCATCGCCGGGTGGTAGACGCCGACGTCCGGGTAGTCGATCGGCGGACGGACCTTGAGGATACCGCGCAGGCCGCGACGCGGACCATCGGCATAGCGGTCGACGACCATGCGCACGAGGTTGGCGATGTTCTCGTCGGAGCCCGCCAGCCAGTACTGCAGCGACAGGAAATAGGCCCGGAGGTCCTGCGCCGTCCCCGGCATGAACTTCAGGATCTGCGGCAGCCGGCGCAGCATCTTCATCTGGCGGGCGCCGGCGGTCGCCGACTGGTCGCCGGGCTTGCCGCGCAGCTTCTTCAGGAACGACAGGGCGCCACCCTGCGTGCCCCCCATCTTGAACTTGCCCATCCGCGTCAGCTTGGTGATCTGGCCTTCGCACATGCAGCAGATCATGGCGTCGCAGGCGTCGCGGCGGGCCTCAAGCGCCGGCCGGATGGCGCGGATCTGCTCGTCGAGGAAGATCATCGTCACGATGACGATGTCGGCCTTGCCGATGTCGGCGCGGCAGCGGTTCACGGCGGCGGCGTCGTCGCCCCAGTTGGCGGCGGCGTGCATCGTCAGCGTCAGGCCCGGCAGTTCGCGGCTGAGGGTCGTGCGGGCGCGGTCGACCACGCCGCTCAGGTGGTTGTCGAGCGTGACGATCACGACGCGCAACGGCGTCGGATCAGCGTCCGAAATGCGCCCGAGCATCGTATAGCGTCTCCAGGGTGACGACAGCGACGCCCGTCTCACGGGCGAAGAGTTCGGTGTTGCGGCGTGCTTTTCCGCGCACGAAGAACGGGATCTTCTTCAGTTCCTGCTCGGCCTCGCTGGCCCAGGATACCGTGGACGGTGCGGCGGCGGCCGGCGCGGCGGCGACGCCCGCCGCCGGCGCGGGGGCCGCGGCGACCGCGGCTTCCATCACCGGCTCCGGCTCCGGCGCCGCGGCCGGCATCGGCGTGGCGAGGTGGGAGCCGAGGTGCGAGGGGGCCGCGCCGTCGGCGAACTCGAAGTCGTCGCGGAACATCGCCAGCAGATGTTCCTCGAGGCCCATCATCAGCGGGTGCACGAAGGTGTCGAACAGGACGTTCGCGCCCTCGAAGCCCATCTGCGGCGAGGAGCGCGCCGGGAAGTCCTGGACGTGCACCGGCGCGGAGATCACCGCGCACGGGATGCCCAGGCGCTTGGCGATGTGGCGCTCCATCTGCGTGCCGAGCACGAGCTCGGGGTGCAGTTCGGCGACCTTCGCCTCGACCTCGAGATAGTCGTCGGTGATCAGCGCCTCGACGCCGTATTCCTTCGCCGCCTCGCGGACCTCGCGGGCGAACTCGCGGGCGTAGGTGCCGATGCCGACGACCTGGAAGCCGAGCTCCTTCGCCGCCACCCGCGCCGCCGCCACCGCGTGGGTGGCGTCGCCGAAGACGAAGACGCGCTTGCCGGTGAGGTAGGTCGAATCGACCGAGCGCGAGTACCAGGGAAGCCGCGAGCCCTCGGCGGCGAGCACCGCCGAGACGTCGACGCCGGCGACGCGGCCGACCTCGGCGATGAAGTCGCGCGTGGCGCCGACGCCGATCGGCACCGTCGTCACCATCGGCTGTCCGAAGGTGCGCTTCAGCCAAGTGGCGGCGGTGAGCGCCGTCTCCGGATAGAGCACGACGTTGAAGTCGGCCTCGCCGAGACGGGCGATGTCGGACGGCGTCGCGCCGAGCGGCGCGCAGACGGCGACAGCGACGCCGAGGGACGCGAGGAGTGCCGTCACTTCCTTGACGTCGTCGCGGTGGCGGAAGCCGAGGGCGGTAGCCCCGAGCAGGTTGCAGCGCGGCCGGGCTCCGGCGGCGCGCGGCGAACGCTCCGTGCCGGGGGCCGGCGCGGACGGACCGGCGAGCGTCCGAACGATCCGGTAGAAGGTCTCGGCCGCTCCCCAGTTTTCCTTCTTCTGGTAGGACGGCAGCTCGAGCGGGATCACCGGGATCGGCAGGTCGAGGGCGCGCGCGAGGCCGCCCGGATCGTCCTGGATGAGCTCGGCCGTGCAGGAGGCGCCGACGATCATCGCTTGCGGGGCGTGGCGCTGGTAGGCGTCGCGCATCGCCACCTTGAACAGTTCGGCGGTGTCGCCGCCGAGATCGCGGGCCTGGAAGGTCGTGTAGGTGACTGGCGGGCGCTCGGCGCGCCGCTCGATCATGGTGAACAGGAGGTCGGCGTAGGTGTCGCCCTGCGGGGCGTGCAGCACGTAGTGCAGGCCGCGCATGGCGGTGGCGACGCGCATCGCGCCGACGTGCGGGGGGCCCTCGTAGGTCCAGACCGTGAGCTGCATCGGTCAGACCTCCAGCCGGTCGCGGCGGCCGAGCGGCCGGGCGAAGAGTTCGGCGAGGTCGCCGGCCTGCTCGTAGCCGTGCACCGGCGAGAACACGAGTTCGATCGACCACTTGGTGGTGAGGCCCTCGGCCTCCAGCGGATTGGCGAGTCCGAGGCCGCAGACGACGAGGTCAGGCCGGGCGGCGCGGCAGCGGTCGAGCTGGCGGTCGACGTCCTGGCCTTCCGAGAGCTGCACGCCGGCGGGCAGCAGCGCGAGCTCAGCGGCGAGATGCTTGCGGTGCAGGGTCGGCGTGCCGACCTCGATCGGCCGCATGTCGAGCTCGCGGGCGAGGAAGCGGGCGAGCGGCACTTCCAGCTGCGAATCGGGGAAGAAGAACACCGTCTTGCCAGCGAGTGCCGCGTGGTGGCGGGCGACGGCGCGCACGGCGCGCTCGCGGGCGGAGCGCGTCACCTGCTCGAAGCGCTCGGGCGAGACGCCGAAGGCCGTCGCCGCCGCCTGCAGCCAGGCGGTCGTGCCCTCGGCGCCGAAGGGGAACGGCGCCGACAGGCGCTCGGCGCCACGCTCGACGAGCAGGCGTCCGGTCTCGGCGAGGAAGGGCTGCGCCAGCAGGAGGCGGGTGTTCGGGCCGATCGCCGGCTGCTCGGTCGAGCGGCGCGGCGGGAAGAAGGCGACGGAGATGCCCATCTCGGCGAACAGCCGGCGGAACTGGTCCTCGACGACGTCCGGAAGCGTGCCGGCCACCAGAAGCGAGGCGGGGGCGTCGGCGCCGGCCGCCGCCAGTTCCGGCACCAAGGCGGCGAGGCAGGCATCCTCGCCCTCGGTGAAGGTCGTCTCGATGCCGCTGCCGGAATAGGCGAGCACCCGCACCGCCGGGGCGAAGCCCTTCGACAGCCGGTGGGCGGCGCGCGTCAGGTCGAGCTTGATCACCTCGGAGGGGCACGAACCGACGAGGAAGAGCACGCGGATGTCGGGACGGCGCTCGAGCAGCCGGCCGACGACGCGGTCGAGTTCGTCGTCGAGGTCGGCGAGGCCGGCGAGGTCACGTTCGTCGATGATGGCGGTGGCGAAACGCGGCTCGGCGAAGATCATCACGCCGGCGGCCGACTGGATGAGATGGGCGCAGGTCCGCGAGCCGACGACCAGGAAAAAGGCGTCCTGGATCTTGCGGTGCAGCCAGACGATGCCGGTCAGCCCGCAGAACACCTCGCGCTGGCCGCGCTGGCGCAGAACCGGGCGGTCATCCGCACACCCGAGCGCGGCGGTGTCCGGGGCGATGGCGACGCGCTCGTTCAAGACGCCGCCTCCGCGTGCAGGACCGGACCCGCCTGCCGGTCCGTCCGCGCCATGTCGAGGCGGGCGGCCCTGAGCTTCAGGAGGAACTGGCCGGCGTTGATGACGTAGGTAGCGTAGGCGGCGAGCGCGAGCACCATCAGTTGCGTGGCGTCCAGCGCACCGGTGAAGAGGGCGGCGAGATAGGCCGTGTGCAGCGCCAGCACCAGCATGCTGAACACGTCCTCCCAGAAAAAGGCGGGCACGAACAGCCACTTGCCGAAGACGACCTTTTCCCAGATCGAGCCGGTGACCATGATCAGGTAGAGGACCAGGGTCTTCACGACGATCGAGGCGGTGGCGATGGCGAGGCCCTCGCCGGTGAGGAACCAGCGGATCACGAGGCCGAGACTGACCAGGAAGACGAGGAACTGGACGGGCGCGAGCACGCCCTGCACCAGCGTCCAGCGGGTGGCATCGCGGCGAACCCGCTCGGCGGCCGTATAGAGGGCCGGTCGTCCGTTCGATGGTGCGCCGTGATCCCGCATCTTCAAGGCCGACCCTCCCGTGTCGTTGAGTCAAAAGCTAGAACCGGTCCACGGGGTGTGTCAATCAAATTGGACGTAAATTTCGATTTACAGATCTCGCGCGCGGTGCTTCTCTCTTTGGGAGACGCACGGTACCGGATCGGTCGCCCCACGAAGCGGAGGTCGTCTCCATCGCTTCAGGGCGCCCCGGCTCTTTTGCACCGCAGCGATCGTTGTTGCAGTGCAGTGCAGTGATGTCTTTTCTGGAACACTGACAATTCTGATTGACACTGACCGGACTGCGGTGTGTTCTTTAGAGGCGGGGAGCGACCAACGGTCGCATAAGACGAAAGGTGACCCCCATGCCGCACATGGACAATGTCACCAGGCCTAGCTTCAGTCTCGACGGCACCGGCGAGTGTAGCGACGACCAGCAGAGCCGCCGCCCGACACATCCCGGCCTGATCTTTTCAAACGACACCCGACATTCCGGCATCGCCGACACGATCTATACGATCGAGGCGGAAGTGATTCCGCGGCTGCTGATCTCGTCGCGGACGACCAGGACGCATACGCGGCCGAATACGTCGATCCCGCGGCTGGCGACGACGCCCCGTCTGGAGACGGAGGTGGCGATCCTGGCGCAGATCGTGCTGCTCGACGAGGCTCCGGCGGCCTATGCCTTCGTGTCGTCCATGCGGGCGCGCGGCGTCGGCCTCGAGACTATCTTCCTCGACCTGCTCGCGCCCACGGCCCGTCTCCTTGGCGAGATGTGGACGGATGATCGCTGCTCGTTTTCCGAGGTCACTCTCGGCCTGTGCCGTCTGCAGCAGGTTCTCCGGCAGCTGAGCACCGTCTTCGACGATGAGCCGGAGCCGATTCCGAGCGCCTCCAGCGTTCTGCTGACGGCGATCCCGGGAGAACAGCACAGCTTCGGCCTGCTGATGCTCGAGGAATTCTATCGCCGCGGCGGCTGGGACACGCTTCTGCTGATGCCCGGCGGTGACAAGGAAATCTGCACGGCCGTGTCGCGGGAGTGGTTCTGCGCCGCCGGGATCTCTGTCAGCTGCAGCTTCTCACAAGACGCCCTGCGGGCCCTGATCAGCGAGATGCGTCGCTCGTCCCGCAATCCGGATATCGCCATCCTCGTCGGCGGACGAGCCTTCGGGTCTGACCCTGAGCTTGCATTCGCCGTCGGTGCGGACGCGACCGCGGTTGACGGACGGGAGGCGATCGTTCAGACACACCGGCTGGTGGGCGACATGCGCCATGCGGGCGACCGTCGGTCTGGCTAGATCGCTATGTGAGGGGTTGGCTCGGCCATGGAGGCTTCGGTCTCAGCTCGGCGCCCAAATGAATTCGCCGCCACGGAGACGTGGCTCGAAGCCCTCGACGCTTCTTCGGCCGCCAAGCTGATCGGTGTCGCCGCCGACGTCGCCTTTCTCCTCGACCGCGACGGCGTCATCCGCGACCTCGCCTTCACCGAGGAGGATGCCGGCGCCCCGATTGGCCGCCGCGAATGGGTCGGTCGGCCCTGGGTTGAGACCGTCACCATCGAGAGCAAGTCGAAGGTCGAGCAGCTCCTCCAGGACGCCGCCGCGCAGCGTGCTCCGGCCTGGCGCGAGATCAACCAGACCTCCGCCGACGGTGGCGACATCCCGATTCGCTGTTCGGCCGTGGCACTCGGTCCCGACGGACCGGTGGTCGCCCTTGGCCGCGACCTGCGACCGACCTGGACGCTGCAGCAGCGCCTCGTCGAGGCGCAGCGCGCCATGGAGCGCGAGTACGGGCGCTTGCGCAACACCGAGACGCGCTACCGCCTGCTGTTCCAGCTCGTCTCCGAGCCGATCCTCATCGTCGAGGCGGCGAGCGGCCGCATCGTCGAGGCCAATCCCGCCGCCGGACGCCTGACCGGCAGCACCGCGGCGAAGCTCGCCGGCCGCAATGCGATCGACCTGTTCGAGCCGGCCAGCGCGGCGGTGGTGCAGGCCCTCGTCAACAAGGCGGGCATGGTCGGCCGCGCCGACGATACGCTGGTGCGCATCGCCGGCAGCGACGCCGACATCCGCATCGGCATCTCGCTGTTCCGCCACGAGGGCGCCGCGCACCTGCTGGTGCGGCTGTCGCACCCGGACGCCGAGCCGCCCGCCGATCCGGCCCAGGTCCGCCGCGCCCAGGCCTACGAGATCGCCATGGGCATGCCCGAGGCCCTCGTCATCGTCGATGACAGCCAGCGCATCCTCGACGCCAACGCCTCCTTCCTCGAGCTCGTCGAGCTCGGCTCGCTCGAGCAGGCGCGCGGCCAGCCGCTCGACCGCTGGCTCGGACGTCCCGGCGTCGACGTGCGCATCCTCGCCTCCAATCTGCGCGAGCACGGCTCCCTGCGCGACTTCGCGACGATCGTGCGCGGCGAGTACGGCGGTCACGACGAGGTGGAGGTGACGGCGGTGTCCGTGCCCCACCAGCAGCAGCCGTGTGCCGGCCTGATCCTGCGCACGGTCGGGCGCCGCCCGGTGCCGCAGACGCAGGACGGTGGCGAGACGCGGCTGCCCTCGGTCGCCAACATCACCGAGCGCGTCGGCCGCGTGCCGCTGAAGGAGCTCGTCCGCGAGACCAGCGACATGATCGAGCAGATGTGCATCGAGGCGGCACTGAAGCTCACCTCGGACAACCGCGCCTCCGCCGCCCAGATCCTCGGTCTCAGCCGCCAGAGCCTCTATGCGAAGCTCCGCCGCTACGGCATCGGCGACATCGACGACGACGCGTCCGACAACGACGCCTGAGCATCCCCGGCGGCCCGCGGCCGCCGCCTTCCCGTCCAGCCAGCCCCGGGTCCGCCCGCTGACCTCGTGTGCTTGTCGTCACGCGAGCGTCGTCGCACGAGAGAGCCCGGCGTGAGAGGCCCTGCGCGCGGGGCCGGCGCGGGACGTCCGCTGCGCGCCGCCGACGCGCACGACCCCGCGATCTGGAACAGCCGAAGGCTCGTTTCGTCTGTCAATTTGAATAGACAGTCGCAAGTGTCGCATTTACTCTCGCGGGCATGAGCGCACCGTCCGTCCCTGCCGTCGTCGAACTCCTGAAGCCGATCACCTGGTTCGCGCCGATGTGGGCGTTCGGGTGCGGGGTGGTGTCCTCCGGCGGCTCCTTCGCCGACCACTGGCCGACGGTGTTCGCCGGCGTGCTGCTGTCCGGTCCTCTCGTCTGCGCCACCAGCCAGGCGGCAAACGACTGGTTCGACCGCCACGTCGACGCGATCAACGAGCCGAACCGGCCGATCCCCTCGGGTCGCATCCCCGGCCGCTGGGGGCTCTACATCGCCCTCCTGTGGACGGCGCTGTCGATCGCAGTGGCGATCCCGCTCGGGCCGTTCGTCGTCGCGGCCGCGATCGTCGGCCTGGTGCTGGCCTGGGCCTACAGCGCGCCGCCCTTCCGCCTGAAGCTGAACGGCTGGTGGGGCAACGCCGCCGTCGGCCTCTGCTACGAGGGCCTGCCGTGGTTCGTCGGCGCCGCGGTGATGTCGGCGACGATGCCGAACGGCTACATCATCGCGCTCGCCGCGCTCTATTCGATCGGCGCCCACGGCATCATGACGCTCAACGACTTCAAGGCGGTGGAGGGCGACATCCGCATGGGAATCCGCTCGCTGCCGGTGCAACTCGGCGTCGACCGCGCGGCCCGCTTCGCCTGCCTCGTCATGGCGGTACCGCAGATCGTCGTCGTCGCGCTGCTGATCGCCTGGGGCAAGCCGCTGTTCGGCGCCATCGTCGCTGTGCTGCTGCTGTCTCAGGTGCTGCTGATGGGCCGCCTGCTCGCCGACCCGAACGGCAAGGCCGCCTGGTACAACGCCACCGGCACCACGCTCTACGTGCTCGGCATGCTCGTCTCCGCCATCGCCATCCGCTCGCTCGGAGCCGGCTGATGTCGGGCGCCACCCTCGGCTGGATCGGCATCGTCCGCCTCGGGCTGGTGCAGACCTCGCTCGGCGCGATCGTCGTGCTGACCACATCGACGCTCAACCGCGTCATGGTGGTGGAACTCGCCCTGCCGGCGATGCTGCCGGGCATCCTGGTCGGCCTGCACTACGGCCTGCAGATGCTGAGGCCGCGCTGGGGCTACGGCTCCGACCAGAGCCGCCGGCGCACCCCGTGGATCATTGCCGGCATGGCGGTGCTCGCCGCCGGCGGGGCGCTCGCCGCCGTCGCCACCGCGCTGATGGGCACCGTGCTCGCCGCCGGCATCGCGCTCGCGGTCGTGGCCTTCCTGCTCATCGGCATCGGCGTCGGCGCCTCCGGCACCTCGCTCCTCGTCATGCTGGCCGAGCGTGTCGAGACCGGCCGGCGGGCGGCGGCCGCGACGATCGTCTGGATCATGATGATCGCCGGCTTCGCCATCACCGCCACCACCGCCGGCCACTTCCTCGATCCGTTCACGCCGGCGCGCCTCGTCGCCGTCACCGGCACCGTCAGCGTCATCGCCTTCCTCGTCACCATGCTGGCGCTGTGGGGCGTCGAGGCCGGCCTCGCCGCCGCCCCGCGGGCTGCCCCCACGAAGGCACCGGCCGAGCCGTTCCTGCGGACGCTCGCGGCGGTGTGGAGCGAGCCGCAGGCGCGCGCCTTCACCATCTTCATCTTCGTCTCGATGCTCGCCTACAGCGCCCAGGACCTCGTCCTCGAGCCCTTCGCCGGCACCGTCTTCGCCATGACGCCGGGCGAATCGACCCGCCTCGGCGGCCTGCAGAACGGTGGCGTGCTCGCCGGCATGATCCTGGTGGCGCTCGTCGGCAGCACCCGCCTCGGTCGCAGCGAGATGCTGCTGCGCGGCTTCATCGTCGTCGGCTGCCTCGGCTCGGCCGCCGCGCTCGCGGCCCTGTCGCTCGGCGGCGCCGCCGGCGGGGCCTTCCCGCTGCAGGAGACCGTCTTCGGACTCGGCTTCTGCAACGGAGTCTTCGCCGTCGCCGCCATCGGCTCGATGATGGCGCTCGCCGGCAGCGGCTCGGGCGGCCGGCAGGGAACGCGCATGGGCCTGTGGGGCGCCGCCCAGGCGGTCGCCTTCGGCCTCGGCGGCTTCCTCGGCACCGTCGCCGTCGACCTCGCCCGCCATCTCGTCGGCTCGCCGGCGATCGCCTACGGCGCGGTCTTCGCCGTCGAGGCGGCACTGTTCGTGGTCGCCGCCGCACTGGCCGTGCGGGTCGCAATGAAATCCGAGGCGGTCGCCAGCCGCCGCTACCGTCCCGCCCCAGCAGCGGGGCTCGTCGCCGAATTCGAGGGGGAGATGTCGCGATGAGAGTGCCAGAGTACGACGTCGCCGTCGTCGGCGGCGGCCCCGCCGGCGCCACCGCCGCCGCCGAGCTCGCCGAGGCCGGCCGCTCGGTCGTGCTGATCGACCGCGACGGCCGCATCAAGCCGTGCGGCGGCGCCATCCCGCCCCGCCTGCTGCGCGACTTCGACGTGCCCGAGAGCCTGCTCGTCGCGCGTGCCCGCGGTGCCCGCATCTTCTCGCCGAGCGAGCGGTCCGTCGACATGGGCATCGAGAACGGCTTCGTCGGCATGGTCGACCGCGACACCTACGACGAGTGGCTGCGCCAGCGTGCCGTCGCCGCCGGCGCCGTCCGCCGGACCGCCACCTTCGAACGCCTGGAGCGTGAGCCCGACGGCGGCGTCGTCCTGCACCTGCGCGCCCCCGGTGCAGCGGCAGGCACCACCGAGCCGCTGCGCGCGCGCGCCGTCGTCGGCGCCGACGGGGCGAACTCGGGCGTGGCGCGCGAGGCGATGCCGAAGGCCGGCCGGCCGCCGTTCGTGTTCGCCTATCACGAGATCGTCCGAACGCCCTCCGTCACGCCGGCGGGATATGACCCCACCCGCTGCGACATCCACTATCGCGGCGACCTGTCGCCCGACTTCTACGCCTGGGTGTTCCCGCACGGCGACACCGCCAGCATCGGCACCGGCAGCGCCCACAAGGGCTTCGGCCTTCGCCCCGCCGTCGCCGCGCTGCGCGAGGTCTGCGGGCTGGCCGACGCCGAGACGGTGCGCCGCGAAGGCGCGCCGCTGCCGCTCAGGCCGATGAAGTGCTGGGACGACGGCCAGGCCGTGCTGCTCGCCGGCGACGCCGCCGGCGTCGTCGCGCCGGCCTCCGGCGAGGGCATCTACTACGCCATGCTGTCCGGCCGGCTCGCCGCCGACGCGATCGACGAGCGCCTCGCCACCGGCGACGTGCGGGCGCTCGCCACGGCGCGCCGGCGCTTCATGAAGCTGCACGGCCGGGTGTTCTGGATCCTCGGCATCATGCAGTATTTCTGGTATTCCAGCGACAAGCGCCGCGAGCGCTTCGTCAGCCTCTGCCGCGATCCCGACATCCAGCGGCTGACCTGGCAGGCCTATCTGGAGAAGGAACTGGTCCGATCCGACCCGATGGCGCACGTGCGCATCATGATGCGGGACTTCGCCCACCTGTTCGGCGTCGTCTCGCCCTGGGAGAAGCGGGCTTGATCGCTCGCAGCCGCGCTTGAGCGCCGTTCGAACGCGCGACTGGGTCGTCCCGATCGTCGTCGCCGCCATCGCCGCCGCCGCCGTGGGGGCGACGGGCGGTGCGCTGACCGAACTCGGCCCGTGGTATCGCGGGCTCGTTCGCCCGTCGATCCAGCCGCCCGACTGGCTGTTCGGCCCGGCGTGGACGCTGATCTTCACGCTCTGCGCCGTCTCCGCCGCCACCGCCTGGCGGCGCGCCCGCGACGGCCGCACGCGGGCGCTGATCGTCGGTCTGTTCGCCGTCAACGCAGCGCTCAATATCCTGTGGACGGTGCTGTTCTTCCGGATGCACCGGCCCGATCTGGCGCTCATCGAGGTCGTCTTCCTGTGGGCGTCGATCGTCGTGCTGATCGTGGCGCTGCGGCCAATCTCGCGCCCCGCCGCCTGGCTGCTCGTGCCCTATCTCCTGTGGGTGACGTTCGCCGGCGTGCTGACCTGGCGGATCAGCGTGCTGAACGGGCCGTTCTGAGGCCGGCGCGGCTGCGATGGCCACCTTCACCTATTTCGCCTACGGCTCGAACATGCTGGACGAGCGGCTCCGCCACCGGAAGCGCTGCCCGTCCGCACGCGTTCTCGGCACCGGCTGGGCGGCCGGCTGGCGGCTCGGCTTCGTCAAGCGCGGCGCCGACGGCTCTGGCAAGGCGACGATGCTGAGGTCGCCCGGCGCCGCCGACCGCGTCCACGGCGTGCTGTTCGCGATCGACCTCGCCGAGCGCGCGATTCTCGACCGCGTAGAAGGGCCGGACTACGCGCGCCTCGACGATCTCGCCGTCGATGTCGACGGCGGCGTCAGAGCACTGGCGTCCGTCTATGTCGCCCGCGACGGTGCCATCGACTCGACCCTCGTTGCCTTCGACTGGTATCGCGCCCTGGTGATCGCCGGCGCTCGCCGCCACCGGCTGCCGGCCGACGTCATCGCGGAGATCGAATCGGTGCCGGTGTGTCGCGATCCGAACCCCGCCCGCGAACAGCGCCTCATCGCCCTCGAGCAACTCGCCGCCGCCGGCTGCACAGACCTCGTCGAAGGCTGAGCCTACGACGCCAGCCGCGCCCGGCGGGCGAGCAGGAAGGCGCGCACGGCCGCATCGTCGGTGAGCCCGGCCGCCTGCGCGTATGCGGCCGCAGCGTCAGCGCCTTGGCCAGCGGCGGCGAGGAGATTGGCACGCGCCGCCCAGTAGGGCTGGTAGCCGTCGGCCGCCTCGGCGAGGGCGTCGAGGAGGGCAAGGCCCTTCACCGGGCCGAAGGCGTCGCCGTGCGCCACGGCACGGCCAACCTGCGCGCCGATCGTCGGGCTGAAGTGGACGAGCCCGCCATAGAGCGCTGCCAGCATCGCCGGATCGACCGCCCGGCCGGCGGCGCGGCCGGCGTGCAGCGACTGGATCGCCGCCTCGAGCTGGAAGCGGCCGGGCCGTCCGGCGTTCGCCGCCAAATTTAGCTGCGCCTCCGCCTCCTGGATGAGCGACGCCGACCAGTCCGCCGGGTCCTGGTCCGACAGCGGCACGTAGGCACCCGCCGCATTGCGGCGGGCGGCGCGGCGCGCCTCGCAGTGGAGCATGAGGGCGACGAGCCCGCGTGCCTCAGGCTCGGCCAGCAGCAGCGCCACCACCAGCCGGCCGAGGAAGATCACCTCGTCGGCGAGGCCGGCGGCCGCGACCCCGGCGGCGGGATTGACGCCGTCGTCCCACCCCGTGCCGAAGGCGGCGTAGATCGCCGACAGCACCGCCTCGAGGCGCGGCGCGAGCTCGTCGCGGCCGGGCACATCGAAGGGGATACCGCCCTCGCGCAGCTTCGCCTTCGCCCGCACCAGCCGCTGCGCCATCGCCGCCGGCGAGACGAGGAAGGAGGCGGCGACGCGGGCGGCGTCGACGCCGAGCACGGTCTGCAGCATCAGGGGCGTGCGCACGCCGGCCTCGATCACCGGATGGGCGCAGGCGAACAGCAGCTTCAGCCGGTCGTCGGGGATCTCCGCCATCTCCGCCTCCTGCCGCTCGTCGGCGATCAATGCGAGGGTGCCGGCCGCCGCGGCCGCGACGCCGCGGTGGCGCCAGTCGTGGCCGAGGCGGCGGCGGGCCGCCGTGAGCAGCCACGCCTCCGGCCGCTCCGGCACGCCGCGCTGCGGCCAGGTCTCGAGCGCAATACGGAAGGCCTCTGCCAGCGCGTCCTCGGCCGCCGTGACGTCGCGGGTGCGCGCCACCAGGAAGGCGAGGAGCCGGCCGTAGGAGGCGCGCGCCGCCCGTTCGGCAGCCGCGCGCGCCTCCTCGGCGAGGCCTTCCGTCCGCGTTGGCGCGGGATCGCTCACCGCTGCGGCGGCGGCAGCACCGGGCGCACCTCCGCCGAGGCGTAGGAGGCCGACGGACTGCGCGCCGCCCAGGCGATCGCCTCGTCGAGGCCGGGCACCTCGATGACGAAGTAGCCGCCGAGTTGCTCCTTGGCTTCGGCGTAGGGCCCGTCCTGGACGTGGCGGGCGCCGTCCCGGACGCGAACGGTGGCGGCGGTGTGCGGGGGCTCGAGGCCGTTGCCGGTGACGACGACGCCGGCCTCGTTGAGGGCGCCGATATAGGCCATCCAGGCGCCCCAGTAGGCCGGCGCCTTCGCCGGGTCGTTGCGCTCGCCGAACTGCGCCTCGCTCTCGCGGAAAATCAGCATGTACTGCATCGGATCATCCTCCAGATGGTCTGCGGAGGCGGGCGGACGCCCGTCTCGACAGCATGAGCCGCGACACCGCCTCGCTTCGACATGCCGTCGAAAGATTCTTCCGAAAATTCCGCGCGCCTACCCCTTGGTGCGCAAGGTGGCGCGGCCGCCGTCGACGCCGATCACCTGGCCGGTGATCCAGCCGGCCTCGGGCGACAGCAGGAAGGCGGCCAGCGCCGCCACGTCGTCCGCCTCGCCGAGGCGCTGCAGCGGGTGCATCTGGGCGATGGCGGTGGCCATCTGCGGGTTGCCGACGATGCCCTCCGACAGCGGCGTGCGCGTCAGCGACGGGGCGATGCAGTTGACCCTGAGCTTCGGGGCGAGCTCGGCGGCGAGCGCCCGCGTCAGCCCCTCGACCGCCCCCTTCGCCATCGACACGGAAGCGTGGGCGGCGAAGCCCTGCGCCACGGCGACGGTGGAGAACAGCACGATGCCCGGCGTCCCCTCGCCCGCCTTCAGCGCGCCCACCGCCGCCTGCACGGCGTGGAAGGCGCCGGCGGCATTGAGCGCGAAGTCCCGCGCCACGTCCGCCGCCGTCAGCCGGGCGAGCGGCTTCAGCGTGATCGAGCCGACGCAGTAGGCGAGGCCCGCGAGCGCCGGTCCGGCGGCGGCGACGGCCCGGGCGATCGTCGCCGGGTCGAGCACGTCGACGGCGGTCCAGCCAGCGCCGAGCTCGACCGCGAGTGCGGCGAGCTTCGCCTCGTCGCGGGCGGCGAGGTGGACCGGCCGGCCTGCGGCGACGAGACGGCGGGCGAGCGCCGATCCGACGCCCCCGGTTCCGCCGTAGATGAGGATGGGAGCGGACAAGCGAGGTCTCCGGGCGCCGGGGTCACGATTGCGTCCGCGGCCGGCTCGGCCCCGCGGACCGAGAGCTTACGGGGAGAGGGTCGTCGTGGTTCAGAGGCTGTGCGGAGGCGCCGCAGGCGTTGAGTTCACCGCAGCCGTGGCGCGGCGCTGATGGGCCGGCGCAACGCCAACGGCCCGGTGGCGGCGAAGGGCGACCTGCCCGAGAGGACGTGCGCGGCGTGCGGCCGGCCGTTCAGCTGGCGGCGCAAGTGGGCGCGCGACTGGGAGAGCGTCCGCTTCTGCTCCGACCGCTGCCGTGCCGCCGGTGCGGCGAACGGCAGACCGCCGGACACGACGACGCCGGGCCGCACGAGGCGACCCGGCGCGGATTGAGCCTTCAGGATCTCGTGTGCGCCGTTACCAGCGCACCATGCCGGCGTCGACGTTGAGCGTCTGGCCGGTGATCCACTTCGCATCGTCGGAAGCGAGGAAGGAGACCGCCGCGGCGATGTCGGCGGGCTGGCCCTTGCCCGGGAAGGCCTGCAGCATCTCGACGAAGCCGAAGGCCTGGGCGTGCGGGCTCGCCATCACGCCTTCGGTCTCGGTCAGGCCCGGCGTCACCGCGTTGACGTTGATGGCGTGCTTGCCGAGCTCGGTCGCGAGCGCGCGGGTCAGGCCGAAGACGCCGCCCTTCGCCGCCACATAGGCCGCCATGTTCGGCGTGCCGGCGAAGATGGTGTTCGACAGGATGTTGACCACCCGGCCACCGTGGCCTTGGCGGCGCATCATGTCGGTGGCCGCCCGCGTCATCAGGAAGGCGCCGGTGAGGTTCACCGACAGGATCTTCTGCCAGTGGGCGAGGTCGACCTCGTCCCAGGCGATGAAGGGCACGATCGAGGCGTTGTTGACGAGAATGTCGAGATCACCGGCCGTCGTCATCACCGCCGCGTGCAGGGCCGTCACCTGCGCCGGATCGGAGACGTCGCAGGTGACCGCGAAGGCGCCGTTCGGAAGCTCGGCCGCCACGGCCTTGGCGCCCGCCTCGTTGATATCGCTGACGCAGACGCGCGCGCCGTCGGCGGCGAGCCGCACCGCGATCGCCTTGCCGATGCCCTGGGCCGCGCCGGTGACGATCGCCACCTTGCCGGAGAGTTTGCCGCTCACGTGAAGTCCCCTTGTTCGGTCGGAAGATCGTGGAAGGCGGGTCAGAGCCCGGAATCGATGGCGGCCATCGCAGCCGCGACACCGGCGCCGACGTCGACTTTGTGGCCGAGGGCGCCGAGGGCGCCGCCGAGCGCCGCGAGCGCGATCACCGCGTACATCGGCTGCGCCGTCGGCCCCATTTGGCCGATGCGGATGAGGCGGCCGAGCGTCTCGCCGCGACCCGACGAAACCGTCACGCCGTAGCGGTCACGCATCGCCGCGCGCAGCGCCGGCTCGTCGATGCCGGCCGGCACCTTCACCGCCGTCGTCGTCGGCGAGGCGATGGAGTCCCGTGCCGCCCAGATGTCGAGGCCCATCGCCTTGACGCCGGCCCGGCAGGCAGCGGCGGTCGCCGCATGGCGCGCCCACACCGCCTCCGGCCCCTCGCCGAGATAGAGGTCGAGGGCCGCGTCGAGGGCGTACATCTCCGACACCGACGGAGTGAACGGGAACGGCTGGTCGGCCCGCCATGCGTTCTCCCAGTCGAGGATCGACAGCATCGAGGCGCGGGGGGCGAGCGGATTGGCCTTCATCTTTTCCCACGCGCGGGTGCTGACGCCCATCAGCGTCAGGCCCGGCGGGCAGCCGAGGCACTTGTTCGGGCCGGTGACGAAGATGTCGGACGACGACGCCACTGGATCGACGTCCATGCCGCCGAACGACGACACCGCGTCGACGAGCAGATAGGCCCCGTGCTTCGCCACGATCGCGCCGATGGCGTCGATCGGGTTGATGGTGCCGGACGGCGTGTCGTGGTGGCAGACGGCGACGACCTTGATGTCCGGCCGGGCGGCGAAGGCCGCCTCCACGGACGCCGGATCGATCGCCTCGTTGTAGGGCACCTCGATCTCGACGAGTTCCTTGCAGTAGCGCTTCGCCCAATAGCCGAAGCCCTTGCCGTAGACGCCGGAGGCGAGGTTCAGCACCACGTCGTCGGCTGCGATCAGCGAGGCAGCGGCGGCCTCGAGCCCCAGCACCGGCTCGCCCTGCAGGATCACCGGCACGTCCGGCGTCTTCAGCGCCTTCTGCGCCTTCAGCGCGGTCGCCTCGTAGAAGGCCTGGAAGGCCGGGTCATAGTCGTACCAGACGGTGCGCGACAGCGCCCTGAGCACCGCCGGATAGGCGTCCACCGGCCCCGAGGTGAGGGTGAACACCGGCTCCGAGATCGTCTTCGTCATCGCCCTGCCCCGTTTTCGTTGGTCGTCTGCACGGCGGTCGGCGCTCGGTGCGGCGCCTCCGCTGTCCTCTTTCCTGCCCGTCCCTGTCCGTCGTCATTCTCGGCCTTGTGCCGAGAACCCACTCCCCCGGCACCGCCGCGCCCGCGGGAGCGAATGGGTTCCAGGCACAAGGCCTGGAATTACTGCCAAGAGGACGGGTGCCTGCAGCGCGCAACCGCTCCATCGTGCCTCGCCCGACCCCGTTCCCCCACCTCCGTCATCGCCCGGCTTGACCGGGCGATCCATCCAGAATCGCATCGTCACGGTTGGATGGATGGCCCGGTCAAGCCGGGCCATGACAGAAGAGAGGGAACGCGCCCGGCATCACCCGTAGAACTGGATGCCCGTCTTATAAGTCTTGAAGTTCTCCATGTCATGCGAATACATGAGCTCCGCGCCGTGCTTCTCGGCCAGCGCCTTCAGCTTGCGCATCGAGGCGACGCCGGCGACCGGGTCGATGTGGAACGACGCCTGGTTCAACGTCTTGAGGCTCTGCTCGGTGTAGGCCGCGTCGATGGTGAACAGGATCGGCTTGCGGCCGCCGAACTCGACGAGCAGGCTGTAGTTTCCGATGGCGTGGCCGGGCGTGTAGATCAGGTGCACGCCCTTGGCGAGCTCGACGTCGCCGTCGATGCCCTCGAAGCGGGAGTTCGCCGCCGTCGTGCCGGGCAGCAACTGGTCGGTCTTGCCGCGCGCCTCCGCCGCCTCGGCCGAGAACGACAGGTCGGAATAGCCCAGCACCTCGAAGGGCTCCGGGTTGCAGGCCTGCGCGACCTCCTTGGCGTGGCAGATCTTCTTGGCGTGCGGGAAGTACTTGTTGCCGCCGCAGTGGTCGAAGTGGAAGTGCGAGTTGACGACGACGCCGATGTCCTTCGGCTCCAGCCCGAGCAGCTTCAGGGCACCGGGAATGGTCTGCTCCGGCGTCTGGATCGGCTTCTCGAAGGCGAGCACCTTCATGACGTGGTCGTAGTCGTAGCCGGTGTCGATGAGGAACCGGCCCTCGGCGTGCTCGATCAGGATCGAGTAGACCGGGAAGCGGATCTCGCCGCCGGGCCCGCGGTTCCAGTAGACGTGGAAGCCGTCGAGGACGAGCGAGCCGCCGTCGAGCAGGAAGACTTTCGTGTCGGCCATGGTCTGCTCCCTCTGGTTGGTTTCGTCAGCGTGTTTCGGCGGGCCTCAGCGGGCGCCGCGGACGTAAGGCAGGCCGAGCGCCGCCGGCAGGCTGGCGCGGCGGCCGAAGATGACGAGTACCGCCATCACCGCGGCGAACGGCAGCATCTGGATGACGTCGGTCGGGATGTTGACGCCGGCCACCTGCAGCGCCGTCGTCATCGACAGGCAGGCACCGAAGATCAGCGCGCCGGCGAGCACCCACAGCGGCCGGCCGCGGGCGAGCATGGCGAGCACGATGCCGATGAAGCCGGCGCCGCCAGTCATGAACGGGATGAACAGCCCGGCGCCGATGTTGGCCATGAACGCCCCGCCGACACCGGCCATCACGCCGGTGGCGATGACCGCCGCGGTGCGCGTCGTCACCACGTCGACGCCGGCGACGTCGAGCGCCGCCGGCTGGTCGCCCGCCGCCTGCAGATCGAGGCCGAGGTTGGTGCGCCGGTAGACGAAGGCCATCACCGCCACCATCGCGATCGCCCCGTAGACGATCGGGTGACGGTCGAACAGCGCCGGCCCGAGGATCGGAAGCTCCGACAGCACCGGGATCGGCAGGCTCGTCGCCGCATCGAGGCGCGGATAGGTGCGGCCGAACTGGAAGTGATGGAGCAGCGCCGTCAGGCCCTCGACGCCCAGCGTCAGCGCGATGCCGACGACGATCTGGTTGAGGCCGTGGCGCACGCAGAGCAGCGCCATCACGAGGGCGACCGCGGCACCGCCGGCGGCACCGCCGGCAAAGCCCAGCCACAGCGACGAGGAATAGAAGGCCGCGACGAAGCCGACATAGGCGCCGGCGAGCATCATCCCTTCGATGCCGATGTTGAGCACGCCCGCCTTCTCCGACAACTGCTCGCCGAGGCCGGCGAGAAGCAGCGGAATGCCGGCGCTGATGGCGCCGAAGACGAGCGAGGTGAGGAAGGCGTCGGTGAGCAGGCCTTGCATCGCTCAGGCCTTTCCCGCGGCGCGGCGCTTGTGGTCGACGTACTCGACGACGGCGAGCAGGATCAGGATGATCGCCATCAGCACGAGGGTGAAGAAGTGCGGCACGCCGAGCCTGCGCGCCGCGCTCTCGCCGCCGATCGACAGCACCGAGAAGGCGAAGACGTAGGCGATCGCCGCGAAGCCGTTCAGGCGGGCGAGGAAGACGAGCGGCACCACGGCGAGGCCGTAGGCGGGGTTCCAGTCGGCGCGGACGTTGCCGTGCACGCCGAGGATCTCGACCGCCCCGGCGAGGCCCGCGAGCGCCGCGGAAATCGCGAACACGGCGACGGTGAGCTTCGCAACCGGCAGGCCGGCGTGGACCGCCGCGCGTGGATTGGCCCCGACCACGCGCAGCTTCAGCCCGAAGGCCGTCTTCGTCATCATCAAGTGGACGGCGATCACCGCCACGAGGCCGATAAGGAGGCCGCTCGACACGGTCGTGTCGAGGAGCCGCGGCAGGCGGTCGGCGACCGGCAGCGTGCGGGTCTGCGGCACCGTCGTGCCGGGGTCGAGGAAGAGGAGCTTCACCAGCACGTTGGCGAACGATACGCCGAGGAAGGTCATCATCAGCGTCGTGATGATCTCGTTGACGCCCTGGTAGGCGCGGAGCAGCGCCGGCACCACCGACCACAGCGCGCCGACCGCGGCGGCGGCGACGAAGCACAGCACCAGCGTCAGCCAGCCCGGCAGTGAGCCGATCAGCGCCGGGGCGAGCGCGCCGGCGGCGACGGCGGCGAGCAGGAACTGGCCGTCGATGCCGAGGTTCCAGATGCCGGCGCGGAAGGCGACGATCAGGCTTGCAGCGAGCAGCAGCAGCGGCGCCATCCGCGTCAGCGTCTGCTGCAGGCCGAGACCGTTGAACAGCCCGCGCTCCAGCACGAAGCCGTAGTAGGCGAGCGGGTCGACGCCGAGCGCCAGCAGGATGCCGCCGGCGATCACCAGGGCAGCGAGGATCGGTGCGACGGAGAGGAGCAGGATGCGCGTCAGCGCGGCGCTGCGCTCACCGCGGCGGCCGCCATCGGCGCCGCGCGGCGCGGTGTCAGCGGTCTCGACGCTCACGACACCGCTCCGATCATCAGTTCTCCCACGCGCAGGCGCGCCCCCTCGTCGTTGCCGACGATGCCGGCGAGGCGGCCGCGCGCCATCACCGCGATGCGATCGCTGAGTTCGATCAGCTCGTCCAGCTCGGTCGAGATCAGCAGCACGGCGATCCCCTGGCCGGCGATGTCGCGGATGCGCCGGCGCGAGGCGCGGATGTTCTGCACGTCGAGGCCATAGGTCGGCTTGTTGAAGACGACGACGCGGGCGCCGTCGGCGAGCTCGCGGGCGAGCAGCACCTTCTGGATGTTGCCGCCCGACAGCTTGCCGATCGGCGTCTCGATGCTCGGCGTGCGCACGTCGTAGCGCTTCACGAGCTCTTCCGCGTGGGTGGCGATCTCGCCCGGTCGCTCGAGGCCACCCGACCAGTAGGGCGCAGCACCAATGCGCTTCAGGAGCAGGTTGAGGGAGATCGGGAAGGTGCCGACGGTGCCCTCGGACAGGCGGTCGTCGGTGAGGTAGCGCAGGCCGGCCCGGGTGCGGGCGCCGACGTCGAAGTGGTCGACCGGCTTGCCGTCGACCAGCACGCTGCCGGCGCTGGCGACCCGCTGGCCGGCGATCGCCTCGGCGAGCTGCTTCTGGCCGTTGCCGTCGATGCCGGCGATGCCGAGGATCTCGCCCGGCGCGATGTCGAAGGAGACGTCCTCGACGCCGACGATGCCGGCCCCGCCGGAAACGGTGAGGTTGCGCACAGACAGCAGCGGCGCGGCCGGGGCGAGCGTACGGGCGACGTGCGGCTCGGCGTCCGGGTCGCCGGCGCCGGCGCCGAACATCAGCCGGACGATCTCCTCGGTCGCCGCAGCCTCGTCGAGAGCGTTGAGGCGCTCAGGCGGAATCTCGCCGACCTTGCGGCCGAGGCGGAGCACCGAGATGCGGTCGCCGAAACGGAAGGCCTCGCCGAGCTTGTGGGTGATGAAGATGACGGCGAGGCCGCGGGCGACCAGGCGGCGCATCAACGCGCCGAGCTCGTCGATGCCCTTCGGCGTCAGCATCGAGGTGGCCTCGTCGAGGATCAGCACGCGGCTGTCGCGCAAGAGCGCGCGGACGATCTCGACCTGCTGCTGCTCGCCGAGCGACAGCTCGCCGGTGACGGCCTCGAGGTCGACGGCGAGGCCGAAGCTGTCAGTGATCGCGGCGACCTTGGCGGCGAGGCCCGCCTTGTCCGGGCGCCGCCACCAGGGCGCGCCGAGGATGAGGTTCTCGGCCACCGTCAGGGTGGGCACCAGCATGACGTGCTGGAATACCGTGCCGATGCCGAGCGCCAGCGCATGGCGCGGCGAGGTGATGCGCTGCGGCCGCCCGTCGACGCGGATCTCGCCCTCGTCGGGCTCCTGCAGGCCGGAGAGGATGCCGATCAAAGTCGACTTGCCGGCGCCGTTTTCGCCGAGCAGCACATGCACCTCGCCGGGGCGGAGCGCGAGATCGACCCGGTCGTTGGCGACTACCCCGGGGAAGCGCTTCGTCACCTCGACGAGTTCGACGAGCGGGACGGCAGGGGCTGCGGCTCTCGCCGCGCGTGCCGTGGCGGCAGGCGTCATGGTCTGCGGTCTTTCCAGTCTCGGGTCGTGATCTGCATCTGCCGCATGCCCGGATCGGCGGGCCGGCGATGGCTCAAAGGCGCAGCCCCGGCGGGCACGAGGCCCGCCGGGACGCTTGACTGCGAGGTCGGGCGCCGATCAGGGAGCCGCGACGTCCGTCATCATGGCGCGCACCTTGGCGGCGTCGAACTCCGGCGTCACCGTGATCTTGCCGGCGATCATCTCGTCCTTCAGCGCCATCACTTCCGCCCACTTGTCGGCGGGCAGGTTCTTCGTCTCGAGCAGCTTCACCGAGCCGTCGGCGAGGCCGATCGCGTAGCTCTTGGTGCCGAAGGTGTCGGCCTTCAGGTCTTCGATCATGGCGACGTAGACCGGCGTCATGTCCCAGACGACCGAGGTCAGCAGGTTGCCCTTGTCGAGCGAGCTCTTGTCACCGATCACGTCGATGAACCAGACCTTGCCGCCGTCGGTGGCCGGGGTGGTCTCGACCGCCTGCAGCATCCCGAAGGAGGAGCCGTTGCCCTGGCCGAAGATCACGTCGGCGCCGGCCGCGATGACCGACTCCGTCACGCGCTTGCCGCCCGCGGCGTCGGCATAGGCGGCCGGGCCGATCACGGCGTAGCGGATCTTGACGTTCGGGTTCTCCGCCTTGACGCCCTCGGCGAAGCCGGCCGACTGCGAGTTCCACGACGGGGGCTCACCGGAGACGACGACGCCGACGGTGCCGGTGCGCGTCACCTTGGCGGCGAGACGGCCGGCGAGGTAGGCGCCCTCGTGGCCCGACAGCGTGTAGTCGGCGACGAGGCCGGGCTTCAGGCCGGTCGGGGTGTCGACGATCGCCACGGGGACCTTGGTCTCCTCGGCGATCTCGGGGGCGGCCGTGTTGTAGCCCGAGGCGTGGGCGATCATCAGCCCGACGCCGTCGGCGGCGAGCTCGCGCAGCGTCGGCCGCACGTCGCCGTAGCCGAGACCCTCGGCGACGACCACCTCGACGCCGGTCTTCTCGCCGGCCGCCTTGGCGGCATCGACGCCCTGCTGGTTCCAGCCGAAGTCCGTCCCCTGCTCCGGCGTCAGCACCGCGATCGACTTCACGTCGGCCGCGTTCACCGCGCCGAACGACAACGCCAGCGCGATCGCACTGACGCTCAGCTTCAAGCCCGTCATCCTCATCTCCCACTCCCCTGTTTGCGATGGCGAAGCCGCATCGGCCGCCATCTAACCAGTCATGACTTCATAATGTCAAATAATAATTGTTGCAGATCAAGCGCCTAGGTTGAATACTATGCGTCAGGTCGCGCAAAGACGCGCATCCTCAAAGATGAATTGGCTGGCGATGTCTCTTCACCGTCTTCTTCTGATCCTTCCACCTTTGGCAATACTGTGCTCGTTGGCGGCCGGGGCGGCAGAGCCGGCGGCTCGCGGCAGCGCCGGCCTCGACGCTCTCAGCGTCACCGTCCGCAACACCGGCAGCGAGCCGATCGCCTGCGGCGCCGCCGTGGCGCACTGGTTCTCCGTCGAACTCGGCACCGTCGCCGCCGGCGAGGCCGTGACGATCCCGCTGTGGCGGGACCCAGCGAACGGCGCCGTCTTCACCCTCAACCCGTCGCAGGACCGCCTGCCGATCGAGCGGCTGTGGTGCGGCCGCGCCGGCCGCTCCTGGGCGACACGGTCCGAGATCACCCTGCCCCGAAAGCCGGGCGCGGCCGACGACATCGCGCTCGCCTGCGCGCCAGACGGCGAGCGCCTCGCCTGCCGGTGAAGTGCGGCGCGCGATGCGCCCGCCCCTGCCGCGGCCGACGATGCGGCCACGACCCCAATCCGGCCCGCGAGGGTGAGCGCCGTCGTCACTTCGGGGCCTTCTCCTCGACCACCTTCAGGAGGATGTCGTACTCGGCCTTCACCGCCGGGTCGGCTCCGACAATCCGGGCGCCGATGTCGCGAAACTGCGTCATCATCGCCTGCTGCTCGGCGGCCGGCAGCTCGATGATCTCCCCCCCGTTGTCAGTCCACACCTTCTCGGAGCGCGCGACGTTCTCGACGCCCCACGGGAACACCGCCGTCTCGGCGGCGCGGCCCGCCTCGCGGATCGCCGCCTGGATCTCTGGCGTCTGCGCCTGGAACCAGGTCTCGTTGACCAGCGACACCGAGACGATCTCGGCGAACTTCAGGTCCGTCACCGACTTCGCCACGTCATAGTACTTGAAGGCGGTGAGGATCGGCATGCCGGCGAGCATGCCGTCGAGGCCGCCGGACTGCAGCTGCGGGATCACCTCCGACAGCGCCAGCGGCACGGGGATCGCGCCGATCGCTTCCATCGGCTTCATCTGCAGCGGCGAGGCGAAGGTGCGGATCTTCTGGCCCTTGAGGTCGGCGAGCGCCGGCGCCGGGGTCTTGGTCAGCACCACCGTCGGGCTGTTGTAGATCGCCCCGATGACGCGCACGTCGCGGTCGAGGAACATCGTCTCCATGTGGTCTCGGTAGGTCGGGTCATGAATGACCGCGTCGACCGCCTGCGGCGAGGAGAATAGCCCCGGCACGTCGTAGATCTGGAAGCGCGGGTCGACCGGCGACAGGAACGAGGTCGGGCTGATGAAGGATTCAATCGTGCCGAGTTGCACGCCCTCGGCCATGCGCGGGATCGCGCCGAGCTGGCTCGCCGGATAGATCTCGACCTTCACCTCGTCGCCGACGCGCTTGGCGAGCTCGGTGGCAAACACCTTCTGCCACTCGTGCTGCACGTCGTTGATGGTGGCGCTCGCGAGCTTCATCACCACCTCGGCCGAAGCCGGGGCGGCCGGCAGGAAAGCCGCCACTGTCGCGAGACACGCTCCGAGAGACTTCCAGCTGAACCGCATCGGCTACCCTCCACTCATCGTACGGACCAGGACCAGCGAAAGCGCCGGCCAATAGGTGATCACCAGGAGCGCCGCCACCTGCACGCCGACGAACGGCAGCACGCCCCGGTAGATCGTCTCCAGCGGCACGCGCAGGACGGACTGGGCGACGAAGATGTTCAGTCCGAACGGCGGCGTGAACATGCCGATCGCGAGGTTCACCGTCATGACGATGCCGAAGTGGATCGGGTCGATGCCGAGATGTGTCACCACCGGCAGCAGCAGCGGCGTCAGCACCAGGATCGCCGAGGTCGGATCGAGGAAGCAGCCGACGATCAGGAGCACGATGTTGATGGCGAGCAGGAAGCCGACCGGCGACAGCTCGAGCGCGGCGATCCAGGCCGTCAGCGCCTGCGGGATGCCCTGGACCGTCAGGAGCCAGGAGAACACCCCGGCGGTCGCCACGATGACGAGGATCTGCGCCGTCAGCATCGCCGAGCGCGTCGCGGCCGCGAGCACGTCGCGCCAGCTCATCGTCCGGTAGACGATCACCGCCACCACCATCGCGTAGAGGCAGGCGAAACCACCGGCTTCCGTCGGCGAGAACCAGCCGAGATAGATGCCGGCGAAGATGAAGACCGGCATCAGCAGCGCCCACACCGCCTCGCGGCTCGCGGCCAGGAAGACGCCCCAGCGGAAGGCGGCGGTCGGCGCGACGTTGTGCCGGCTCGCCCAGCCGACGACGTAGAGCGCCATCATCAGCGCGATCAGCAGGCCGGGCAGCACGCCGGCGACGAACAGCTTCGGGATCGACTGCTCCGCGGCGGCGCCGTAGAGGATCATCGCGATCGACGGCGGGATGACGATGTCGATCGAGCCGGACGAGGCGATCAGGCCGACGGCCGTCGCCGGCGGGTAGCCGTCGCGGATGAGCTTCGGGTGCAGCACCTTGCCGACGGCGGCGACAGCCGCAGCACTCGAGCCCGAGATCGCGCCGACCGCCGTGCAGGCGCCGACGGTGGCGACGCCGAGGCTGCCGGGCAGCCGGCCGATCAGCGCCAGCACCCAGGCGACCAGCCGGTCGGCGATGCCCCCGGCCCCCATCAGTTCGCCGGCGAAGATGAAGAAGGGCACCGCGAGGAGGGCGTAGGCGTCGAGCCCGCCGAACATCACCTGGTGCAGCGCGATCGGCGGCGTCGGCAGCACGAAGGCGATCGTCACCGCCGCGCCGGCGAGGAAGACGACGAAGACGGGCGTGCCGAGCGCCAAAAGTAGGACCGGAAGGGCGACGAGCGTCCAGGTCACCGACGCGCCTCCGCCGATGCCGGGGCGGCGACCAGGCTCGCGGCGTCACGGAAGGCGAGGATCAGCGCCACGATCGCCATACCGGCAAAGCCGAACAGAAGCGCCGCGTGCGGGAGCGCCATTGGCACGCCGAGACCCATCGACGTCTGCCCGAGCCGGCCGATCTTCAGGGTGAACATCAGCGACTGAAAGGCGGCGTAGCCGCAGGCGGCCGCCATCACCAGTTCCTGGAAGACGAGGAGCGCGGCGCGGGCGCGCCCCTTCAGGCGCAGCGGCAGGAGATCGAGGTTGAGGTGGCTGCGCTCGGCCACCGCCACCACCGCACCGACCATGACCATCCAGACCATCGAGAACACGAGGAGCTCGTCCGCGCCCACCAGCACGTAGGCGCCGCTGTAGCGGGCGACGGCGTTGGCCACGTTGACCGCCACCATCGCCACCAGCACGAGCCCGGCGAGCGCCCGGAGCGCCGCGAGCGGAGCCGCCACCTTGACCGGCTGCCATTCGGCGACGGGCGCGTTCATGCCTACTCCCGCCCCTCGAGAGCGCGGCGCACCGCCACGAGCCGCTTCGCCCGCTCGGCCTGCAACTCGGCCACCCGCTCGGGCGTGTAGGAGAACAGCCCCTCGCCCGACTTGATGCCGAGCTTGCCGGCGTCGGTCTTGTCGGTGACGAGGGTCGAGACGTCCTTGCGGTCGGCGAGGTCGGCGTTGAGGAAGCTCGAGACCGAGCGGTAGATGTCGAGGCCGGCCATGTCGAGGAGCGCCATCGGCCCGATGACGCTGAGCTTGTAGCCGATGCCCCAGGAGACCACCGTGTCGAGACCCTCGGCGTCGATGACGCCGCGCTCGACGAGGTCGATCGCCTCGCGCAGCAGCGCATAGAGCACGCGGTTCTCGACGAAGCCCGGCACGTCCTTCTTGACGACGACCGGCAGCAGGCCGAGCCGGCGGATCAGGGCGACGATCGCCTCCACCGTCTCAGGCGCGGTCTGCTCGCCGCCGATCACCTCGATCATCGGGATGATGTGCGGCGGGTTCGACCAGTGCATGCCGACGAGGCGGGCCGGGTTCGACAGGAAGCGCTGCAGCTCGGTGATCGGGATGCCCGAAGTGTCGGAGGCGACGATGGTGTCGGCCGGCACCAGCGGATCGAGCGCGCGGTAGACCGCCGCCTTCACCTCGAGGTTCTCCGGCACGTTCTCGATGACGAGGTCGGCACCGGCCACCGCGGTGGCGAGGTCGTCGGCGAAGCTCACCTCGCCCTCGCCGCCGTCCGGCACGGCGACGCCGAGCCGGTCGAGCACGCCGCGAGCGAGCGGCAGCATGGCCTTCGCCCGCTCCACCGCCACCGGCGCCGTGTCTTGGACGCGCACGGCAAGACCGCCGCGGGCGAGGCGGGCCGCCATGCCCGGGCCCATCGTGCCGAGCCCGATGATCGCCACCGTGCGCATCGTCTTGGGCTCCTCTTAGGCCGCGGACGCGGCCGGCTTCGCGCCGGTGGCCGTCTGGAAGGCCGGGCGGGCCTCGATGCCCTTCAGCCAGCGGGCGATGTTCTCGCTCGGGGCCCGGGTGATCGGGAAGTCCATGCAGCGCTTCAGGATCGGCGCTAGCGCGATGTCGGCGATGGTGAGCTTGCCGAGCGCCAGGAAGTCCCTGCCGGCGAGGTGGGCATCGACCAGCGCCATCTGGTCGGCGAGGTCCTTCTCGGCCGCCGCATAGCCGGGGCTGCGCTCTTCCGGCTTCAGCTTCGCTTCCTTGAAGGCGGCGAGGTAGCCCGGGTTGATGGCGGCGAGGACGAAGTCCATCCAGCGCTCCACCTCGGTGCGCTCGGCCGGCGTCGCGCCGGTCAGGCCCTCGGCCTTGGTGGCGGCGAGGTAGCGCAGGATGGTGTTCGATTCCCAGATGACGACGTCGCCGTCGACAAGCGTCGGCACCTTCGACGTCGGGTTCAGCGCCTTGTATTCGGCGCTCTGGGTGTTGCCGAACTGCCGGCCGTAGTCCTCGCGCGTGTAGGGCACGCCGATTTCCTCGAGGCAGAACAGGACCTTCTGGACGTTGCCGGACGTCTGCCGGCCGAGAAGCTTGATCACGCGGCCTTCTCCTTCTTGTGGGTGCGTGGGGTGACCGGCGATGCCAGGCGGCGGTGCCGGAAAAGGACGAGGGTGCCGGGACTGGCACCCTTGAGGATGTGGGTGTTGTGCGCGAAGACGCCGAAGCGCGGCGGCCGGCCGGTGCCGACCGCCTTTGCCGCCG
>CAMDHY010000010.1 GCA_945898215.1 Pseudoxanthobacter soli DSM 19599 | reverse complement strand
CCCCCACGGCAAATCCTCTCCGACCACCTCCCCCTTGAGGGGCGAGGTCGGCCGCAGAGCGGCCGGGAGGGGGTGACCGCGCGGCAGCGCGGCGAACAGGACTCTCTCCACGAACGCGGCGCTGCCGAGGGACACACGACTGATGAATCGGCGGCGCCCCCCCCTCCCTACCCTCCCCCGCGAGGGGGGAGGGTTCGCACTGAGGGTGACGAACCGTCGACATTCCACCTCGACGAAGCCACCGCCCTCGCGCTCCTCGCCGACTTCGGTCTCCCCGTCGTCCCGCACGCCCTCGCCGACACGGAGGACGACGCCGCCGCAGCCGCCGTCCGGCTCGGCTTGCCCGTCGTGCTGAAGACCGCCACCCCCGGCATCGCCCACAAGTCGGACGTCGGCGGCGTCGTCCTGAAGCTCGCCGACGAGGCCGCCGTGAGGGTCGCTTATCGGGAGATGAGCGCCCGCCTCGGCCCCCGCGTGCTCGTCGCCGCGATGGTCGGCGGACCATCGGTCGAGATGATCTTCGGCATGACCCGCGATCCGGATTTCGGGCCGATCGTGCTCGCCGGCTTCGGCGGCATCCACGCCGAGGTGCTGAAGGACGCCGCCGTCGCCAAGCCCCAGTTCGACGCCGCCGAGGCGCGCCGGCTGATCGACGGGCTCAGGCTGCGCCCGTTGCTCGACGGCGTGCGTGGCGCCCCACAGTCCGACATCGACGCCCTCGCCGCCGCTCTCGCCCGCTTCTCGGTACTGGCCGCCGCCGTCGGCGACTGCGTCGAAGCGATCGACGTCAATCCCGTGCTGGTGCGGCCGGACGGCGTCGTCGCTGTCGACGCGCTGATCGTGCCGCGGCGCACCTGAAGGAAACTCCCATGCACCTCGCCCGCCTGCCCGACCTCGACAAGGCCGCCTGGGTCTCCCGCGCCGCAGCCCTCGGCTTCGAGACGCGCCTCTTCATCGATGGCGCCTATGTCGACGCCACGGATGGCGGCCGCTTCGCCACGGTGAACCCGGCGACCGGCGAGACACTGGCGGAGATGTCCGCCGGCACCGGCGCCGACATCGACCGCGCGGTCGCGGCCGCCCGTCGCGCCTACAAGAGCGGCGTCTGGTCGAAGCTCGCCCCCCGCGACCGCATGGCGGTGCTCTACCGCTTCGCCGACCGGATCGAGGCGAACGCCGCCGAGCTCGCGCTGCTCGACACCCTCGACATGGGCAAGCCGATCTCAGACATGGTCGGCGTCGACCTGCCGGAGGTGGTGAAGACCATCCGCTTCATGGCCGAGTGCATCGACAAGATCGACGGCAAGGTGACGGCCACCGAGGCCGGCGTGCTGCACTGCGTGCTGCGCGAGCCCTTCGGCGTCGTCGGCGCGATCTCGCCGTGGAACTACCCATTGTTGATGGCCGTGTGGAAGATCGCCCCGGCGCTCGCCGCCGGCAACACGGTGGTGCTGAAGCCGGCCGAGCAGGCGCCGCTGTCCTGCCTCAGGCTAGCCGCTCTCTTCGTCGAGGCCGGCGGCCCTCCGGGCGTGCTCAACGTCGTCAATGGCCTCGGCGAGGTGGCGGGACGCGCACTGGCGCTGCATGCCGACGTCGCCAAGGTGTCGTTCACCGGCTCGACCGAGGTCGGCAAGCTGATCCTGCAGTATGCCGGCCAGTCGAACATGAAGCAGGTGGCGCTCGAATGCGGGGGCAAGAGCCCGCAGATCGTGCTCGCCGACGTCTCCGACCTCGAGCGCGCCGTGACGTCGGCCGTCAACGGCATCTTCGGCAACCAGGGCGAGGTCTGCAACGCCGGCTCGCGGCTGATCGTCGACCGGAAGATCGCCGGTGACTTCGTCGACCTGTTCAAGGCGCAGGCGCAAGCCGCATTCGTGCCGGGCGACCCGCTCGACCCGGCGACGCGCCTCGGCCCGCTCGTCACCGAGGAGCACAAGGCCCGCGTGCTCGGCTACCTGCAGGCCGGCCGCGACGAGGGCGCGCGGGTCGTCATGGGCGGCGACGCGCCGGACGGCCAGGGCGCCTACGTCAACCCGACGCTGTTTTCGGACGCGACGCCGTCGATGCGCATCGTCCGGGAGGAGATCTTCGGCCCCGTCGGCGCGGTGATCGCCGTCAACGGGCCGGACGAGGCGATCGCGGTCGCCAACGACACCATCTACGGGCTCGCCGCCGGCATCTGGACGTCGAACATCGACACGGCGCTGCGCCTCGTGCGCGAGATCGAGGCCGGCGTCGTCTGGGTGAACTCGTTCGACGAGGGCGACATGACGCAGCCGTTCGGCGGCTGGAAGCAATCCGGCAACGCCCGCGACAAGTGCTTCGACAGCGTCGTCTCCTACACCCAGACGAAGTCCGCCTGGATCCGCCACCGCTGAGGCGGTGGGAGGACCGCCGCCGCTACTCCGCCGCCTGCGGCGGGCGGCGGCCGGCGGGTGCGGCTGGGAATGCCGCCGGCAGCGCCTCGCCGCCGTCGACGACGAGCCGCGTCACCAGCCGCGCATAGTCGGCGCGGGAGAGCGCGCCGCCGTCGCGGAACCACAGATAGCTCCAGTTGAGCATGCCGAAGAGCGACATCGTCACGGGCTTCACGAGCCCCGGCGTCGTGGCGAGGCGCGGTACGGCGGCGGCGACGGCCGCGGCGAAGACCGCGACGAGACGGCGCTCCAGCTCGCGTAGGTCGTCTTGGCGGGCCTGCGGCAGCAGGCGGAGGTTGTTGATCTGCACCTGGTGCTCGGCGTCGGCGTCGCGGTAGGCGTCGAGCAGGGCAGTGCAGAGGGCGGCGAGGCGCGCCTCGGCGGGCGCGGCGGCCTTCTCGCCGGCGACCTCCTCCACCGTCTGGATGAGGTCCTCGAGGTGGGTGCGGATGACGTCGAAGAGCAGCTCGGCCTTGTCGCCGTAGTAGTGGTAGAGCAGCGCCTTCGACACGCCGCACGCCTCGGCGATCATCGAAATCGACGCGCCGTCGTAGCCGTGGCCGGCGAACAGCTCCGCCGAGCGATCGAGGATCGCCTTGCGCTTGTCGTCGTAGTCAAGGGCCCGGCGTCTCGCCATTGCCGCGTCTTGCCTTTCGCTCGCACCGCGCCGTCGCGATGCAGCTTCGATACCAGCAGCGCCGCCGCGGCTGTCAACCTTCGCGCCCCGACCTTGACCAGGGCTGGAGCCTCAGGCGGTCTTAGGCCGCCGGTCGATGACGCGGCGCGCCTTGCCGGCGGAGCGCTCGAGCTTGCCCGGGTCGGCGACGGCGACGCGCACGGTGACGCCGACGATCTCCTTGACGTGGTGGCAGAGCAGCGCTGCGGTGGACGCCCGCTCGGCGGCGTCGTTGTGGTCCGGTCGCGCCTCGACGTGGACGGTGACCTCGTCCATCCGCCCCTCGCGGGTGAGCTCGATGAGGTAATGGCCCGACAGGCCCGGGCAGCGCAGCACCTGCTCCTCGACCTGCGTCGGGAACAGGTTCACGCCCCGCACGATCAGCATGTCGTCGGAGCGGCCGGTGATCTTCTCCATCCGCCGCATCGAGCGGGCGGTGCCGGGCAGGAGCCGCGTCAGGTCGCGGGTGCGGTAGCGGATGACCGGCATCGCCTCCTTGGAGAGGGAGGTGAAGACGAGCTCGCCCTTCTCGCCGTCTGGCAGCACGGCGCCGGTCTCCGGGTCGATCACCTCCGGGTAGAAGTGGTCCTCCCAGATGTGCAGGCCGTCCTTGGTCTCGACGCACTCGTTGGCGACGCCCGGCCCCATCACCTCCGACAGGCCGTAGATGTCGACGGCGTGCATGGCGAAGGCGTCCTCGATCTCGCCGCGCATCGCGTCCGTCCACGGTTCGGCGCCGAAGATGCCGACCTTCAGCGAGGTCGTGCGCGGGTCGATGCCGCGGGCGCGGAACTCGTCGAGGATCGCCAGCATGTAGCTCGGCGTCACCATGATGATGTCGGGGGCGAAGTCCTGGAGGAGCTGCACCTGCCGCTCGGTCATGCCGCCGGACATCGGGATGACCGTGCAGCCGAGCCGCTCCGCCCCGTAGTGGGCGCCGAGGCCGCCGGTGAACAGGCCGTAGCCATAGGCGACGTGCACCTTCATGCCCGCCCGGCCGCCGCTCGCGCGGATCGAGCGGGCGACGACATCGGCCCAGACCTCGAGGTCGCGCTTGGTGTAGCCGACGACCGTCGGCCGGCCGGTGGTGCCCGACGAGGCGTGGACGCGGGCGACCTTGTCCTGCGGCACGGCGAACATGCCGAAGGGGTAGTTGGCCCGGAGGTCGTGCTTTGTCGTGAAGGGGAACTTCGCGAGGTCGGACAGCGTGCGGAAGTCGTCCGGGTGGACGCCGGCGGCCTCGAAGGCCTGGCGGTAGTGCGGCACGTTCTCGTAGGCGTGGCGCAGCGTCCAGGCGAGGCGCTTCAGCTGCAGACCGGCGATCTCGTCGCGCGAGGCGGTCTCGATCGGCTCGAGGTCGCCGGGGCGGGGCGAGAGGTCCGGCAGCGAGCGGGGGGCGGTGGCGAGCATGGCGGTCCTCCTCGTAATACGGGTCCGCTTCTCTGGGCGGATTGCGGCGTCAGGCAAGTAGCGACGTCAGGTCGGCTCGGTCGGTAGGAAGCTGCCGCCGATGGTGCGCGAGTGGCCGCGGAACTCAGCGATCAGCTCGCCGTCGGTGGTCGTGACGCGCACGTCATAGAGGCCGCTGCGGCCCTCGCGGGCACGCTCGGTCGCCTCGGCCACCAGCCGGTTGCCGCGCCGGGCCGGTCGCAGGAAGCTGATCGAGCAGTGCGCCGCGACGGTGCGCTCGTTGGTGCTGTTGCAGGCAAACGCGAACGCACTGTCGGCGAGGGCGAAGATGTAGCCGCCGTGGCAGGTGCCGTGGCCGTTCGTCATGTGGTCGGCGACCGTCATCGACAGCGTCGCCGCCCCCGGCGACACGGCGTCGAGGTGGATGCCGAGGCCCTGGGTGGCGCGGTCCTCGGCCCACATCAGGTCGGCGCAGGCGCGGGCGATCTCCTGGGGATGGCGACCGTCGCTCACGCCTTCCTCCCCGAAAAGTTCGGCGCGCGCTTGTCGAGGAACGCCCGCACACCCTCGCGGTAATCCGGCGTCCGGCCGGCCTCGCGCTGCAGGTCGCGCTCGCGGTCGAGCTGGGCGTCGAGGCCGTTCTCGGCGGACGCCGTCAGCGCCCGCTTCAGCAGCGCATGCGCCTGGGTCGGCTGGGTGGCGAGGCGGGCGGTGAGTGCCTCAGCCTCGGCCAGCACGCGGTCGTCTTCGACCGCCTTCCAGATCATGCCCCAAGTTTCCGCGGTGGCGCCGTCGATGGTCTCGGCGAGCATCATCGCGGCGCGGGCGCGAGCGTCGCCGATCAGCCGCGGCAGGAAGAAGGTGCCGCCGGAATCCGGCACGAGCCCGATCTTCGAGAAGGCCTGGACGAACTTCGCCGAGCGGCCGGCCACGACGATGTCGCAGGCGAGCGCGATGTTGGCGCCGGCGCCGGCGGCGACCCCGTGGACGGCGCAGACGACCGGCATCGGCAGAGCGCGGAGCTTGCGCACCAGCGGGTTGTAGAAGGCGTCGACGGTGGCGCCGAGGTCCGGCGTGACGTCCTCGGAGAAGCGGCGGTCGCCGAGGTCCTGGCCGGCGCAGAAGCCGCGGCCGGCGCCGTTGAGCAGGATTGCCCGGCAGTCGGGGTCATTTTCGGCCTCGACCAAAGCGGCGGCGAGCGCCCGGTGCATCGCTTCGTTGAAGGCGTTGATCTTGTCGGGGCGGTTCAGCGTGACGAGCCGCCAGCCGTCGCGCCGCTCGACGCGGACCACCGCTTCGCTCGCAGCCTCGGACGTCGATCCCTTGGACGTCGATCCCTCGGACATGGCGCCTCTCCTCCTCGCTGGCCTCGTCCTCCGGCTTAAACGGGGGCGGCCGCGTCGTCGACGGGTCGGGGGGTCACAACGAACCCTCTTGAATTGACCAATCGTCCGGTTAATTATGTCGGCGATCGGGCGCAAGTCAACGGCATCGTCGAGCGACGAAACCGGCGACCGCGCGGCCCGATCGACGAACCGCCGGACGGCCTGCGGCACGCGCTGCGGCAACGTCCGGCCGCCGGTGCGGCCCGACCCGCGCCGGCGACGAGACCGAGCCGGGAGGCGAGACATGTCCGACTTCTTCGCAGCGCATCGCGCCACCCTCGACGCCGCCCTGTCGGCGGCGGAGACGCGCGGCTACTGGTCGGCCTATCCGGAATCCCCGAGCCCGCGCGTCTATGGCGAGACGGCGAAGGCCGACGGCACCGCCGCCTTCGAGGCGCTCCTCGACAGGCCCTTCGAACTCGACCAGCCGGCAACCTCCGCCCGCGTCGGCGCCGAGGTGTCGCCCTATGGCCGCCCGCTCGGCGTCTCCTACCCCGCCGCCGACCCGGATGCGCTGGTCGCGGCGGCCAAGGCGGCCGGCAAGGCGTGGGCGGCGGCCTCGCCGGAGGATCGCGCCGGCGTGGCGCTGGAGATCCTCGCCCGCCTCAACAAGCAGAGCTTCCTGATCGCCGAAGCCGTCAGCCACACCACCGGCCAGTCGTTCATCATGGCCTTCCAGGCCGGTGGCCCGCACGCCCAGGACCGCGGCCTCGAGGCGGTTGCTTATGCGTTCGCCGAGATGAAGCGGGTGCCCGGCGCGGTGCGCTGGGAGAAGCCCGCCGGCAAGGGCACCGTGGCGCTCGACAAGGCCTTCCGGCTGGTGCCGCGCGGCGTCGGCCTCGTCATTGGCTGCGCCACCTTCCCGACCTGGAACGGCTATCCCGGCCTGTTCGCGAGCCTCGTCACCGGCAACGCGGTGATCGTCAAGCCGCACCCCGGCGCCATCCTGCCGCTCGCCATCACCGTGAAGATCGCCCGCGACGTGCTGACGGAGGCGGGCTTCGATCCGAACGTCGTGACGCTCGCCGCCGACACGGTCGAGGCGCCGCTGACAAAGGCGCTCGCCACCCACGCGGACGTCGGCATCGTCGACTTCACCGGCTCGCCGGTGTTCGGCCGCTGGCTGCGCGAGAACGTCCGCCAGGCGCTCGTCTACACCGAGGAGGCGGGGGTGAACCCCGTCGTCATCGACGGCACGGCGAGCTTCAAGGGGATGTGCCAGAACCTCGCCTTCTCGCTGTCGCTCTATTCCGGCCAGATGTGCACGGCGCCGCAGAACCTGTTCGTGCCCGCCGGCGGCATCGACACCGACGAAGGACACAAGAGCTTCGACGAGGTCGCCGCCGGCCTCGGCAAGGCGATCGACGGGCTGCTGTCCGACCCCGATCGTGCCGCCGGCGTGCTCGGCGCGGTGCAGAACCCGGCGACCCTCGCCCGGATCAAAGCCGCCCGTTCGCTCGGCACCGTCGTCCGCGACAGCGCCCCCGTCGACGCGCCCGCCCTCGCCAAGGCCCGCACCGCGACGCCGCTGCTCCTCGCCGTCGATGCGGCCGCCGAGGACGCCTACCTGGAAGAGCGCTTCGGGCCGATCGCCTTCGTCGTGAAGACCACGGACACGGCCGACTCGATCGCCCGCGCCGCCCACTCGGCGAAGACCCGCGGCGCCATCACCGCCGCCGTCTACTCGACCGACGACGCCGTGATCGAAGCGGCCTCGGCGGCGTTTGCCGATGCCGGCGTGGCGCTGTCGGTCAACCTCACCGGCGGGCTCTACGTCAACCAGTCGGCCGCCTTCTCCGACTTCCACGTCACCGGCGCCAACCCGGCCGGCAACGCCTGCCTCACCGACACCGCCTTCGTCGCCGGCCGCTTCCGCGTCGTCGGCATCCGCACCCCCGTCGCCGCCTGAGCGACCAAGACCAAAAACAAGCCAAAAACCCCGTTTCGGAGGAAACCCGATGTCCAAGCTCGCTTCCCGCCTTCTCGGCCTCGGCGTCTCGGCGCTGGCCGTTGCCGGCCTCGCCGGCGCGGCGCTTGCCGCCGACCCGATCAAGATCGGCTCCGTGCTGTCGGCCACCGGCCCGGCCGCCTTCCTCGGCGACCCCGAGAAGCGGACGCTCGAGATGTATGTCGAGCGCATCAACTCCGCCGGCGGCGTGCTCGGCCGGCCGCTCGAGCTGGTGCTCTATGACGATGGCGGCGACGCCAACAAGGCGCGCACCTTCGCCACCCGCCTGATCGAGGACGACGAGGTCGTCGCCATGGTCGGCGGCACCACCACCGGCACGACGATGGCGATGATGCCGGTGTTCGAGGACGCCTCGGTGCCGTTCATCTCGCTCGCTGGCGCCGTCGAGATCATCGAGCCGGTGCGCGAATACGTCTTCAAGACGCCGCACACCGACCGCATGGCCTGCGAGAAGATCTTCGCCGACATCAAGGCGCGCGGCTTCACCAAGGTCGGCCTGATCTCCGGCACCGACGGCTTCGGCAAGTCGATGCGGGCGCAGTGCATGGCGGTGGTCGGCAACTTCGGCATCGAGATCGTCGCCGACGAGAGCTACGGCCCGACCGATTCCGACATGACGCCGCAGCTCACCAAGGTGAAGAACGCGGCGGGCGTGCAGACGGTGGTCAACCCCGGCTTCGGCCAGGGCCCGGCGATCGTCACCCGCAACTACGCCCAGCTCGGCATCGGCCTGCCGCTCTACCAGAGCCACGGCGTCGCCTCGAAGAGCTTTATCGATCTCGCCGGCCCGGCGGCGGAAGGCGTGCGCCTTCCCTCGCCGGCACTCGCCGTGGCCGAGAAGCTGCCCGACACCGACCAGCAGAAGCCGGTCGTCGTGGAGTACAAGAAACTCTACGAGGAGAAGACCGGCCAGCCGGTGTCGACCTTCGGCGGCTATGCCTATGACGGCCTGCACCTGCTCGTCGCGGCGATCCAGAAGGCGAATTCCACCGAGCCCGACGCCATCCGCGACGCGCTCGAGGCCACCGCCGGCTTCGTCGGCACCAGCGGCGTCTTCACGATGTCGCCGACCGACCATCTCGGGCTGAAGGTCGATTCCTTCCGCATGCTCGAGATCAAGGACGGCGACTGGACGCTGGTCGAGACCGGCGGCTGATCCCGACGGCCCGATCCACGGACTGATCCGGCCCCTGGCGCGCCGCGGCCGACGCGGCGCGCGCCCCTTCCCGATCCGAACGCGGCGGCGAAACCGGTCATGGCGGAATTTCTGCAGTTCGCCTTCTCAGGGCTGACGGTGGGCGCGGTCTACGCGCTCGTCGCGCTCGGCTTCACGCTGATCTACAACGCCTCCGACGTCGTCAATTTCGCCCAGGGCGACTTCGTGATGATCGGCGGCATGTCGACGGTGTTCCTCTACGCCACCGGCGTGCCGCTGCCGCTCGCCGCCATCATCGCCATCCTGACGGCGGTGATCGTCGGCCTGCTCCTGCACCGCCTCGCCATCGAGCCGGCGCGCGGCGCCTCGCCGGTGACCCTGATCATCATCACCATCGGCGCCTCGATGTTCATCCGCGGCGTCGCGCAGATCGTCTTCGACAAGCAGTTCCACCAGCTGCCCGCCTTCTCCGGCGACCGGCCGATCGAGATCCTCGGCGCGACGCTCCTGCCCCAGAGCCTTTGGGTGCTCGGCGGCGGGCTCGCGGTGTTCGTGGCGCTGTGGCTGTTCCTCGAGCGCACGCTCATTGGCAAGGCCGTGCTGGCGACGGCGGCGAACCGCCTCGGTGCGCGCTTGGTCGGCATCAACACCGCCGTCATCCTGGCGATCGCCTTCGGCGTCTCGGCTTCGATCGGCGCGCTCGCCGGCGTGCTCGCGACCCCGATCACCCTGACGCGCTTCGACCTCGGCACCATCATGACGCTGAAGGGTTTTGCCGCGGCGATGCTCGGCGGCATGGGAAGCCCCCTCGGCGCCGTCGTCGGCGGCCTGCTGCTCGGCCTCATCGAGGCGTTCGGCGCCGGCTACATCTCGTCGGTCTACAAGGACGGCTTCTCCTTCATCGCCATCCTCGTCGTCCTCTTCGTCATGCCGCGCGGCCTGTTCGGCGGCCGCAGCGTCGAGCGGGTGTGAGATGACGGACGCCGCCGCAACGTCGCCCCCTAGCCGCCGCACCTGGTCGCCGCGCCTCGTCTCGCTTGTCTTCGTGACGGTGGTGGTGGCGGTGCTGCCGCTCGTGTTCCCGTCGAACTACTACCTCCGCGTCGCCTCGCTAGTGTGGACCTCGGGGCTCGCCGTCGTCGGCCTCAACCTTCTGATGGGGCTCGCCGGGCAGGTCAGCCTCGGCCACGCCGCCTTCCTCGGCATCGGTGCCTATGCAGTGGCGATCGGGCCGACCCACCTCGGCGTGCCGCCGATCCCCTCGGCGCTCGCCGGCATCGCGCTGTCGGCCCTCGTCGCCTGGATCGTCGGCAAGCCGATCTTCCGGCTGAAGGGCTACTACCTCGCCGTCGCCACCCTCGGCTTCGGCCTGCTGCTCGCGCTCGTGCTGACCAGCGAGAGCGCCTGGACCGGTGGTCCGGACGGCATGCCGGTGGAGCGGGTCGAGCTGTTTGGCTGGCGCGTCACCGGCGCGCTCACCTGGTACTGGATCACCGGCGTGGCGCTGATCATCGGCGTGGCGCTGGCGCTGAACCTCGAGGCGAGCCCGACGGGTCGCGCCTTGCGCGCGCTGCACGACAGCGAGGTCGCCGCGTCGGTGGTCGGCGTCGACGCGGCGCGGCTCAAGCTCACCGCCTTCGTCGTCGCCGCCGTCTATGCCGCCACCTCGGGCGCGCTGCTCGCGCTGATGAACGGCTTCGTCACGCCGGACACGGCGAGCTTCATGCACTCGGTCGAGTTCGTGACGATGGTGGTGATCGGCGGCATGGGCTCGGTGGTCGGCGCCCTCGTCGGCGCGGCGATCCTGGTCGCCCTGCCGCAGGCCCTGACGGTGCTGCAGGAATACGAGACGGCGGTGCTCGGCCTCCTCATCATGGTGTTCATGATCTTCCTCCGGCAGGGCATCGTGCCGGGCCTGATCGGCCTCTTCCGCGGGATGCGGCGATGACGGCGACGCGCACCTCGAACGCGGCGGCGCTGGAGGTCGACGGCGTCGGCATCTCCTTTGGCGGCATCCGGGCGCTGGACGGCGTCAGCTTCCGCGCCCACCCGGGCGAGGTGTTCTCGATCATCGGCCCGAACGGCGCCGGCAAGACGACGCTGTTCAACATCGTCTCCGGGCTCTACCGGCCGACCTCGGGCCGCGTGCGCATCGCAGGCCAGGAGGCGACGGGGCTCGCCCCCGCCCGCCTCGCCCGTCGCGGCCTGTCGCGCACCTTCCAGAACCTGCAGATCTTCTTCCGCATGACGGCGGTCGAAAACGTCATGGTCGGCCGCCACATGGCCGAGAAGACCGGCTTCTTCGCCGACCTTCTGGCGCTGCCCTCGGTCGGCCGGCAGAACCGCGCCACGCGGGCGGCGGCGTTGGCCCTGCTCGACCGCGTCGGCCTCGCCGACCTCGCCGACCAGCCCGCCGGTGCGCTCCCCTACGGCGCCCTGAAGCGCCTCGAGATCGCCCGCGCGCTCGCCACCGAGCCGAAGGTGCTCTTGCTCGACGAGCCCGCCGCCGGCTGCAACGCGGTGGAGACCGAGGAGATCGACCAGTTGATCCACGCGGTGGCGGAGGGTGGCGTCGCCGTGGTGCTGGTCGAGCACGACATGAAGCTCGTGATGAAGATCTCCTCGCGCATCCTCGTGCTGGTGCAGGGCAAGCCCCTCGTCGTCGGAACGCCGGCGGAGGTGCGCGCCGACCCGCGCGTCATCGAGGCCTATCTCGGCAGCCACGGGGAGACGGAGGCGGCGCGTGCTGACCGTTGAGGGCCTGAAGGCGCGCTACGGCCGCATCGAGGCGCTGAAGGGCGTCGACCTCACCGTCGGCGCCGGCGAGATCGTGGCGCTGGTCGGCGCGAATGGCGCCGGCAAGACGACGCTCCTCCGCACCATCTCCGGCATCGAGCCCGCCGCCGCCGGCCGCATCGTCTTCGAGGGCCAGCCGATCGAGCGTCTGGCGTCGCACGTGCGCGTGGCGCGGGGCATCTCGCAGTCGCCGGAGGGCCGGCAGGTGTTCGCGCCGCTGTCGGTCGAGGACAACCTCCGCCTCGGCGGCTACCGGCGGCGCGACGGGGCTGCGGCCGCGACGGCCGACCTCGAGCGCTGCTTCACGCTGTTTCCGATCCTGAAGGAGCGGCGCCGCCAGGCGGCGGGCTCGCTGTCGGGCGGCCAGCAGCAGATGCTGGCGATCGGCCGTGCCCTGATGGCGGCGCCGAAGCTGCTGCTGCTGGACGAGCCCTCGCTCGGGCTCGCACCGGTGATCGTCGACCAGATCCTCGCCGCCATCACTCGCCTGCGCTCTGAGGGCATGACGGTGCTGCTCGTCGAGCAGAACGCCGCCGCCGCACTCGCCATCGCCGACCGCGGCTACGTGCTGGAGCTCGGCACCGTGACGCTGACCGGCACTGGCCGCGCCCTCCTCGACGACCCGAAGGTGCGCGAGGCGTATCTCGGGGTGTGATCACGGATCACGAAACGTGGCCGGAGCGCGCGAAGCCCACCCTTCGACCGTGATCATGGATCGCGGATCAAGGTCCCGGCCGGGTGGCGCCTCGCCCTCGCCGGCGCTAGGAACGTCCGCGAGCGGCGCGCGTCAGACGCCGCCCGAGGATAGCCGGAGCCACCCGTGACCAGCCAGTCCACCGACCATCCCGACGACGACACCTTCGCCGCCCTGATCGACGCCGTCGACCGCTTCGTGCGCGACCGGCTGGTGCCGATGGAGCGACAGGTCGACGAGGACGACGCGGTGCCGGCGGACCTGGTCGCCGAGATGCGCGACCTCGGCCTGTTCGGGCTGACGGCGCCGACCGAATACGGCGGGCTCGGCGTCACCTGCCGGCAGGAATGCGAGCTGATGATGGTGTTCGGCCGCACCTCGCCGGCCTTCCGCTCCGTCTTCGGCACCAACATCGGCATCGGCGCCCGCGGCCTCATCCTCGCCGGCGCGGAAGAGCAGAAGCAGCGCTATCTGACCAGGCTCGCGTCGGGCGAGATGATCGGCTCCTTCGCCCTGACCGAGCCCGAGGCCGGCTCCGACGCCGCCGGGCTGCGCACCACCGCCCGCCTCGACGGCGACCACTACGTGCTGAACGGCGGCAAGCGCTACATCACCAACGCGCCGGTGGCCGACCTCTTCACGGTGATGGCGCGGAGCGAGGACAAGCCGGGGGCGGCGGGCATCAGCGCCTTCCTGGTGCCGGCGGGCCTGCCCGGCCTCACCGTCGGCAAGCCCGACCGCAAGATGGGCCAGCGCGGCGCCAAGACCGCCGACGTCACCTTCGACAACGTCCGCGTGCCGGTGGAGAACCGTCTCGGCGCGCCGGGCGAGGGTTTCTCCATCGCCATGCGCGTGCTCGACCGCGGCCGCCTCAACATCGCCGCCACCGCCGTCGGCAACGCCGGCCGCCTTGTCGAGGAGGGCGTCCGCTACGCCGCCGAGCGCAAGCAGTTCGGCAAGCCGATCGCCGAGTTCCAGCTGGTGCAGGCGCTGCTCGCCGACTGCGAGGTGGAACGCCTCGCCGCACAGGCCCTCGTGCGCGCCTCGGCCGACGCCTACGACCGCGACGGCAAGGCGATCCTCGAGGCCTCCGCCTCCAAGCTTTACGCCACCGAGATGGTCGGCCGCGTCGCCGACCGCATCGTCCAGGTGTTCGGCGGTGCCGGCTACATGGCCGAGTACCCGATCGAGCGCTTCTACCGCGACGTCCGGCTGCTCCGCCTCTACGAGGGCACGAGCCAGATCCAGCAGCTCGTCATCGCCCGCGAGCTCGCCAAGCGCCACGGCGTCGCCCCGCCGCGCTGATCCGTCGCCCGTCGGCGAGGGCCATCCGTCCCTTGTCGGGCTTCCCGGCGACGCAATCGGCGCGCACCATCCTCGGGCGCCGGGCGCCCGACAGGGCGGGCGCTCGCGAGGGATCGTGCCGCCGATGTCGCCTGAGCCCGAAGCCGCCGACCTCGTGGCGCGCCTGCGCCGCCGCGAGCCGTCGGCCTGGCGGGCGGTGGTGCAGCGGCATCACGCGACGCTGGTGGCTCTCGCCGCCGGCATCATCGGCAACGCCGCGTCCGCCGAGGAGGTGGCGCAGGACGCCTGGACGGCGGCGATCGGCGCCATCGACGGCTTCCACGGCACCGCGCGGCTATCGACGTGGCTCGCCGCGATCGTCCTCAACCGCGCCCGCACGCGGGTCCGCCGCGATGCCCGCACCGTGCTCGTCGCCTCGTTCGAGGAGGATGACGGCGACCTCGACGACCGCTTCCGCAGCGACGGTCACTGGCGGCTGCCGCCGCCCCGCCTCGACGGCCTCGACCCGGAGCGCATCGTCGCCGGGCGGCAGCTGTGGGACCACGTCTCGGCGGCGATCGAGCACCTCGCCCCGATGCAGCGGGCGGTGCTGCTCCTGTGCGACGTCGAGGAGGTCGAGACGGCGGAGGTCTGCCGCCTGCTCGAGATCACGCCGCAGAACCAGCGGGTGCTGCTGCACCGGGCCCGCACGCGTCTCCGGGCGGAGGTCGAGCGGCTGCTCGCGCCACCGGCGCGGCCGCCCGTGGCGGGCTGATCGAGGGCGTTACCCCGGCGGCGGCCCGGCCGCCGGGCGCAAAGCCCGCCCCGATCTGCTCCCCGGGAGCGGGATATGCTCTAGGATCGCGTCGCACCGCAGCGGCGCCCAACCGCCTCCTCCGACCTGCAGGCCGACGTGGACATCCTGATCTTCGCCGACGCCCGCCCAGGCCACTTCCGCCAGAGCGAGGGCCTCGCCGCCGCCCTGGCGCGACGCCGCGATGTGCGGGTGCGCCGCCTCGAGGTGCGCCCGCGCCCCGTCCTCAACGGCACGCTCCTGCGTTGGCTCGTGCGGGCGCACGTGCCGCCGGCGCTGTTGCTGCGGCTCGCCTGCGGGCTCGGAGGCGCAGCGATCGGCCGACCGGATCTCATTGTCTCGGCGGGGTCGGACACCCTGGCGGCGATCGTGCTCGCCCAACGGTTGACCGGCGCGCCCAACGTCTTCATCGGCACGATCCGCGACCTCGCCGAGGACGACTTCGCCGCCGTGCTGACCACCTTCCCGAGCCACGCCTCGCGGCCGCGGCACGTGCTCGCGGCGAAGCCGACGCTGATCGACCCCGACCGCCTGCCGTCTCCCCACCCGATCGCGACCGCCGACGACCTTGCCGGCGCCAGCCTCGGCGTGCTGGTCGGCGGTCCGACCCCGAGCCACCGCTGGAGCGAGACCGACTGGACCGCCCTCGCCGCCCGGCTCGGCCATATCGCCTCGGCAACCGGTGTCCGGCTGCACATCACCACCTCGCGACGCACACCGTCCGAAGCCATCGCGGCGCTCCAGGCGCTCGCCGCGACCGGCGCGGTCGAGACGCTGGCGATCTTCGGCCGGGCACCGGCCGTGCCACTCGACCACTTCTTCGGCGCCGACGCCCTGCTCGTCACCGACGACTCCGCCACCATGGTCTTCGAGGCCGTCGCCGCGCGCCGGCCGGTGGTGACGCTCGCCCCGGCCGACCGACGTCCGACGCGCGACGACGAGGCCTTCGATCATCTGGCATCGCAGGGCCTGATCCGGCGGATGGGCGTTGTGGCCGTCACGCCACAGTCACTGGCGGAAGCGTTCGCCGCAATTCGGCCGATGGCGGCGCATCCGGCGGAGCCGCTCCTCGCCGCCTTGGCGCCTGTGCTGGCCCGGGTGGGCCTTGAACTCGGCAAGAGCCCCGGAATCCCTGGAAACGCCGACCTCTGACCGCCACGTGTGTGGCAGGAGGCGCCGCAATCGCGCCCTTCTGTGGCCGGACTCCCACGGTCTCTACGAACCGGGCGGCGCCGCGGAACCCTTGCCGTGCGCTCTCGTTCCCGACGGACGCGACGACGCGCCCCGACCGGTTCGGCCGGTCACCGCCGCTTCCGCTGTACCGCGTGCTTGGAGTCGAAGACATGAAACGACTGCTACTCTCCTCGGCCGCCCTGCTCGGCCTGGCCGGCCCGGCTCTCGCCGCCGACCTGCCCGAGCCGGCGCTCACCGAAGTGACCCCCGAGGTCTACGGTGCGACCGTGTTCAACTGGACCGGTCCCTATGTCGGTGCCACCGTCGGCTACGGCTTCGGCCAGGCCGAAACCCGCACCGGTGGTCGCTCGCGCGACATCGACCTCGACGGCGTCCTCGGCGGCATCTACGCCGGCTACAACTTCCAGGTCCACCCGAACTTCCTGATCGGTGCGGAGGCGGACTTCGTCTTCACCGGCCAGAGCGGTGACGGTCGCGTCGGCGGTTCGCGCATCAGCCAGGACAACACCTGGATGTCGACGATCCGCGCCCGCGTCGGCGGCACCTTCGACCGCTTCCTCGTCTACGGCACCGGTGGTGTCGCCTTCGCTGACCTCGAGACCAAGGTCCGTGGCGCCGGCAGCGAGACGAAGAACAAGGTCGGCTGGACCCTCGGCGCCGGTGTCGAGACGGCCTTCACCGACAACATCGTCGGCCGCCTCGAGTACCAGTACGTCGACTTCGGCAGCGATTCGTCGAACATCGGCGGCACGCGGGTGAAGTCGGACTTCAACGACAACATCATCCGCGCCGGCGTCGCCTACAAGTTCTGACACGGCGGCGCGCGGCACCCGACGGGTGCCGGCGAAAGATCGAAGGGCCCCGACGGCGTCGTCGGGGCCCTTTTTCGTTCCGGACCAGCCCCCTGACGCATCGGCATTAACTCGTGGTTCACCAAGGCTCGCAGCAATTCACGGAAAATCTTGCGTCTCCCGTTTGGCAGCGCTTAATCATGCCAAGCAATGACCACGACTTTGCAACCAACCCTGCCGGGCTGATGCATTTTGACAGCCACGATCATCGCGCGATGTCGTCACGTGATGATCTGAAAGCAGATATCGGCGCCGCGTACTGGAGTGAATGCCATGAAGCACCTGATTGCCGCCGCTGCGGCTGCGACCGTCCTGATCGCCTCGCCGGCGATCTCCGCCGATCTCTATGACCCGGTCGCGCCGGTGGCCCCCGAGGTCTACGGCCCGACGGTGTTCAGCTGGGCCGGCCCCTATGTCGGCGCCCAGATCGGCTACGGCTGGGGCGAGACGCGCGGCAAGATCAAGGGCAGCCGCCGTGGCATCGACACCGACGGCGTCATCGGCGGCCTCTATGGCGGCTACAACGCCCAGCTGACGCCGAACTTCGTGCTCGGCGGCGAGGCCGACATCTCCTGGTCCGACATCTCCGGCGACCGCAGCATCGGCGGCCGCAAGTACGAGGCGCGCACCGACTGGCAGGGCACGATCCGCGCCCGCGCCGGCGCCGCCTTCGACCGCATCCTCGTCTACGGCACCGGCGGCGTCGCCTTTGCCGGCAACAACATGAAGAAGCAGGCCCGCGGCTCGGAAGGCCAGACGCACGTCGGCTGGACGCTTGGCGCCGGCGTCGAGGGCGCCATCACCGAGAACATCGTCGCCCGCGGCGAGTACCTCTATGCCGGCTACGGCAAGCAGGACTACAACAAGATCAACGCCAAGGGCGTCGACCTCAATACCAGCGTCGTCCGCGCCGGCGTCGCCTACAAGTTCTGACCGAACCCAGAGCCATCGACGGGACGGCCCGGCGGCATCCCCGCCGGGCCGTTCTCGTTCGTGGACGCCGGCGGGACCGGCGCGCCTGGCAGCCGCGCACGACCGCTCAGCCGAGGGGGCTCGTCGCCTCGTAGGCCGGCACCGCGGCGGCGAAGCCGTCGAGGAAGCGGACAAGCTTCGGGTGTTCGCGGCGCCAGCGGCCGTCGAAGCGCAGGTCGAGATAGCCGAGGGCGCAGGCGAGCGCGATGCGGCCGACGTCGGCCCGCTCGGGATGGAGCGGCGGCGCCTTCTGGAGCGCATCGAGCGCCCGCGCCACCTTGCCCTCCTGCCAGCGCACCCATTCGGCGTGGCGCCGCGCCTCCGGCCGGTAGCGAACCTCGTAAATCTGCAGGAGCGCCGCTTCCATCATGGCGTCGGCGAGCGCCTGCAGTTTCAGCGCCGCGAAGCGCTCGGCCGGCTCGGTCGGAATGAGGCGGCCGCCACCCGCGAGGTGGTCGAGGTACTCGAGGATGACGCGGGAATCGTAGAGCGAACTGCCGTCCTCCAGCACCAGCACCGGCAGCTTGCCGACTGGGTTCTCGGCGAAGAAGGCGGGGTCGGGGGCGCGGACATCGGTGTTCTCGAGGGTGATGCGGTCCTCGAGACCGACGAGGGCGGCGCCGATGCGCACCTTGCGGGCGAAGGGCGACGGCGGGGCCGAGCGGAGCACCATCATCGGATCAATCTCCCTCGAAGGCGACGAGCGTGCGCACCACGACGCCCTTGTCCCGCAGACGGTCCGCGCCGCCGAGATCCGGCAGGTCGACGACGAAGGCGGCGGCGACGACCTCGCCGCCGGAACGGCGGACGAGCTCGATCGCCGCCTCGGCGGTGCCGCCGGTGGCGATCAGGTCGTCGACGACGAGCACCCGGTCGCCCGGCTTGATGGCATCGGCGTGGATCTCGATGGTGTCGATGCCGTATTCGAGCTGGTAGTCCTGGCCGATCGTCTTGGCGGGCAGCTTGCCCTTCTTGCGGATCGGCACGAAGCCGCGGCCGAGTTCGTGCGCCACGGCGCCGCCGAGAATGAAGCCACGCGCCTCGATGCCGGCGACGAGGTCGACGCGGGCGGTGAGGAACGGCCAGACGAGGCCGTCCACGGCGGCGCGCAGGCCGACAGGATTGGCGATCAGCGTCGTGATGTCCCGGAACTGGATGCCCGGCTTCGGATAGTCGGGAATGGTACGGATCAGGTCCCTGAGGTCCATGCCGCGTCCTTGATGGTGTCCTGCCCTGCCGTCGGCCGTTGCGAACGACGGCGCTCGTCGTGCGTCCCGAAGCGGGGAGGTCACGCTCTTGTCATTGTCACATCCCGATAGACGCTGCAGCCCCAGCCCACAAGCGCGGCAGCCGCATCCCCGCTATGCGTCCGCGTGGGTCCAGGACCACAATCACGCCGGCCGGCCGGCGGCGTCGATCTCGCGGAAGACCTCCTCGGCGAGATGGAACGCGGCGTTGGCCGCCGGCACGCCGCAGTAGACGGCGGCCTGCAGGATCACTTCCTTGATCTCGTCGCGGCCGAGCCCGTTGTTGACCGCGGCCCGCACGTGCAGGCGGAACTCGTCGGGGCGGTTGAGCGCGATCATCATCGACAGCGTCATGCACGAGCGGGTCTTGCGGTCGAGGCCCGGGCGCGTCCAGATCTCGCCCCACGCATAGCGCGTGATGAGGTCCTGGAATTCGCTGGTGAACGGCGTCTTGCGGGATTCGGCGCGGTCGACGTGGGCGTTGCCGAGCACGGCACGCCGCACCGCCATGCCGCTCGCGCGGCGCTCCTCGTCGGTCATCGCTCCTCCCGGGACGGTCGCGGCCCGCAGGCCCCGCCCCAAGTGGCGCAAACGACCGGCGACTGCAAGCGGCGCGTCACTCCGCGGCGTCGAGCACCGGAGCCCCGGCGCCGGCCGCCGGCGCCGCGAGCCGCTGCAGCAGGGCCGCCCGCCGTTCCGACGCCACGGCCCGGCGACCCTCCTTCACCGGCCCGTAGCCGCGCACGTCCTGGGGCAGGCGCGCCAGCTCGCAGAGGAGGCCGTAGTCGGCCTGCCCGAGCCGCTCGAGGATGAGGGCGATGTCCGCCCGGTAGGCGTCGATCGCCGCCCGCTCGGCGCGCCGCTCGGCGGTGTAGCCGAACGGATCGAGGGCGGTGCCGCGCAGGCCCTTGCCCCTCGCGAGCCAGGCGAAGGCGGTGAAGATCCACGGCCCGAAGGCGCGCTTCTTCGCCCGCCCCGTCACCGGATCGGGACGCGACAGGAGCGGCGGCGCCAGCATGACGCGCAGGCGGCCAAAGCCGGAGAACTGCCGCTCCAGTCCAGCGCGGAAGGCGGGGTCGGCATAGAGGCGGGCGACCTCGTACTCGTCCTTGTAGGCCATGACGCGGTAGAGGCTCTCGACCACGTGGCCGGCGAGGCGGCCGCCGCCGGCGCCGCGGGCCGCATCGGCCTCGCGAACGCGCAGGACGAGGTCGCGGAAGCTCCGCGCATAGGCGGTGTCCTGATAGGCCTCGAGCTCGGCGGCGAGGAAGTCGATGCGCTCCTCGGGCCCCATCACGGGCACCTGCGCCGGCTTCGGCAGTGCCGCCAGGATCGCCTGCGGGTCGGCGGCCAGCACGCGGCCGGCATGGAAGGCCTTGATGTTCTTGTCGACCGCAGCGCCGTTCAGGCGGATGGCGGTCTCGATCGCCTCGATCGACAGCGGCAGCGCGCCGGTCTGCCAGGCGAGGCCGACCAGAAGCATGTTGGTGAAGATCGCATCGCCGAACACCGCCTCGGCGACGGCGACGGCGTCAAGGCCGATGAAGTCGTGGGTGCCCTCGCGCAGCGTGCGCGCCATCTTGCCCGCGTCGAAGGAGAGCGTCTGGCGCATGGCGAACTCGGCCGTCGGCGCGACGTGGGTGTTGACCACGGCGAGCGTCCGGCGGCGATCGAGCAGCGCCAGGGTCTCGCCGGTGCTGGCGACGACCATGTCGGAGGCGACCAACGCGTCGAGCATCGTCGGCGGGATGCGCGGGCCCTCGATCGCCGCGTTGCGGGCGGCGAAGCGGACGTGCGAGGTGACCGGACCGCCCTTCTGGGCGAGACCGGTCATGTCGAGGGTAGAGGCGTTGATGCCGTCGATGTGGGCCGCCATCGCAAGCGTCGCGCCGACGGTGGTGACACCCATGCCGCCGATGCCGGCGACCAAGAGGTTGAGCGTGCGGTCGAGGGCCGGCGGCGTCGGTAGCGGCAGCTTCGCGGCGAGCCCGGCGACATCGAGGCCCGCCCCGTCCGCGGCCCGGAGCTTCGCACCGTCGACCCAGACAAAGGACGGACAGAAGCCCTCGACGCAGGAGAAATCCTTGTTGCAGCTCGACTGGTTGATCACCCGCTTCTCGCCGAAGGCGGTGGCGAGCGGCTCGACCGAGATGCAGTTAGACTGCACCGAGCAGTCACCGCAGCCCTCGCAGACCCGCGGGTTGATGGTAAGGCGCTTGTCCGGATCGGGCATCAGGCCGCGCTTGCGGCGGCGGCGCTTCTCGGCAGCGCAGGTCTGGTCGTAGACGAGGACGGAGACGCCGGGATAGGCGGCGAGCTCGGCCTGGATCGGCATGAGGTCGTCGCGGTGCGCCACCGGCGTGCCGGCCGGCAGGTCGTGGCGGCCGTCGTAGCGCTCGGGCTCGTCGGTGACGACGACGATCCTCTCGACGCCCTCCGCGGCGAGCTGGCGGGTGAGGATCGGCACCGTCAGCGGCCCGTCGTGGGCCTGGCCGCCGGTCATGGCGACGGCGTCGTTGAAGAGGATCTTGTAGGTGATCGGCGCCTTCGCCGACACCGCCTGGCGGATCGCCAGGATGCCGGAGTGGAAGTAGGTGCCGTCGCCCATGTTGGCGAAGACGTGTTTGTCGTTGGCGAAGGGCATCTGGCCGATCCACGGCACGCCCTCGCCGCCCATCGCCACCTGGCCGTCGGTGGTGCGGCCGGGGATTTCCGTCATGGCATGGCAGCCGATCCCGGGCATGGCGCGAGCGCCGTCGGGCACCTTGGTCGAGGTGTTGTGCGGGCATCCGGAGCAGAAGTAGGGCGAGCGGCCGGCGCGCTCGGCGTGGCCGGCGGCCCAAGCCGACTGCTGCACCATGCGGTCGGCGACAGCCCGCATCTCCGGGTCGGCAGCGGCCTCCGGCAGGAAGCTCATCAGCGCCTGGACGAGTTCGGAGGCGGTGAGCTCGAGGAGGTCGGTGAGGAAGGGGATGCCCTCCGGCGTCGTCTTGCCCCACACCGGCGGGCGCTGGTCGGATGGCCAGTGATAGGCGAGGTCCTTCACCTGCGGCTCGATCAGCGGGCGCTTGTGCTCGACGACGAGCACGCGCTCGAGGCCGCGGGCGAAGGCGGCGAGCCCCTGCGGCTCGAGCGGCCAGGGCATCGCCACCTTGTAGACGGCGAGGCCGATGGCGCGGGCGCGCTTCTCGTCGATGCCGAGCATCAAGAGCGCCTGCAGCAGGTCGCGATAGGCCTTGCCGGTGGCGACGATGCCGACGCGCGGGCGCGGCGATCCGAACGTGACGCGGTCGAGGCGGTTGCCGCGCACATAGGCCTTCACCGCCGGCAGGCGGACGTCGCGCAGCAGGCGCTCGGTCTCGAGCCGGTTGCCGAGCAGAAGCGCGCGGTTCATCTCGCCGCGCCGGCGCGGATCGGCGTCGGCTGGGTGGGCGAAGGCGAGGCGGCCGGCCGAGACGTCGACCATGCCGGAGGCGTCCATGGTGTCGGCGACGCAGATCATCGCCGTCCACAGCCCGGCGTAGCGCGACAGCTCGATGCCGTGCAGGCCGTAGTCGACGACGTCCTGCAGGTCGGCCGGGTTCAGCACCGGCATCTCGGCGTGGACGAAGAAGAACTCGCTCTGGGCTGGCAGGATCGAGGACTTCGCCAGGTGGTCGTCGCCGGCGAGCGCCAGCACGCCGCCGAGTGCCGAGGTGCCGCTGGCGTTCGCCTGCTTGAGCACGTCACCGGCGCGGTCGACGCCAGGCGCCTTGCCGTACCAGATGCCGAAGACGCCGTCGAAATCGGTGCCCTGGCCGTGCAGGCCGACCTTCTGGGTGCCCCAGACCGCCGTGGCGCCGAGCTCCTCGTTGACGCCCGGCTGAAAGTGGATGTCGTGGGCGGCGATGAGCTTGCGGGCGCGGCCGAGCTCCTGGTCGAAGCCGCCGAGGGGCGAGCCGCGATAGCCGGAGACGAAGCCGCCGGTGCGCTTGCCCGCGGCGCGGTCGAGGCGCACGCGGTCGAGCGCCACCCGCACCAGCGCCTGGATGCCGGTGATGTAGACGAGGCCGGCATCGCGGACATACTTGTCGTCGAGGCTGACGTTTCGGATCGGCACGGTCACGTGCGCCTCCACTCCCGCTGCGGCCCGCCGACGGCTTGGTGGGCGGAGGCCGCGATCCCCATCCGCACGAGAATAATGCGAGTTTGCCGCGAATTCCGTGCTAACCTTTCGGCTTCCCGAGCATCCTCCGCAAAATCTCTCCCCGATGAAGCCATCCATCGAACGGATCGCCCTCGACGCTGGCGATCTCCGCATCCTGCGCATCCTGCAGCGCGACGCTTCGCTGTCGGTCGCCGACGTGGCGCGGGAGGCGGGCATGAGCGCGACGCCGTGCTGGCGGCGCATCAAGCGGATGAAGGAGGCGGGCGTCATCCGGCGCGTCGCCGCCCTCGTCGACCGCGAGGCGGTCGGGCTCGGCTTCGTCTCCTACGCCTTCGTCAAGCTGGCGCTGCCGAGCCGGGACAACATGGAGCGCTTCGACCGGCTGATCGAGCGCTGGCCGGAGGTGGTCACCTGCGAGCGGGTGACCGGCGCCGTCGACTACCTGCTCAAGGTGGTGACCGACGACATCAAGACGTACGACGACTTCCTGCGCCTGAAGCTGCTCGACAACGAGCTCGTCTCGGACGTGCAGTCGCGCATCGTCGTCTCGACGGTGAAGGACACCGCGGCGCTGCCGATCCACACGACCTAGAAGGGCGGCGGCGACGCCGCGCGGCTCCCCGTCGCATCGGCGGGACGTGGCTGCCCTATGATCGCGGCGCGCGATGTGGCATGTAGCCCGCCGAGACGCCCTCGTGCGCCGCCCCGGCGGCCGGCCCGTTCGGCCGCCCTTCTGTCAGGCTGCACCGCCCTAACCTCGTGGCCCCGGCGCAAACCGGACCAGGCCATCGGGCGTCGAGGCGTCTCCCTGAGACAGTGCCCCCCGGGATCGCGGAGCGGATCGCCATGGCCTTCAAGCCGAACTATCGCCAGCAGCGCAACGAGCGGAGCCGCTCGAAGGAACAGAAGAAGCTCGAGAAGCTTCAGAAGCGCGAGGAGGACGCCGCCAAGCGCAAGACCGCGCCCGGGGAAGGCGACGCCGAGACCACCGACGAGGACGCCCCCGACGCGGGGACGGCTTCGGACACCAACCCGGAGACCCCCGATGGCCCGCAAGAAAACCAAGGTTGATACGAGCAGCGCCGTGCTGTTCGACGTGTTCTACGAGGACGGCCAGCGCACCTCGAACCGCAAGGTTCCCGGCACCGACCTCGGCGGCCTCGACGGCGACGAGCCGGCCCGCACCTACATCGAGGAACAGGACCGCAAGATCGCCGAGATGAGCGGCAACCCGCCGCGCATCATCAAGAAGATCGTCCGCTCCGGCAGATAAGCCCGCGAGGCAAGTGAGCGGCGGCACGTGAGCCGCCGCGACCCTTCGGCTCCCGGGGACGCGGTCCCCGGGGCGCCGCGCCGAGGGTGGTTCCTCCGCCCGGATCGGGCACGGCCGGTGGCTCAGCGAGCCTCCCGGCGCACCATCGCCCCGACGACATTGAGCACGAAGCGCGCGGCGACCATCGCCGACACGCCCGTCGCGTCGAGCTGCGGAACGAGTTCCACCACTGAGATGCCGGCGATCGGCCGCGTCGACGCGACACGGCGCACCAGTGCGGCGACCTCCGGAAACAGCGGGCCGCCCGGCGTCGGCGCGTTGACGGCGGGCACGAGGCTCGGATCGAAGGCGTCGAGATCGAGGGCGATCAGCACCGGCAGGTCCTCCGGCAGGGCGCGCACCACCGCCTCGACGCCGTCCCGGCGAAAGACCTCCGCCGGCAGGATATGGGCCCCCCACGCCGCGGCCGCCTCGACCTCCCGCCGCCGCGCGCTGCCGACGCCGCGCGCGCCGACCTGCACGATCGCCCGGACGAACGGCAGCTCCGACGCCCGCCGCATCGTGCTCGAATAGCCGTCGCGCTCACCGCCGATGGTGTCGCGCCAGTCGATATGCGCGTCGATCTGCAGGATCGCCAGCGGTCCCGCGTCGGCGAAGCCGCGGTGGAAGGGGATGGGCACGGAATCGTCGCCGCCGAGCAGCACCGGCACGGCGCCGCGGCCGACGAGCGCGGCCGTCACCGCCTCGATCCGGGCGCGGTTGCTGGCGCCGTCGTCCGCCGTGGTGGCGACGTCGCCGCAATCGACGAGGCGGACCGGGCCGTCGCCGAACAGCGGCCCGCCGAGGTCGTAGTCCCAGTGGTCGAGGTTGCTGCTCGACTGCACGGCGCCCCGCCGGATCGCCGCCGGCGCCTCGGCACTGCCGGTGTCGAGGGCGTAACCGATGGCGTCGTCGGCCGGATAGGGCGTTCCGTGGCCTGCGCCGAAGACCGCGATGTCGCCGGGGTTCACCGCGGCGAGGTCGCGAAGCGGGACGCCGAGGAAGGCCGGTTCGGCGGGCCGGAGCGAGAGTTTGGTCAAGACGAGCCCCACTCAAACGGCGAACGCCCCACCCGCACGTCAGATGCGAGAGGGGCGTTCAGGATCTCACGAGGGCCGGCGACGGGGTCGACGGCGAGACACGGCGGCGTTGCGCTGCCGGCCGGCGGTGATCAGGCGGCCTTCTTCCTGGCGGGCGCCCGCTTCTTGGGGGCCGGCGGCGGCGGCGGCTCGACCGGGGCGGCCTTGCGGCTGCGCAGCTGGCCGAGGCCGAGGCTCTTCGCCATCGCCGAACGGGTCGCCGCATAGTTCGGGGCGACCATCGGATAGTCGGCCGGCAGGCCCCACTTCGCGCGATATTCCTCGGGGCTGAGATTGTAGGCGGTGCGAAGGTGCCGCTTCAGCGACTTGTACTTCTTCCCGTCCTCGAGGCAGATGATGTAATCGGGCGTCACCGACTTCTTCACCGGGACGGCGGGAACCAGCGGCGCCGGCGCGGCCGTCGTCTCGCCCTGCACCGTCTTGTGGAGGGCGCTGTGAACCTGCCCGATGAGCGCCGGCAGATCGGCGGACTGGACGTTGTTGTTCATCACATAGGCGGCCACGATATTGGCCGTCAGCGCCATCAGGTCGTCGTTGTCGTCGGACATTTTCAACTCCGGTTACGAATCGATCTTTGTCGACGCAACAAATTGCCGAAGACGACGGCGAAATCAAGAGCGCCAAGCAAATTCGAGCGGATTTTCGTAAGAGCGACTTGGTTTACATCAGGTCCAGAACGATGGTTTCACCGGGAGTTCTGGACAATCTCAACGCGAGTGGGCGCCGCGCAGCGCGCCAAAGTCATGGCCTGAAATCGACCGCGGACATCATCACGCCGAGACCGGGACGGCACCGGGGTCCGTTGTAGATAGCCGGGTCCGGGCCAGCAAATCCCGGGCGCTTTATTGGTCCTACCAGTGTCTCGTCGGGCAGTGATCGCAGATCGCGCGGTGCGGAGGAAGCACAGTCCCGGTCGCCGTCCCGTCGGGAGACGTCCGGCGGCGGCTTCCGGCGGCTGTCTCCGACACTCCGGCGATCATGCTTGACTAATGGGGCTCGTGGTCTGAGACATAAACCAATGGGAGCGACGTTCGTCGGGCGCTCTCGGGCTCGCGTGGCACCGGCCGGGCCGGTGATGGTCTCGCGTTACTGGCGACGGTCTCGCGTTGCTGCGGCCTTCCGCTTTCCTCCGAGTACCCTCCAAGATGAGCAATCTCCTAGGCCTCGACGACCTGAAGAGCCGCATCGCCGCCGGCGAGATCGCCACCGTCATCTGCGCGATGCCGGACCTTTGGGGCCGGCTCGTCGGCAAGCGGCTGACGGCGAAGAACTTCCTCTCGGCTGCCCTCGGATCGGAGGGCGTGCACGCCTCGGTCTACCTGTTCTGCGTCGACATGGACATGGACCCGCGCCCCGGCTACGCGCTCACCGGCTGGGACAAGGGCTTCCAGGACTGCGTCATGCGGCCGGACCTTTCGACCATCCGCGTGCTGCCGTGGGTGCCGAAGACGGCCTTCGTGCTCTGCGACGCCGTTAACCACGACGGTGTCGAGATGGCGATGGCGCCGCGCACCATCCTGAAGCGGCAGCTCGCCCGCGCCGCCGCGCTGGGCTTCAGCTTCAAGTGCGCGAGCGAGCTTGAATTCTTCCTCTTCCGCGACAGCTACGACGAGGCCTGGGAGAAGCGCTACCGTGGCCTGAAGCCGACGTCGCGCTACCGCGCCGACTACCACATGCTGCAGTCGACCCGCGACGAGCCGCTGATCGGCGAACTCTGCGCAATGATGGAGGCCGCCGGAATTGAGGTGGAGAACGCCAAGACCGAGTGGGGCCTCGGCCAGCAGGAGATCGCGCTGCGCTATGCCGATGCGCTGGAGATGGCCGACCGCCACCTCCTCTACAAGAACTGGGTGAAGGAGATCGTCAGCCAGCACGGGCTGTCGGCGACCTTCATGGCGAAGCCCTTCATCGACGAGGTCGGCTCGTCCTGCCACGTCCACGTCAGCCTGTGGGGTACGGACGGCAATCCTGCGAGCTTCGACGCCGCGACGGCGAGCCACATGGCGCCGCGCTTCGGCGCGTTCGTCGCCGGCATGATCGCCGGCGGGCGCGACTACGCGCTGATGTTCGCGCCGACGGTCAATTCCTACAAGCGCTTCCGCCGGGAATCCTTCGCCCCGGTGCAGCTCGTCTGTGGCGGCGACAACCGCACCTGCGGCTTCCGCCTCGTCGGCCACGGCCCGAGTTTCCGGGTGGAATCGCGCATCCCCGGCGCCGATGCCAATCCCTACCTGGTCCTCGCGGGCATCCTGGCGAGCGGCCTCGACGGCATCGAGGCGGGGCTGCCGACGCCGCCGATCTATGACGCCAACGCCTATCTCGACGCCTCGCTGCCGCGCGTGCCGCCGACGCTGCGAGACGCGGTCGCGCTCTTCGCCGACAGCGCCGCGGCGAAGGCCGCGTTCGGCGACATCACGCACGCCCACCTCACGCACTTCTACCGGCAGGAGGTGGAGGCCTTCGAGCAGGAGACCGTCACCGACTGGGAGATGATGCGCTACTTCGAGCGCATCTGACGCCCGTCGGCGCGGCCGCGATCACCTCCGTGCGCCCGGAGCCGTTGGGCCATGCCTCGCGCCATAGATTTTGCAAGACTTCCGGGAGACTCCGAGTGAGCGACAAGCGGACTGTGCTGGTGACGGGCGGCGTCGGCGGGATCGGCTCGGCGATCTACAAACGCCTCGCCGGCGAGGGCTGGCGCGTCATCGCCGCCGACACGGCCGTCGATCCGGCGCAGAACGGCACGCCCGTCGCGGGTGGTCCGGCGGACGTGTTCGTCCACCATCTCGATGTGCGCGATCCGGCAAGCGTCGACGCCTGCGTGGCGGCATCGGTCGAGCTGGCCGGCGGACCGCTCGCCGGCGTCGTCAACTGCCATGGCATCGTCCGCTACACGCCGATCGACGCCGTCCGGGACGAGGACATGGACGCCGTCTGGCAGGTGAACGTCGCCGGCTCCGCCCGCGTCTGCCGCGCCGCCGACGCCCACCTCGCCCCGGGTGCCTCGGTCGTCAACATCTCGAGCGTCACCGGCTCGCTCGGCCGCCTACCCGGTGCCTCGATGTACGGGGCGTCGAAGGCCGGACTGGAGGCCTTCACGCGCTACCTGTCGTGCGAACTGGCTCCGCGCGGCATCCGCGTCAACGCCATCGCGCCGGGCTTCATCCTGGCGCTGCCTTTGAGCCCGTCGATGCGGGCGATCGGCTGGGGCGGCAGCGAGGAACAGGTCGTCGCCCGCCTGAAACAGGAGATCCCGCTTGGCCGCTTCGGCACCTGCGAGGAGATCGCCGACGCGGTGGAGTTCCTTCTCTCCACGCGCGCCTCCTACGTCACCGGCACGACGCTGTTCGTCGACGGCGGCGTGACGGCGCGATGAGCCGGTCGCGGCCCGGTTGTGCTAGACGCAGGTCTGCGCCGGTGCCGAGGCGGCGATCGAACGGACGGAGGAACGGGTGACGGCCGTCGAGGGTGAGCGTCCGCTGATCGGGTCGGTGCGCGCCGCCGCCACCTACGAACTGGTGGTGGAACAGGTGCGCCGCGCCATCTATCTCGGCCGCTTCCTGCCCGGCGACAAGCTGCCGCCCGAACGCGACCTCGCGAGCCAGATGGGGGTGTCGCGCACGACGATCCGCGAGGCGGTGCGGGTGCTCGAGGGCGAGGGCCTCGTCACCGTGCGCCGCGGCGCCACCGGCGGCCTCGTCGTGCTCGGCCAGGCGCAGCTGACCCCAGGCCAGGTGAAGTCCTACATGGAGACGCAGCGCGTCATGCTCGACAGCGTCTTCGAGTTCCGCGTCGCCAACGAGTGCGCCGCCGCAGCCCTCGCGGCGGCCCGGCGGACGGAATCGCAGCTGAGGCGGCTTTCCCGCGCGGTCGAGGAGATGGACAAGCTCGGCGCGACGCCGGAGGCGCGCGAGGTCACCGCCAACATCGCCCGCTTCGGCGCCTGGGATTCCGAGTTCCACCTCGCCATCGCCCGGGCTTCGGCCAATCCCTTCCTGCTCAAGGCCGTCGAGGACGGCCGCGCAGCGATGTTCCTGCCGGTCGGCCGGGTGTTCACGCGCCTCGAAGCCAACGCCAACGACCACCACGCCGCGATCTTCGAGGCCATCCGCGAGCGCGACAGCGCGGCGGCGGGCGCCCACATGCGCGCCCATATCGAGGCGACACGCACCAGCCTTCACGACCTCCTGCCGAGGCCGCGCAAGCCGGCGCCGTCCGTCGTCTGACGGCGCTGCGGGGCTCCACCGACGTCTTGGATGTCACTTGGTCTAACTTCTAGACCATTGGCCCGCGGCTTGCTAACGTAAGGGCACGATGTGCGGAGAACACGCCCGCTGCCGAACGGCGCCGGCGAGGGAGCGAGACGCATGAACGCCAGCCGGCCCCTCGAATTCGGCTTCGTCGCGACCGCCTCCGGCGGCGCCGGCACCAGTGACCGGCAGATGTACCGCGACCTGATCGGCGACGTCGAAATCGGCCTCGGGCTCGGCTACAGCACCGTCTGGATGATCGAGCACCACTTCTCCGACTACTTCCCGACGCCCGACCCCCTCGCCTTCCTCTCCCATATCGCCGGCCGCTTCCCGAAAGCCGGGCTCGGCACCTGCGTGCTCATCGCCCCCTGGTACAACGCGCTCAGGCTCGCCGGCTCGATCGCCCAGCTGCGGCTGCTGACGGACGCGCCGATCCACCTCGGCTTCGGCCGCGGCACGGCGAAGTACGAGTACGACCGCTTCGGCATCGACATGGAGGAGGCGCGCATCCGCTTCGTCGAGACGCTGCGCATCGTCCGCGACGGCCTCAGCAAGGACAGCTTCACCTTCGAGGGGAAGCTCCTGTCGGTGCCGAAGGAGACGCGGCTCCGGCCGAAGGCGCCGCTCGACGGCCTGCACTTCTACGGCGCCATCGGCGCGAGCCCGGAGAGTGCCCAGGTGATGGCCGACGAGGGGCTGCCGCCGATCTGCACGACGATCGGCAACCTCGACGCCCAGGCGGCGACGCTCACCGAGTGGGCGAAGCGGGCGAAGAGCCACGGCTTCGCGACCGACGTGCCGCTGCCGATCATGATCAACTGCGTCATCGAGGACAGCGACGCCGAGGCGGTGCGCCAGGCGCAGACGCACATCCCGCCGTTCATGAAGGCGCAGGTCGACCACTACGAGGCCGACGCCGACCACTACAAGGACATCGCCGGATACAAGGCATGGAGCAATGCGTTCTCCGGCATGAAGAAGCGGTGCGACCCGGTCAACATCCCGCCGTGGTGCGAGTGGCAGCTCGTTGGCACGCCGGACACCGCGGCGCGCAAGCTGCAGGCCTACATCGACGCCGGCTTCAACACCTTCCTCCTCCACACCGCGACGCCCGGCGTGCCGACCGGCCCGCGCCGCCGCTGGCTGCAGCGCTTCGCCGAAGAGGTGATGCCGCGCTTCCCCGGGGCGCCGGCCGCCTTCCACGCCACCGCGGCCGAGTGAGACGCACGGGATGACCACGCGGCCGGACGAGCTTCACCCCAAGCTGCGCACCATCCTCGCGGCGCCGGAGAACCCGAACGCCACGCCGGTCGAGATCCAGGATCCCGACGAGGCGCGGCGCGAGTGGAAGTGCGACGTCCTCGCCGTCGATGCGCCGGCGCCGCAGGGGATCGGCGTCACCGAGACGAGCTTCCCGGGGCCGGCCGGTCCGATCGCCGCGCGCCTCTACGTGCCCGAGGGCTCGCGCGCTGGGCCGTGGCCGCTGCTCGTCTACTATCACGGCGGCGGCTACATCCGCGGCGACCTCGACACCCACGATTCGCTCTGCCGCGTGCTCGCCCACGAGACGCCGTGCGCGGTGCTGTCGGTCGACTACCGCCTCGCCCCCGAGCACCGCTTCCCGGCGGCCGTCGACGACGCGCTGGCGGTGCTGCGCGCTGTTGCGGCGGACGCCGCCCGCCACGGCATCGACGCCCGCCGCATCGCGGTCGGCGGCGACAGCGCCGGCGGCAACATCGCCGCCGCGGTGACGCTCGCTGCCCGCGACGCGGGCGGCCCGGAGATCCGCTATCAGCTGCTGATCTACCCGGTGACGGACCTGACCAGCGCCACGGAGTCGAAGCGGCTGTTCTCGAAGGGCTATCTCCTCAACTCGATGCCCTTCTACATCGCGAGTTATCTCGGCCCCGACGGCGACGGCACGCATCCCCTCGCCTCGCCGCTGCTCGCCCCGGACCTGACGCGCCTGCCGCCGGCGCTGGTGCTGACGGCGGGCTTCGACCCGCTGCGCGACGAGGGCGACGCCTATGCCGAGCGCCTCGCCGCGGCCGGCGTGGCGGTGGAGCACGTCCGCCACCCCGACATGATCCACGGATTCGTCTCGCTGCGCGGCCTGCTCGACGAGGCCGACGCGGCCCTCCGCGACTGCGCGCGGCGCCTGGCGAAGGCCTTCGCCTGAGACGGGGCCGGATGCCGCCGAACGGGACCGATGCCGCCATGGATGAGATCACCGCCGAGCCGGACACCGTCCATCCCGACCTCTTCCGCCGGGGGATGCGGAGCCTGTTCAGCGGCGTCTGCATCGTCTCCTCGCGCCACCGCGGCGAGACGGTCGGGCTAGTCGCCTCCTCGGTGACGTCGGTGTCGATGGAACCGCCGACGCTGCTCGTCTGCATCAGCAAGACCGCCAGCGCCCACGACGCCGTGCACTCCTCCGGCGTCTTCGCCGTCACCATCCTCGCCGAGGAACACGCCGAGATCGCCCGCATCTTCTCGTCGAGCCGGCGGCGGGAGGAGCGGTTCGTCACGGGGCGCTGGACGGCGACGCCAAGCGGCTGCCCGGTCCTGTCGGACGCCCCGGCCTCCTTCGACTGCCGCATCGTCCAGACGATCGACGGCGGCACCCACACGATCTTCCTCGGCCGCGTGCTCGGCGTCGAGACGCGGGCGGAGCCGCCGCCGCTCGTCTATGGCAACGGCGGCTTCGGCGCCTACGTGCCGCACGCCGTCTGACGTCAGCCGGCGACCGCCCTCAGCAGCGCCGCCGCGACGACGCCGACGGCCACGACCGCGAGCAAGGGCAGCCGCAGGGCCGCGAGCGCCGTCAGAAGGGCCGCCACCGTCTCCGGCCAGCCCGTCGCCAGTACCGTCGGCGCGATCAGGGCGGCGAGCACGGCCGCCGGCACCGCCTCGAACGCGGCGCGCGCCCGCGGGTGACGCAGCGCTGAGGCCGGCATCACCAGGCCGGCGAGGCGGGTGAAGATCGTCGCCGCCGCCATCGCCAGGATGGCCGCGAGCGTCGCCGGGTCGAGGCTCACGCGGCGGCCTCCCGGCGGGGCGGCAGGATCGCGGCCACCGCGACCCCGGCCGCCGCGCCCACCGCGATCGAGACCGGGCCCGGCAGCACCGCCTGCGTGGCGACGGCGGCGAGCGCCGCCGCGGCGACCGTCGGCAGGAAACCGCGGGTGTGGCGGAAGCCGGCGATCAGCCCGATGAAGATCGCCGTGAAGGCGAAGTCGAAGCCGTAGGCGGCCGGATCGCCGAAGCGCGCGCCGACGACGGCCCCGGCCGTCGTGAACAGCACCCAGTTGACGTACAGCAGCCCGCCGAGGCCGAAGAAATAGGCGGCCGTCAGCGGCCGCGCCGCCGCCCGCCGCTCGGCCATCGCCCAGATCTCGTCGGCGAGCAGCAGCAGCGCCAGCACCCTGGCGATCGGGTGGAACCCGGCCATCTTCGGCGCGATCGAGGCGCCCATCAGGATGTGGCGGAGGTTGACGAGCAGCGCCGCCGAACCGAGCGTCACCCAGGCGGCCGGCGTCGTCCAGAGATCGAGCGCGACGAACTGCGAGCTGCCGGCGAAGACCAGCGCCGACATCAGCGCCACCTCGAGCGGTGACAGCCCCTTCTCGGCGGCGAGCGCTCCGAGCAGCAGAGCGAACGGCACCACCGCGACGGCGGCGGGCAGGATGGCGACGGCTCCGGCGCGGGCCTCGTGCCAGGGGGAGGGTTCGGGAGGGGCGATCATCGCCGCGGTGTAGCCGCCACCGACCGGGGGGTCTTGGATGAAAATGACGGGAAAGCCTTCGGTGCGACGGCGACGCCCCGTCCGCGCCGGCTGCGGCTTGCGGTGCGCCGCACATCCGATCCCCACCGCCACCAAACCTGCACCGACGGGGCATTGTGCGGAGCGCCCATTCTGCGAGGATCGTCAATTACGTCGGCTTCGCGCCTATCGACAGCCCTTATACCTACTTCTCCGAGGCGACGTGCCCGAAAGACATCGATTTCATCTCGATCGATACTGACGACTGCGACCACAACGTCTGGGATTTAATCGCGGCCAATCGTCAGCGCGTCGATCTGATTGAGTTCAACCCCGCCGTCCCCAACGACTGCTTGTTCGTGCAGGAACGGGACATGACGATCAACAAATCGTCCTCGCTGCTCGCCATCACCGACCTGGCGAAATCCAAGGGCTACGAACTCGCCTGTGCCCTGGATAGCGACGCCCTCTTCTCACCGGCGGAACTCTTTCCGAAACTCGGCATCGAGACCAACAGCACCGATGCGATGGTCTATGCGCCCCGGCGCGAGATGCGCATCTTCCCGACCTTCGACGGCACGCTCTACGTGACCGGGCGCCGGCAGATCGACTGGGGCGTCAACAAGAACGTCACCTTCGGCCCGGAGGACCTGCAGGTCGTGCCACCAGAACGGCGGCGCTTCCGCCGACACAGCGCTCGTTTTGACCGGCCTCACCAACTCGTGATGGCTCGGGCGGCCGGGCGGCGACGGCATGCGGCGGTGACCAGGATCCGGCCGGTTGCGGGCGGGAGACGGGCGGCGTCCCCGGCGGCGAATTCGTCCTCTTGCGATCCGGCGACCGGCCGTGGCATCGATTGGCGATCACCGCGTCCGCGGGCACGCTCCACGGCTTGCCAAGCCGGAACGCCGCCCCCGGGGGAGCAGGAGCCATCCAGCGAACGCTGCCCGGACGAATCTTGAAGATATTTAAGCAAGATTGGTAGTGCTGAATGCGTATTGCAATCGTCGGGACGTCCAATTCGCTCAGGAAGGATGGCTATACCTTCTATCTGGGTGCCGATCCGCGCGTCGAGAGCCTTTCGAATTTCTCGATCGGTGCCAGCACCGGGCTACATTCCATTCGCTCGACGAAAAATATCGATTTCAGCCAGTTCGACTATTGCCTGATTGATTTCTCAGTTAATGAAGAAGTCGTCAGGAAAAACAACGCACTGAATCTAGAATTCTCCAAGACCATCTTCGAAAACCTGATCGTTCGCTGCCTCGCCGGCGGCTGCATTCCCGTCCTGACCCTGCTTCCCCGGATGACGGACACTCATCAATCGAAGATGCGCTCCTTCTATCTGAAGATCTCCGCCGACTGGGGCATACCCTACTTCGACGGTTACGATCTGATCGACTACATGAAATCGGTCAGCGACATTAGCGGATTCGGTTTCTTCCTGGATGTGGCGCACATTCGCCCGTGGGTAAGCCTGGTTTTCGCGCGATCACTGCTGGACGGCTTGGCGTCCTTGCCGGAACAGCGTCTGGTCGCGCGCGAGGTCGCCGCCCCGTCCTTCGCTTGCATCGGTGTCGCCGACCGGCTGGCAGGCACCGAGGGATTGGAGATCACGGAGAGGGGCAGCGCCAGGGCGTCGGGTCGTTTCGTTAGGTCGACCGAACCGGCCACGATCTCGCTTCACGAAATCGATGGTGAGGACGTCATTGGGGTCTGTGTAAACCTGTCGGAGACGAATTGTATCCTGGCGCTCTCTGGCGAAAACGAGACGGCGCTCGATCTACGAAACAACTATTTCGAGAACCCCTTGTATCGGCTAGTGATTTCCGCGCTTCCATTGATGAATGTGGTGACGCTTACGGACGGTTACCTGCAAATCCGCTCACTCGATGCCGACGGCGCGGCGTCCCTGACGATGATCAGTGGCATGTCCGCGGAACTCGGCCACGCTTCGCGACCCGCCAAGGGACAGATCGAGATCGCGGATCTCTTCGTGCGCGAGCGCGGTGAAGTCCATTCGCCGAACGCACCTGTGGACGGGCTGAACCGCCCGCTGCTGCTGCCCTCCTCCCACTCCGGTATCGAACTCGCGGCCGGCGTCTATCGATCCCTGTTCAGCAAGGAGCACGACGAGGCCGAAGGAACCGCAGGCCGGGCCCGGGCGCGGGAAAAGCGAAGGCAGAAGATGCGCGCCGCGGCGCGTGCGTAAGCTCCAGAGAACCGCGCTGCGGGTCCCCGTGTGCTCTCAGGTCCGCACCTGACGCATCTCGGCTCGCTTCGTGTCGCGCTTCTCGGACCGGGCATCGCCGCGCTTGCCCGCGCGCCGCTCAACGATCTCGGACGGGGTCAATGCCTTGCGAGCCTCTTCTCGCATTGGCTGCCGCCGCTTCTGACGCTCGCCCTCACGATGTGTCGCCATGTGTCAACTCCTGGGTCCCGATGCGCGCACACTACCGGACAGCGCCGTCGCCGCCAAGTTTGCGACGGACAGCCGCAGTTCGTTTCTGTGGCTCACCGCGCCAACGAGTGCGGAACCCGGTCGAGAGCGCAGAGGTCCGCGAGACTCAGCCAGGAGCAGCGGCTTCGTAGGTTCTGACGGTGAAGGTTCCGCGGTCGACCTGCTCCATGGTGATCGTGGCGAACACGAGCTTCGGCAGGGACGCACGCTCTCGCTCGAAGGCGTCGACAAACGCCTCCGGCCTGTCGAAACTGTCCTTCAGCGACCGGACGTCGTGGTCCCACCAGCCGGTCTGCAGGAGCCGGGCCGCAAGCTCGTCGGGAAAGCGCATGCGGATGCGCTTCGCCGGGACACCGGCGATGATCTCGTAGGGAAGCACGTCGCGGGTGACGACGGCGCCGGCCCCGACGATCGCTCCGCTGCCGATCGAAACCCCGGCACGGATGATCACGCTGTCGCCGATCCAGACGTCGTGGCCGAGAACGACGTCACCGGCGTAGGGCACCGGCCGCTTCGTCGCCAAGGCGGCGAAGTACTCGTCACTGGCAAAACCCGCGGTGGGATTGAAGGCGATCGTGTGCGTCGACACGTAGCCCGTCGGATGCTCGGCCTGGCCGAAGATGACGCGCCGGGCGATCGAGCAGAACCGTCCGATCCGTGCACTCCTCATCTCCGTGCCGGCGCCCGTGTAGGAATAGGCCCCGATGCGCAGCGACCGTTCCACCTTCGTGCGGGACAGGGAGGCCGGAACCTCCACCTGCAGGAAGGTGGGGAGCGAGAAGCCCACCTCCACGGCGACCTGGTGGTCGCGTAGATATTCGACGGCCTGCGCCTTCGGGAGCGTCTGAGCTTCGGGAGAGGGCGTCATCTGACTACCTTCAGGCGGGTCGGGTCGCGCTGTTTACCCGTCGCGCCGACCGGTCGATAGCCCGATCGTGGCACGGACCATCGCATCGTCGGAGCCGGGCCGCGACCACCCGTCGCGGCAGCCCGCGTCGTCGGGCCCGCCGGTCTCCGCCCTGCCTTCACCAACTCGTGAACGGCCGCGCAGAGAGCGCGGCGTTGCGGTAGCGGCGGTCGGCGGTGACGTCCTCGCCCGCCCAGTCGGGCAGGACCAGCGCCGCGTCGTCGACCTCGAGTTCCACCTCGGCGAGGACGAGACCCGCATTGGCGCCGGCGAAGACATCGACGGTCCAATGGCCGCCGGGGCGGTCGAGCGTGTGGCGCGTCTTGTCCACCAGGCCGCCGCGACACAGGGCGAGCATCGCTTCCGCGTCGGCGAGCGGGATTTCGTACTCGAATTCGTCGCGCATCACCGCCGTGTTGTCGGCCTTGATCGTCAGGTAGCCCGTCTCACCCGCCGTCCGCACCCGGATGGCGACGTGCTCGTCGGCGAACAGGTAGCCCTGGCGGAGCCGCGCCGTCTCGCGGACCTCGGCCCGCCAACCGTCGCCGGCCACCAGGAACTTGCGCTCGATCTCCTTCGCCATGCCGCTCTCCGGGTCGTCGTCCGCCACAGTCTGGCGCCAGCCCGCGCGGCGCCGCCCCCATCTACATTGATCCGGCCCGCGTGAGCGGCCAATGTCCTCGCCCGCCGTTCGAGCGGCGCGGCAATGAGGCCGAGGGACAAGACCACGATGCACATCCTCGTCACCGGCGGCGGCGGCTTCCTCGGCCGGCGCCTGATCGAACGCCTGCTCGCCGACGGCCTTGACGGCCGACCCGCGAGCGCCGTCACGGCCTTCGACGCCGTCGCACCGGCCCCCTTCGCCGACGGGCGCGTCGGTCTCGTTACCGCCGACCTCGGCGACACGGCCGCCGTCGCCGCCGTGGCGGGCGGCGTCGACGTCGTCTTCCACCTCGCCGCCGTCGTCTCCGGCGCCGCCGAGGCGGACCTCGCGCTCGGCATGCGCGTCAACGTCGACGGCACGCGCACCCTCCTCGACGCGCTCGCCGCCGGCGGCCGCCGTCCCCGCCTCGTCTTCGCGAGCTCGGTCGCCGCCTTCGGCCGCGTCGGGCCGGACGGCTTCGTCGACGATACCACCACGCCGAAGCCCGCGAGTTCCTACGGCGCCGAGAAGGTGATCGGCGAGTATCTCGTCGCCGACCGGACGCGCCGCGGCGACGTCGACGGCCGCTCGGTCCGGCTGCCGACGGTGGTGGTGCGGCCGGGCAAGCCGAACGCCGCCGCCTCGTCCTTCGCGAGCTCGATCCTGCGCGAACCGCTCGCCGGCGAACGCGCCGTGCTGCCGGTGGCCGAGACGCTGCGGCTGTGGATCTCGTCCCCCGACACCGTCGTCGGCAACCTCCTCCACGCCGCGGTGCTGCCGCAGGCGGCCTTCGAGGGCGACGCGACGCTCAACCTGCCGGGCATCACGGTGGCGGTGGCGGAGATGATCACGGCGCTCGGGCGCGCGGGCGGCGACACCAGCCTCGTCGAGCGGGCGCCCGACGCGCGCATCGGGACGATCGTCGCGAGCTGGCCGGCCGGCATCCGTACCGACCGGGCGAATGCACTGGGCTTCCGTCCCGACACGGACATCGACGCGATCGTGGCCGAACACGTCGCGGCGATGAAGGCGGCCTGACGGGCGACGGCGGTGCGGGTCTGTCATCTCTGCCGCCGTCCCCTCGACAGCGCATTGGACACGCTGTCGACCGACTGCGGCGGTAACTGCTGGGGCTGCGTCGGCCAGATCGAGGCCGAGAGCGGCTACGAGCCCTCGGTCCGGCAGGTGGCCGGGGAGATCCGGCGGGGCCTGCGCCACGCCGACGGCACGCCTCGGCTGACCCCGGAGGCGCCAACGTCGCATCCCAACTGACGGGACGATACGGGACCAAACGAAAAAGGGCGCCGTTTCCGGCGCCCCTTCCGTCGTCCGATCGCAGGCGCGATCAGGCGGGGGTCAGCTTCCCCTCGCGCTGCAGGTAGTACATGTACTGGTCGAAGGTGCCTTCGGTGTACTGGAACCACAGGTCCGCCTCGGCGCGATAGGCGACGATGGCGTCGTAGATCTTCTTGAAGTTGGCGTTCTTCGCGGTCGTCTCGGCATAGACTTCCTGCGCCGCGCCGAAGCAGGCGTTCAGAACGTCGAGCGGGAAGGCCGTGACCTTGGCGCCGGCGGCATAGAGCCGCTTGATCGCCGCCGGGTTCTCGGTGTCGTACTTCGCCAGCATCCACTGGTTGGCTTCGGCCGTGGCCGACTGGATCGCCGCCTTGTAGGTGTCGGGCAGCGCCTCGAACTTGGCGAGGTTGACGAAGGCGTGCACGGTCGGGCCGCCCTCCCACCAGCCGGGATAGTAGTAGTACGGCGCCACCTTGTAGAAGCCGAGCTTCTCGTCGTCGTAGGGGCCGACCCACTCCGCCGCGTCGATCGTGCCCTTCTCCAGCGCCGGGTAGATGTCGCCGCCGGCGATCTGCTGCGGGATGACGCCGACCTTCGACATCACCTGGCCGGCGAAGCCGCCGATGCGCATCTTCAGGCCCTGCAGGTCGGCGGCGGACTTGATCTCCTTGCGGAACCAGCCGCCCATCTGCGCGCCGGTGTTGCCGCAGGGGAAGCCGACGGCGTTGTAGGTCTTGTAGAACTCGTTCATCAGCTCGTTGCCGCCGCCCTGGTAGAGCCAGGCATTCTGCTGGCGGGCGTTCAGGCCGAACGGCATCGCGGCGCCGAGGCAGAAGGTCGGGTCCTTGCCGACATAGTAGTAGCTGACGGTGTGGCACATCTCGACGGTGTCATTGGAGACGGCGTCGAGCGCCTGCAGGCCGGGAACGATCTCGCCGGCCGCGAACACCTGGATCTTGAACTTGCCGCCGGTGAGCGCCGCGACCCGGTCGGCGAAGTACTGCGCGCCGCCATAGATGGTGTCGAGCGACTTCGGGAAGCTCGAGGTCAGGCGCCAGTTGAGCTCGGGCGCATCCTGGGCGATCGCCGGCATCGGCAGCGCAGCGACGGTCGTCGCGGCGGCGGCCGAGGCGAGGCCGGCGGACTTCAGAAATTCACGACGCTTCATGAGTGTTTCCTCGGATGGTGTTCTGGCAGGGCGGCGACCCCGTCGTCCTGACCGGGATCTGTCACGCCTTCGGACGCGAGCCGGCCGTTCCCGGCCGCCGCGCCGTGGCGCAGTCTCGTTGGTGCCGCCGATAAAGCCCCGGCTCCTTGAGGTTGGCAACTGGAAAGAAGGTGTAGGGACGGGCGCCCGTCTCCCCGGGGTGCGCCGATTTCGCGTGCCCCGCGCCGCTTGCCGGCGGTGGAGCCATCGGCCACTGTCGCGCCATCCCGGCGGTGGGCGAGGCGCGCATGACGAAGACGAAGGCGGGCAACTTCTTCGAGGACTTCCGGCTCGGCCAGGTGATCCGGCACGCGACGCCGCGCACGCTCACCGTCGGCGATGCCGCCCTCTACCAGGCGATCTACGGCGGCCGCTTCGCCGTGCAGTCGTCGGACCGCTTCGCCCGCGACGTCGGCTACCCGCAGGCGCCCCTCGACGACCTCATCGTCTTCCACACCGTCTTCGGCAAGACGGTGCCGGACATCTCCCTGAATGCGGTGGCGAACCTCGGCTACGCCGGCTGCCGCTTCCTGGCGCCGGTCTATCCGGGCGACACGCTGTCGGCGATCTCCGAGGTGATCGGCCTCAAGGAGAACTCCAACGGCCGGACCGGCGTCGTCTATGTCCGCTCCACCGGCTACAAGGACGACGGCACCGAAGTCGTCGACTACGTGCGCTGGGTGATGGTCAACAAGCGCGACCCCGGCGCCGCCGCCCCGCCGGCGCACGTCCCGACCGTGCCGGCCGTGGTCGGCGCCGACGTCATCGGCAACGCCGCCCCGCTCATCGACACCGAGGCCTGGGACGACGACCTCGCCGGCTCGCCGCACCGCTTCGCCGACTACGTCGCCGGCGAGCGCATCGACCACGTCGACGGCATGACGGTGGAGGAGAGCGAGCATCAGCTGGCGACCCGCCTTTATCAGAACACGGCGCGGGTGCACTTCAACCAGCACACCGAGGCGGCCGGCCGCTTCGGCCGGCGTCTCGTCTATGGCGGCCACGTCATCTCGATCGCCCGCGCGCTGTCGTTCAACGGCCTCGCCCACGCCTTCCACGTCGCGGCGATCAACGGCGGCCGCCACGTCGCCCCCGTCTTCGCCGGCGACACCGTCTATGCGTGGTCCGAGGTCATCGCCGCCGAGGAGCTCGAGGGTCGGCCGGACGTGGGGGCGCTGAGGGTCAGGACGGTTGCCGCCAAGAACCGTCCGTGCCACGACTTCCCGGACCACGACGCCACGGGGGCATACGACCCGGCCGTCGTCCTCGACATCGACCTCTGGCTCCTGATCCCGCGCTGATTGCGGGCGAGCCGACCGCTCTGGAGCCATGTCCTTGACAGTGCTTTCCAAGCTCGCGGGTCTCGCCGCCCTCGCCCTCGCCGCCACCGTGGCGACCGGCGCGGCGGCGCAGCAGACGCAGTACCTCTTCACCGGCACCTTCCTCGTCACCGCCGCCAGCAAGACGTGCAAGAACATGGTCGGCGACACCCGCACCATGTATTTCGCCAACGTGCTGTGGGGCATCCAGACGCCGGACAAGGTCGCCAAGCCGGGGTTCGTGCTGGTCAATCCGAACGGCACCGTCGTCATCGTCCCGACGGGCAAGACCTTCACCACCGCGGGCGCCTACGACCTGACGCAGGTCGACCGCTGGAACGGCATGGCGACGTGGTCGTCCACCTACAGCGAGCTGGTGTTTTCGCCCGCCAAGATCGGCGCCTCGACGACGCAGGTGACGATCACCGGCAAGCTGGCGAAGCTCAACTTCGACGACAACTGCACGGTGACGTTCCGCGCCGTCGGCCTGCGCAACCCGTAACGGCGGCGCGGGGGTGGCCGGGGTGACGATCGCGCCGGCGCCCGCCGCCCTGCCGTCGACCGACCTGCGCAATGACGCGCCGTTCGGCCGCGAGACCCTGATCGTGTTCGCGCTCGCCGCCGTCGGCGGCCTCGTGATCGCGGTGATCGTCGCCGCCACTCACACCCTCGTCGGCGAGATGCAGACGCTCCTGTTCGGTGCCGACGTCGACGTCGTCGGCACCGGCGGCGTGCCGCCGTGGCGCATCCTGACGGTGACGACCCTCGGCGGCCTCGTGCTCGGCCTCGCCCTCTGGCTCGCCGGGCGGCTGCACCGCCTGTCGATCACCGATCCCGTCGAGGCGAACGCGCTCGAGGGCGGGCGGATGTCGCTCGGCGACAGCCTCGTGCTCGTCGGCCTTTGCAGCCTGTCGATCTCGATCGGCGGCTCGGTCGGCTTCGAGGCGGCGATGACGCAGATCGGCGCCGGCCTCTTGTCCGTCGCCGGCCAGCGCCTCGGCGTGTCGCGACGGGCGCTGCGCGTGCTGGTAGCCTGCGGCACGGCGGCCGGCATCGCCGCGATCTTCGGCGCGCCGCTCGCCGGCGCGGTCTACGCGCTGGAGCTCGTCGTCGGTGGCTATGCCGTGCGGGCCCTCGCGCCCACCCTCGTCGCCGCGGCGATGAGCGGGCTCGCCACCCACTTCATCATCGGGCCGAACCCGATCTTCCCCGCCGCCCACGTCGTCGGGCCGGCGCTCTGGCATTATCCGTTCGCCGTGCTCGTCGGCGTCGCCGGCGCCCTCGTCGGCATCGTCGTGATGCGCGGCACCACCACGGTGGAGGCGGTGCTGGCCCGCCTGCCGGGCCCGAAGGCGCTCCGGCCGGTGATCGGCGGGGCGGCGCTCGGCGGGCTCGCGATCCTCGTGCCGGTCGTCACCGGGCCGGGCCACGCCGGCATCAACACCATCCTCGGCCACGACGCGACGATCGGGGCGCTGGCGGCGATCGTCGTCGCCAAGGCGGCAGCCTCGGTCGTCTGCATCGGCTCGGGCTTCCGCGGCGGGCTGTTCTCGGCCTCGCTGTTCCTCGGCGCCGCCTTCGGCTCGCTCCTGCACGTCGCGGCCGTGGCGCCGCTGCTTGGACCGGCGGAGCCGAGCGGGCTCGCCGTGGTGACAGGCATGTCGGCCGTGGCCGCGGCGATCGTCGGCACGCCGCTCGCGATCGTGCTGCTCGCCGTGGAGACCACCGGCATCCACTCCGGCATTGTCTCCGTCGCCATCGCCGTGGTGGTGGCGAACCTCCTGACGAAACGGTGGTTCGGCTACTCCTTCTCGACCTGGCGCTTCCACGTCCGCGGCCGCGACCTCACCGGCCCGCGCGACGTCGGCCGCCTGCGTGAGCTCAAGTTGGCCGACGTGCCGCTCGCCGACGTTCCGCGCTTCGCCGAGGGCCTGCCGGTGGGCGAGGCGGCCACTGCCAGCCGCGGCACCTTCGCCCTCGTTGTCGCCGTGCAAGACCCTAACGGCGCCTTTCGCGGCCTCGCGCGCCGCGACCGCCTCCTCGAGACCGCCCTCTGCGCGCCCGACACACCCATCGAGGCCCTGATCGAGGCGGTGCCGGCGAGCGCCCATATCGCCGATGCGGTCGCCGATCATGTCGACGCCATCGCCGAGGGCGTCGCCGGGGTGCTGCCGGTGCTCGATGCGAAAGGCCACCTCGTCGGCACGGTGCCGGAGCGGGCGGTGCTGAAGCGCTATCTCGACGAATTGCTCGCCGCCGACCGCGACGACGCCGGACCGATGGAGGCGCGGCGCTGAAGCGGCCGGCAACGCATCAGGCGGCGGAGCTGGCCGTCAGAACCGCCGCCAGACCGCCAGCATGACGCCGTTCTCGGCGAGCGCACGACGGCCGGCGATGATGGAGTTGGCGCCGACCTGCACCGACCAGCGGGCATCGAGGTCGTGCACGGCGGACAGCTGTACCCGCGTGTAGGACCCCGCCCGGAACCCGCCGCTGCCGCCGCCGATCGTGTTGACCTGGAAGACCTGGGCAAGGGCGAGCCAGTCCGGCCGCGGTCGCACGCCGACGGTGAGGTCGCCGCGCAGCTCGCTCGGCGGGTCGCCGTCGCGCCAGCGGTAGCCGGCCTCGGCGTTGACGAAACCCGACCACGCCCCGAACTGAAGGCTCGTGCCGAACAGGAGGCGCGCGTCGATCTCAAAGACGTTGTTGCCGACGAGCAGCGGGTCATTGTCGTCGACCGAGCCGGGGATGCGCACCGAGCCCTGCATCGATACCACCGACCCCTGCCACACCCCCGGCTGCTGCGCATCGAAGCGCACGAACCGCGCGCGCGCGCCGATTTCGGTGTAGCCGAGGCCGGTGCGGGCGCCGCCCCATTTCGAGGAATCGTTGACGTCCTCGAGGCGCGGTGAGAACAGCACCGTCAGCCCCTCGGCGAGGCCGTACTCGGCGTAGGCGGAGAGTTCGGTCTTGGCGTAGCGGGAGCGTGAGACGCGGTCGCCCTGGCCGTCGAAGTCCTGCGTGGCGAGCTTGCTCTCGAGGCCGAAGATGACCTGGCCGGTGCCTGGCTCGAGCGTCCAGGCGCCCGCCATCACAGCGACCGGCAGGCAGACGAAGCTACCCGCCGCGACCAGCGTCGCGGCGTGGCAACCCCGACCACTCGGCGTCTCCCCCGCGTGCGCCATCCCCCGCCCCACCCGCCAGAGTGGCACGAGCATAACGCGCAGTCTTCGCCACGGACAATCGCAGATTCGTGAAAGGCGCTCGCCTAGCGGCGGCCGGCCAGCATCGGCAGCGGCACCAGCGAGAGCATGAACAACGCGAGCGCCGCCACCACGATCGACGGCCCGGAGGGCGTGTCGGCGACGAGCGAGAAGGCGAGCCCGGCGAGCACCGCCACCGCTCCCGCCAGCGCCGCCACCACCGCCATCGCCTCGGGCGAACCGACAAAGCGGCGCGCCGTCGCCGCGGGGATGATCAGGAGCGAGGTGATCAACAGGACGCCGACGATCTTCATGGCGATGGCGATGACGACCGCCATCAGCAGCGTGAAGGCGACGCGGCTGCGCAGCACGTTCACGCCCTCCGCCGCCGCGAGGTCCGGACTGACCGTCGCCGCCACGAGGTCACGCCACAGCCAGGCGAGGATCGCCAGCACGCCGGCGCCGCCGGCGAGCACCGTCGCCACGTCGGTCCACGACACCGACAGCACGTCGCCGAACAGGTAAGCGAGCAGGTCGACCCGCAGCCACGCCATGAAGCCGACCGCGACGAGGCCGATCGACAGCGCCGAGTGGGAGAGGATGCCGAGGAGCGTGTCGGAGGGAATGGTGCGCAGGCGCTCGAGCACCGCCAGCAGCACGGCGACGGTCAGCGCGACGACGAGGACGCCGATCTGGGTGGAGATGCCGAGGGCGAGCCCGAACGCCACGCCGAGCAGCGCCGAGTGGGCCATGGTGTCGCCGAAATAGGCGAGCCGTCGCCAGACGACGAAGCAGCCGAGGGGACCCGCCACCAGCGCCACGCCGACCCCGGCGAGCGCGGCGCGCACGAGGAACTCGTCCGGCACGGCTCAGGCCCCGCGCGCCGGCGGCGGCGCGCCCGGGCGGCCGGGGCGGATGCCGTGGTCGTGGGCAGCGTGGTCGTGGGCAGCGTGCTCGTGGGTACCGTGGGCGTCCGGAGGATCGTCGTGAGGATGCGCGTGGTCGTGGGCCGACCCATCGTGGTGGTGGTGGTCGTGATGGTGATCGTGGGCGTAGACGGCGAGCTTCGCCTCGGCCGAGCGCGGTCCGAACAGCCGCACCAGCGCCGGGTCGGCGGCGATCTCGCGCGGGCGGCCGCTGCACTGCACGCCGCCGTCGAGGCAGATGACGCGGTCGGTCGCCGCCATGACGACGTGGAGGTCGTGGGAGACGAGCAGCACGCCGCAGCCGGTGCGATCACGCACCTCGCCGATGAGGCCGTAGAGCTCCGCCTCGCCGGTGAAGTCGACGCCCTGCACCGGCTCGTCGAGGACGAGCAGGCCGGGGCGGCGGGCGAGCGCGCGGGCGAGCAGCACCCGCTGAAGTTCGCCGCCCGACAGCGCCTGGACGGCGCGCTCTTTCAGATGCGCCGCACCTGTCGAGCGCAGCGCCTCGTCGACCGCGTCGGCAGACGGCCGGCCCGTCAGCGTCATCAGCCGGTCGACGCTGAGCGGCATCGTCCACTCGAGTTGCAGGCGCTGTGGCACATAGCCGACGACGAGGCCGGCGTCGCGCTCGACCCGCCCCTCGTCGGCGGCGATCAGGCCCAGCAGAGCCTTGAGCAACGTCGTCTTGCCGCCGCCGTTCGGACCGATCACCGTGACGATCTCGCCTGCCCGCACGGCGAGATCGACCTTGCGCAGGAGCCAGCGGTCGCCTCGGCGGATGCCAAGCTCGCGAGCCTCCACCAGGACCGGCGACACCGCGCGGACGCCGCCGGCGGCGTCCGGACCGCGCCCGCGCTCGTCGACCCCGGTGGCCACCGCGTTCCTCATCCCGTCGCACCCGTCCACCGCCGCCGACCGCGCCATACCCGGGCCGCGGACCCGAACGCGCATATGGCCGCTTGTTCGCCGCTTGCGCAACGTTATAATGTTACACATTCCCGCACCCCTCGACCGGAGGCCATCCCATGCGTCGGACCCCTAAGACCGTCTCCCGTCGCGGCGCCGCGCTGGCGGCAGCCTGTGCGATCGGGCTCGGCGGCCTCGTCGTTTCGGTCCCGGGCGCGATGGCCGAGGCTCCCTCGCCGCCCCCGAGCGTTGTGGTCTCGATCGCCCCGGTGCACTCGCTGGTCGCCGGCGTCATGGCGGGCGTCGGCGAGCCGACGCTGCTGGTCAAGGGCGGGGCGTCGCCGCACACCTATGCGCTGAAGCCGTCCGATGCGGCAGCCCTGTCGGGCGCGCAGATCGTTTTCCGCATCGGTCCGGGGCTCGAGACCTTCCTCGACGACCCGCTCGAGACGCTGGCGAGGCAGGCCGACGTCGTCGATCTCGCCGGGGCGCCGGGGGTGCGGCTACTGCCGCTGCGCGAGGGCGGCATCTGGGAGGCGCACGATCACGGCCACGAGGACGGCGACGCTCACGCGGACGGCGACGCCCACGCGCACGGTGCCACGGAGGCGAAGGCCGAGCCGGCGGATGCAGCCGATCATGATCACGAACAGGCCGCCGCGGCGGCTGCGCCGGACGCTGATCATGGTCATGATCACGACGCGGCGGCCGATGGATCGGTGCACGCCGCTGCACCGGCAGACGCGCACGCGGACGCCGACGCCCACGGGCATGGCGACGGGCACGATCACGGGCATGGCGCACCGGCGCATGACGCGCACGACGCCCACGCAACGGCGGAGGCGCACGCCCATGCGGGCGAGCACGACATGCATCTGTGGCTCGACCCGCGCAACGCTGCGGCGATGACGCGGGCGATCGTCGCCACGCTGTCCGACGCCGATCCCGCCAACGCCGACCGCTATGGCGAGAACGGTGCGGCGCTCGAGGCCCGTCTCGCCGTTCTCGACGCCCGGCTCGAGACGGAGCTCGCGCCGGTGCGGGCGACGCCGTTCATCGTCTTCCACGACGCCTACCAGTACCTCGACGCCCGCTACGACCTGGCGGCGGTCGGCGCCATCACCGTCAGCCCCGACCGGGCGCCCGGCGCCCAGCGCATGCAGGAGGTCCGGGCCACCATCGCCGAGCGCGGCGCCATCTGCGTGTTCACCGAACCGCAGTTCGAGCCGCGCGCCGTCAGCCGCCTGGTGGAGGACACCGGCGTGCGTACGGGCGTGCTCGATCCCGACGCCGCCGCGGCCCACGCGCCGGGGCCGGACCTCTATTTCGAGCTGATGGACGACCTCGCGGCGAGCCTCGTCGCCTGTCTCGGCGGCTCCGGCTGAGCGGCCGTCAGGAGCGCCAGTAGACGGGCGACAGCAGCACCAGGATCGTCATGATCTCGAGGCGGCCGAGGAGCATGGCGGCCGACAGGATCCACGCCGCCGCATCGTCGACCGTGGAGAAGTTGCCGGCCGGGCCGATGATCTCGCCGAGGCCCGGGCCGACATTGCAGAGCGCCGTCAGCGTCCCCGTCAGACTGGTGACGAGGTCGAGGCCGGAGACGAGCGACAGGAGCACCGTCAAGGCCGCGAGGATCGCGAAGAAGGCGATCAGGAAGGTCATCACCGATTCGAACACCTCGGAATCGACCCGGCGGTCTCCGTAGCGCAGCGGCACGACGGCGTTCGGGTAGACGAGACGGTGCAGCGCCCGATTGAGGGCGGCGAAGACGATGATGAAGCGGTAGACCTTGATGCCGCCGGCGGTCGACCCGGAACATCCACCGACGAAGGTGAGCATCAGGAACAGGGCCACCGAGAACGGCCCCCAGAGGGCGTAGTCGGTCGAGGCATAGCCGGTCGTCGTCACCACCGAGGCGACGTTGAAGGCGGAATGGGTGAGGGCGTCGAGAAACGGCATCTGGTCGCGCGCGGCGAGCCAGACGGCGAGCGCCAGCGAGGCAGCGACAATGAGGCCGAGATAGACGCGGGTCTGCAGGTCGGTGAACAGCGTCAGGCGGCCGTTGACGCACAGGTCGACGAACAGCACGAACGACATTCCCCCAAGCGTCATGAAGATCGTGCCGGCCCAGTGGATCGCCGGGCTCGCGAAGTAGCCGAACGAGGCGTCGTGGGTCGAATATCCGCCGGTGGAGATCGTCCCCATGGCGTGCGTCACGGCGTCGAAGAAGCTCATGCCGAGCGCCGCATAGACGAGCGTGCACAGAACGTTGAGGCCGACGTAGATGACCACCAGGGCCGTCGTCAGCTGGACGACGCGCGGCAGCGCCTTGTCCGACCGGTCGGAGGATTCCGAGCGGAACAGCTGCATCCCGCCGACGCGCAGGAACGGGAACAGGAACAGCCCGATCGCGACGATGCCGATGCCGCCGAAGAACTGCAGCAGCGCCCGCCAGAGCAGGATGCCGCGGGGCGCGCGGTCGAGCCCGGCAATCACCGTCGAGCCGGTGGTGGTGAGCCCCGAGACGGACTCGAACACCGACTGGGCGAAGCTCAGCTGCAGCGCCGAGAAATAGAACGGTAGGGCCCCGACGAGGCACGTCGACACCCACAGCACCGTCGTCACCAGGAAGCCGAAGCGCGGCGTGAACCGCGGCAGCGGCTGGCGCAGCGACAGGATGCCGAGGAGCGAGACGACGAAGACGGCGACGCTTACCCCGACGAAGACGACCCAGTCGGGGCTGCCGTCGGCGATGTCGACGAAGGCCGGCAACAGCATCGCCACCGCGACGTGCATCGAGAAGAAGCACGTCGCGTAGAGCGTCGGCCGGATGTACTGCAGCGTCTGCATCGGCCTGCACGGCTCCTGGCGACGGGCCGCCGGCTGTCAGCGTCGGGGTCGGGTCAGAACCCCGTCTGCGTCAGGGCGATCGACCACTCGATGTCACGGATGGCGCGCCCGACCGACTGGCCGATCAGGTCCATCTTGCGGATCGTCTCGACGCGGTCGCGGACGTGCTCGCACTCGTCCGCCGACAGCATCATCGGCAACAGGTTGCAGGCCGAGACGAGGCTGATCAGCACGACGTCGCGCGGATCGGGGATCTCGTCGTCGAACAGGATGGCGAACAGGCGCCGCTTCACCTCCCGCTCGGCGCGGCCGTCGACCACCGGATAGGCGCGCGTCTTGAACACCCACAGGAAGCGGTCGTCCTTCACCTTGAGGACGCCGCGCTCGACCAGCCGGTCGAGGGCCTCGGTGCGGAAGTGCTCGCCGTGGCGCGAGAGCTGCGCCAGGTAGGCGTCGATCGGCTGGCCGTTCGGCATCTCCGCGACAAGCCCCAGCGCCTCGTCGAGCAGAGGCTCGCCGGTCGGCGTCTTGTCGACGACGTCGAGCCGCTTCGGATCGGTGTCGACGCGATCCTTGAGCGCGAGGTCCATCAGAAGAGCGCCGGCGCCCGCGGTATCGAGCCACGGCGCGAACGCGGGCCGGAGCAGACCCGTCTCGTCGTCGAGGCACAACAGCAGAAGCTCTTCGAGGAACGTGAGATTCACGGCAGGCGACTCCCCAGCGTTATGCATCGCGACGGCCCCCGGCTCGACACGCTTCCGGTCGAGACACTACCGGATCAGTGCTCGAAGTGCAGTAGCAGATAGGAGGCGCCGTCGCGCGTCCCGCTCGAAATGCGGTCGGTGAGGCGCGTCAGGATCGCCGCCGACGCCGCCGCTATCAGGGCCTCCTCGTCAGCGTCTCCGCCTGGCATGACGGCGGGGCGGCCGGCGATGTCGACGGGCTCGCCGGCGTGCAGCAGGTCGACCGTCAGGCTCGTCTCGTCGTACCGCACCGTCACCAGCGCGAGCCGCCGCGTCGATCCGCCACGCGCGAGCGTTTCCACCGCCTCCCCGGCCGCGAGCTTGGCGTGGTTGAGGACGTCGCGGCGCACGCCCCATGCCGTTCCGTGGCGCTCGAGCATCGCCGTCACCGCCGCCGAACCATCGCCGTCGGCCGGAACGTGGGTGGCGCGCGCGGCCGCATTCAGCCGGAACAGCAGGTTGAGGCCCACGGCGCTGATGCCGGTGACGATCACCGCGTCGGCGAACAGCGCCCGCACGATCTCCGGCGCCGTCGAGACCATGTCCTCGTAGGCGATGCCGATCAGGCCGAGGCTGACGGAGACGCCGATCATGAAGACGCCGCGACTGTCGAGAGCGCGGGTGGCCACGAGCTCGATGCCGGAGGCGATCAGGAAGGACGCGGCATAGAGCGCCACCGCCCCCATCACCGGTCCGGGCATCAGCGTCAGCGCCACCGTCAGCTTCGGCATCAGCGCGAGCGCCAGCATCAGGGCTGCGACGGCGAGCCCGATCACCCGCGACGTCGCCCGGCTCGCGTGGGCGAGGCCGATGTTGGCCGAGGACGGCGCCACCTGCATGCCGCCGAACAGGCCGGAGGCGATGTCGCCGATGCCGTTCGCGGTGATGCCGCCGGACACGCGGCGCATGTCGGGCCGGCGCCAGGCGCTGTCGTCCATCTTGTCCATGATGACGACGCAGGCGAGCGTATCGAGGCTGACCATCATCGCCAGCACCGTGACCGAGGCGAGCGCGCCGGCCCCGACGTCGAAGGCCGGCAGGTGCAGCGAGGGCAGCCCGAACAGCGGTGCGGCGGCGATGGCGGCGCCGCCGTCGAGCAGCCCGAAGGCCGCGGCGATGGCGATGCCGAGCGCGAGCCCGGCGAACAGCGCGAACAGCTTCAGGGTGCGCGAGCCCCACACCGAGAAGGCCGCGATGGTGCCAAAGGTGGCGAGGAAGACGAGGAACTCCGGCAACTGAACGGCTGTCGCGTGGTCGAGGCCGAGCCCGCCTTCAAACGCGTACTCGACGAGCGACAGGCCGGCGACGAGGACGACGACGCCGGCCACGTGGGAGGGGAAGAAGACGCGCAGGGAGGGCATCACGCGCGCCACGACGAGCTGCGCGACGCCGCTCGTCAGCCCGATCATCACCAGCGCCGAGGGGCCCGCCACCTTCATCGCCCCGCTGATGATGCCGATGTAGAAGGGGTCGGGGATGTGGACGATGAGCGCCCCGGAGCCGGTGCGCCCGCCGACGACCTGCAGCAGCGTCGCCACCGCCATCGCCATCACCGTCCCGGCCAGGATGAGCCGTGTCGCCTCGGCGCCCATCCCGGCCGACCGGCAGGCGATCAGCACGTAGGCGGACAGCGACAGCGCCATCACGGCGTGCTGGGTCGCGAGGCTGAGGAGCGCCACCAGCGGCGGCCGCTCGTCGGCGGAATAGCTGAGATCGGGCGGACGCTGACGGGGTGGGCCCGGGACGAGCAGCAGACGCGACAAATCCATGCTGCCCCGGTCCCCCTCTCGCGCGACTCCGGCCGGACGGCGCACCGGGAGGGCCGCGACGGGCCGCGCCGGACAACGCGCCCGTTCGGCATCGTTCATGCCACAGCCGGCGCGGGCTGGACAGGCGGCGGCGGGGTCGGTATCCGTTCTTCCGCGCGAACCCTGCCGCGCGCGCCCTTCCCATCGCGTCCCGATCCGGGCGAGGGCGGCGACCCAACCGACGGAACGATCATGGCGATTGCGACGGAACGCTCTGGCGACGTGTTGGTGCTGCTCCCCCAGGGGCGCCTCGACAGCAACAACGCGGCTGCGGTCGAGAGCGAGATCCTCGCCCACGTCACGGCGGGCACGAACCGCATCGTCGTCGACTTCTCGGGCCTCGACTACATCTCGAGCGCCGGCCTGCGCGTCGTCCTCGTCGTCGCCAAGCGGCTGAAGCAGGCGGGCGGCGCCCTGGTGCTGTGCCGGCTGCCGGCGCACATCCGCGAGGTCTTCGAGATCTCCGGCTTCCTGTCGATCCTGAAGTCGGCCGACAGCCGCGAGGACGCGCTGGCCGCCGTCAGCGCCTGAGCCGACGCCGGGCGGTCCGTCCGGCCGGTCGCAAGCTGCACAGGCGCTGCATCCAACGGCGCGCACGCCGTTGACGGGCGGCGGGTTTTCCGTCATCACCACGCCGAGTTCCAGCGTGACGCGGCCTCGCATGTCCTTCGCCCATCCCTTCGCCTCGCGTGACGCCCGCCGCCTCGGTGGCGGCGATCGCGTGTGCATGGGTGCGGCCGGGCGGCCTGCGTCGAAAACGACCACGACGACGCGCTGATCCTCTCCTCGCCCCCGCCGCACTCCCCGGGGACGGGGAGGGACGGACGCCCGCGCGGGTCGCCGCCACGCCGGGCGCCATCGGGAGGCAGGAGCTGAGAACCATGGGCTATTCCGTCGCCGTCGTCGGCGCGACCGGCAACGTCGGTCGCGAGATCCTCGACATCCTCGACGAGCGCGGCTTCCCCGCCGACGAGGTCGTCGCCGTCGCCTCCCGCCGCAGCCAGGGCACGGAAGTCTCCTTCGGCGACCGCACGCTGAAGGTGAAGGCGCTCGAGACGGTCGACTTCTCCAAGATCGACATCTGCCTGATGTCGGCCGGCGGGGCGATCTCGAAGGAGTGGTCGCCGAAGATCGCCGCGAAGGGCTGCGTCGTCATCGACAACTCGTCGACCTGGCGGATGGACCCCGACGTGCCGCTGATCGTGCCGGAGGTGAACGCCGACGCCATCGCCGGCTTCCGCAAGAAGAACATCATCGCCAACCCGAACTGCTCGACCGCCCAACTCGTCGTCGCGCTCAAGCCGATCCACGACCGCGCCGGCATCAAGCGCGTCGTCGTCGCCACCTACCAGTCGGTGTCCGGCGCCGGCAAGGACGCGATGGACGAGTTGTTCGAGCAGACGCGCGCGATCTTCGTCTCCGACCCGGTCGAATCGCGGAAGTTCACCAAGCGCATCGCCTTCAATGTCATCCCCCACATCGACGTCTTCCTGGACGACGGCTTCACCAAGGAAGAGTGGAAGATGACGGTGGAGACCAAGAAGATCCTCGATCCGAAGATCAAGGTGGTCGCCACCTGCGTGCGCGTGCCGGTGTTCGTCTCGCACTCGGAAGCCGTGCACCTCGAGCTCGAGAATCCGCTGTCGGCCGACGAGTGCCGCGAGATGCTGCGCGAGGCACCGGGCTGCCTCGTCGTCGACAAGCGCGAGGACGGCGGCTACGTCACCCCGCACGAGGCGACCGGCGAGGACGCCACCTACATCAGCCGCATCCGCGAGGACCCGACGGTGGAGAACGGCCTCGCGATGTGGGTCGTCTCCGACAACCTCCGCAAGGGCGCGGCGCTCAACGCCGTGCAGATCGCCGAGGTGCTGGTCAACCGCAAGCTGATCCAGGCGAAGCGCCAGGCTGCGTAGGGTCCGGCGACCCGATGGCTAAACGGCGGCCTGGCCTGTCACCCCGGGCGCCACTGGCTCAGGCCTCGTCGGGGGCCTCGCCGGCCTCCCTGAGGCGCTCGTCGACCTCGGCCGCCCGCGGCAGGTCGGCGCCGGCGCGGCTGCAGGTGATCGCCGCGGCCGCGGCCGCATAGCGCAGCACCCGCCTGAGCGTCGCCTCGTCGATCGAGGCGAGCGCCGAAGGCGCCATGGCGTTCTCCTCGGCGAGCCGCCAGAGCAGCGCCGCCTGGAAGGTGTCGCCGGCCCCGACGGTGTCCACGACGACCGTCGGCATCGCCGGGACGAAGGTGCGCACAGTCGCCGTGAAGGCGTGGGCGCCTTCGCCACCGTCGGTGACGACGACGAGGCGGGCGCCGCCCTTCAGCCAGCCGGCGGCGACGTCCGCCATCTCGGCGCCGCCGTAGAGCACGCCGAGATCCTCGCGGCTGACCTTGACGAGGTCGGCGATCGACAGCCACGCAGCGAGGCGCGCGCGCCAGACGTCGAGATCCGGCTCCACCGACAGCCGCACGTTCGGATCGACCGACACGACGACGCCCGCCGGCCGGGAGCGCGCCAGCGCGAGTTCGCTCGTGCCGGTCGGCTCGGTGACCAGCGAGAACGAGCCGGCGTGCAGGACGCGGGAGCCGAGCGGCAGCCGCGGCAGGTCGGCCGCCTCGATCGAGCGGTCGGCGGCGCGGTGGCCGTGGAAGGCATAGGCCGGCACGCCGTGGGCGTCGACGCCGACGAGGCTGATCGTCGTCGGCCCGCCCTTGCGCACGATCATCGAGGTGCCGACGCCCTCCGCCTCCAGGCGGTGCAGCAGCCGCGCGCCGAGAAAGTCGATGGAGATGCCGGTGACCAGCGACACCTCGGCCCCGAGGCGTGCGAGGCCGACGGCGACGTTGTAGGGCGAGCCGCCGGGGTGGGCGTCGAAGCGCAGCGACGCGCCGCCTTCCCCGACGACGAAAAGATCGAAGAGCGCCTCGCCACAGACGATGAACATCGAGAGCATTCCCGGCCCGGACCGGCCGGACCTTGCACCGGCGGCCCCCGGCTCGTCCAGTCGGACGCCCTCAGGCCGGCGGGCGGACCAGCCTGACGCCGGGGCCTTCGTCGTCGGCGCCGATGAGACGCACGCCGGCCTCGGTGAGCGCCCGCACGATCTGAGCCTCGCTGGCACGGTGCTACTCGTGCCGGCCGCCCTCGAAATCACGGACGGTCGAGCGCGACACGCCGGCGTGCTCGGCGAGTTCGGCCTGGCTCCAGTCGAGCAGCGCCCGGGCGGCGCGGCTCTGTTCGGGGCGCAGATTCATGGATCTCGACGCTTGCCCATTATGATCATAATCAACTATTTTATAGGACATTCATCAAGCCGGGGCGAGAGCTCCTACCCGGACCTCCGACGCGACGAGGCCCCGCCCGCTCCATGCCCCACGACACCCCCCTCATCGCCACCATCGTCGTCGGCATCGGCCTGGCGTTCGTTTTCGGCCTGATCGCCCAGCGGCTGCGGCTGTCGCCGCTGGTCGGCTACCTGCTCGCCGGCGTCTTCGTCGGGCCGTTCACGCCGGGCTTCGTCGCCGACCAGCACCTCGCGACCGAGTTGTCCGAGATCGGCGTCATCCTTTTGATGTTCGGCGTCGGCCTGCACTTCTCGCTGAAGGACCTGTTGTCGGTGCGCGCCATCGCGGTGCCGGGAGCCGTGGTGCAGATGGCCGCCGCCACCGCGATGGGCCTCGGCCTCGGCACCCTGATGGGCTGGACGGTGCCGGCGAGCCTGGTGTTCGGTCTCGCCCTGTCGGTGGCGAGCACCGTGGTGCTGCTGCGGGCGATGCAGGAGCGCCGGCTGATCGAGACCGAGCGCGGGCGCATCGCCGTCGGCTGGCTGATCGTCGAGGATCTCGCGATGGTGCTGGCGCTGGTGCTCTTGCCGGCGCTCGCGAGCGTCATCACCGGCGGCGACGAGATGGTCCGGTCCGACCCGATCGCCGCCCGCTTCGGGCTCGGACTGCCCGGGGTGATCGGCCTGACGCTCGCCAAGGTCGCCGCCTTCGTCGCCGTCATGCTCGTCGTCGGCCGGCGGGTGATCCCGTGGCTCCTGCACTATGTCGCCCACACCGGCTCGCGCGAACTCTTCCGCCTCGCCGTGCTGGCGATCGCCCTCGGCGTCGCCTTCGGGGCTGCCAAGCTCTTCGGCGTCTCGCTGGCGCTCGGCGCCTTCTTCGCCGGCATGGTGCTGAGCGAATCCGAGCTCAGCCACCGCGCGGCGGAAGAATCATTGCCGCTGCGCGACGCCTTCGCGGTGCTGTTCTTCGTCTCGGCCGGCATGCTGTTCGACCCGTTCAGCATCGTCCGCGACCCGCTGCCGCTGCTGGCGACGCTGTTCATCATCATCGTCGGCAAGTCTATCGTCGCCTACGTCATCGTCCGCCTGTTCCGCCACCCGGTGGTGACCGCCCTGACGATCGCCGCGAGCCTCGCCCAGATCGGCGAATTCTCCTTCATCCTGGCGAGCCTCGGCACGCGGCTCGACCTGCTGCCGGGCGAGGCGAGCGACCTCATCCTCGCCGGCGCCATCCTGTCGATCATGCTCAATCCGCTGATCTTCGCCGTGCTCGACAGGCTGCGGCCGCGCCTCGAGCCACGGGTGGAGCGCTACGCTCCGGCAGCGGCGCCAGCCCCGACCTCTCCCGGCCCGATCCAGCCCGCCCCGAGCGCCGGCAAGGTCGAGGCGGCGGCCAACGAAGCCTCCGACGAGCCGCGCCTGCGCACCGATCTCGCCGGCCACACCATCCTCGTCGGCTACGGCCGGGTCGGCAGCCTCGTCGGCGCGGCGCTGAAGGACGGCGGCACGCCCTTCCTCGTCATCGAGGACGCCGACAAGGCGGTGACGCGCATCCGCGACAGCGCGGTGGAGGTGATCGTCGGCAACGCCGCGAGCCCGGACGTGCTGGCCGCGGCCAACCTCTCCGGCGCCCGCCGCCTCGTCGTGGCGATCCCGAACGCCTTCGAGGCGGGCCAGGTGGTCGGCCAGGCGCGCACCGCGAGCGTGGCGATCGAGATCATCGCCCGCGCCCACTCCGACGCGGAGGTCGAGTACCTGAACGACCTCGGAGCGAACACCGTCATCATGGGCGAGCGCGAGATCGCCCGCGGCATGATCGAGCAGCTCGGCCCCGACCATCCCGCGGTGGAGGACCTGCTGCCCGTCGCGACGGTCGAGGGCGGCGGTGCGGCGGCCGCGGAACCCTCGCCGGACACGCCGGAGGACACGAAGCCCGAAGCCCCCCTCGCCGGCGGGCGCGCCCGTCAGATCGTGATGCCGCCGTCGATGACGAGGGCCTGTCCCGTCGTGAAGGCGGATTCGTCGGAGGCGAGGTAGACGGCGAGCGCCGCCACTTCCTCTGCCGTGCCGATGCGGCCGATCGGCTGGCGGGCAATGAAGGCCTTGCGCGCCGCCTCGGCATCGGGGGAGGCGGCGACCCGCTCGTGCCAGGACGGCGTCTCGACGGTGCCCGGGCAGATGGCGTTGCAGCGGATGCCGCGGCCGACGAAATCGGCGGCGACCGACTTCGTCAGCCCGACCACCGCCGCCTTGGTGACCCCATAGGCGAAGCGGTTCGGGAAGCCTTTGATGCTGCCCACGACCGAGGCCATCTGGACGATCGAGCCGCCGCCGGCGGCCAGCATCGCCGGCAGGAAGGCCCGCGTCATCCGGTACATGGAGCGGACGTTGATCTCCATGGAGACGTCGTAGGCGTCCTCGTCGCAATCGAGGATGGAGCCGTGGTGGACGAAGCCGGCGATATTGGCCAGCACGTCGACGGCGCCCACCGCATCGGCGAAGGCCGTGATGGCATCGCCGTCGAGCACGTCGAGGTGGCCGGTGGCGATGGCGGCGTTCTCCGCCTTCAGCGTCTCGAGCGCGGCCTCGTTGATGTCGGTGGCCAGCACCCGGGCGCCTTCCCGGGCGAAGGCCAGCGCCGTCGCCCGGCCGATCCCCTGCCCCGCCGCCGTCACCACCGCCTTCTTTCCCGAAAGCCGTCCCGTCACGTCGCGTCTCCCGATTGCGCGGCGGTCGCCGCCGCCGTTCGGACGTTGGTAGCACGGGAGGGCGGGATCTGGCGTTAGGTGGGAGGCCGGGAACGGGTAGCGGGGCGGAAGCGCCGCTTCGGTAGCGGCGCCGACACCCGCCCATCCGAGCGCCCGTGTCCTCCCGAGCGGTGTCGAGACCGGCCGACGAGGCAGCAGGGTGACGCCTTACGCCATCGCCCGCTTCCGGCCCCGCATCAGCCGCCGGGCAGCAAGTTCGGCCGCCGCGGCGCTCGGGAAGGTCACGCCCTCCAGGGCGGAGAACATGTTCTCGACGGCGTGGAAGACGAAGGCGCGGCCCGAGCGGATCAGGATTCCGGCGGCGGTCTCTTCGATCTCGACGACGTAGGCATCGAACATGGCGTGCAACTCCTCACTCGACCGATCACGCGGACGTGAAAACGCCGCATGAGGCGATGGGTTGCCCGGCACCGGCAAAAAGACCGGCGCCTGTCCCTGAACCGGATAAGCAAGTTGCGGGCCGAATTGCACCGGGCCGGCCGGAGGCGATCCCCGAGCCTCGCGAGCGTCGGCGCTGGGCCGGGCGGCGGGTGCCCCGGGGGCGCCGGCGATGGTCGGGCCGGGCGGGGTCCGCTCAGCCCGGAGAGGCCGGACAGGGCGCCTCTCCGGCCTCGACGCCCCCCGCCTCGCCCGAGCGTCGCCGCCGAGGCGGGATGACGCCGAGGTGGGCGAGTTGCGTGCGGAAGGCGTTGCGGCTGAGGCCGAGGCGCTCGGCGGCACGCACTTGATTCGCCTGGGAAAGATCGAAGGCGGAGCGCACGAGGAGCCGCGTCACCCGGTCGAAGAGCTCCGGCTCGCCGTCGATCAGCGCCCGCTCGAACAGCGCCCTGAGGCCGTCCTCGAGACCGGCCGGAGGATCGGTCACCGGGCGCAGCGAGCGGGTCAGCCTGAGTTCGTCGGCCTCGACGCGCGGTCCGCGGGCGAGCAGCACGGCGTTGTGGACGACGTTCTCGAGCTCGCGGATGTTGCCGGGCCAGCCGTAGCCGGACAGGGCGGCGAGGGCGGCGGCGGAGAACACCAGTTCCGGCCGGCCGAGGCGGCGCCGGTAGAGGTCGAGGAAGTGCCCGGCGAGCGGGCGAATGTCGCCCGGACGTGCCCGCAAAGGTGGCAGCGTCACGGTCGCGACGTTGAGACGGAACAGCAGGTCCTCGCGGAAGCGACCGCTGGCGACGGCGCCGTCGAGGTCGACATTGGTGGCCGAGACGACGCGGACGTCGACCGGGATCGGCGTGCGGGCACCGACGCGCACCACCTCGCGCTCCTGCAGGACGCGCAGCAGCTTCACCTGCATCGGCAGCGGCAGGTCGCCGACCTCGTCGAGCAGCAGCGTGCCGCCGTTCGCCGCCTCGAACCAGCCGGCCTGCGTGCGCAGCGCGCCGGTGAAGGCGCCCTTCTCGTGGCCGAACAGCTCGGCGTCGACGAGGCCGTCGGCGAGCGCACCGCAGTTCACCGCGACGAAGGGGCCGTTCTTGCGGGAGGAGAGCTGGTGGATGCGCCGCGCCACCAGCTCCTTTCCCGTGCCCGTCTCGCCGACGACGAGGACGCTCGCGTCGCTCGGCGCGAGGCGCGTCAGCTGGGCCTCGAGGTCCCTCGAGACGGGATCCTCGAACACCATGGCGGTGGCGCGCACCGTCTGCGGGTGGACCCGCCCGCCGGTCGCATCGAGCGACAGGACGCGCGGCGACGGGTTCGGCGGCACGAGCACGTGCCGATGGTAGGCCTCTCGCACGGGCGACTCCTTCACGATAAAGACGACTGTTTTTATCGTGAATAGGCGCCGATGGCGAGATGCTGCGGTGCGTAGGGTGGCCTCACGGCGGAAAAATTCTCCGCTCCACGGCCGGCTGCGCGAACCGGACGGCCCGCCGGCATTCGGAACGGCGCAAACGGCGCGCCGGTCGGCACGGGCGGTCTCGGCCCGCAGCCGGGCGACCTCGGCGACCATCCGCGGCGTCAGCCGGATGCCGCGCTCGGCGAGCGTGTCGATGGTGTCGGCCGGGTCGGGCAGCAGGTCGGCCTCGGCGACGAGCGCGAGCGCCGCGGCGACCTCGCCGAAGCCGCAGTGCAGATAGATCGGCCGCGGCAGCATCCGCACCATCTCGCGAAATGCCCGCACCATCTGCGGCGTCACGGTGCCCGACGAGGCGAGGCGCAGGAAGGCGAGCCCCGCCGCGTCCGCCGCCGCCCGCTCCCTGTCGTCGTCGTCGACCGCGGCCCGGGCCAAGGGCTCACGCGTCAGACAGACGAGCGAGCGGAAGCCGCTCGCGGCGAGAATGGCGATGTCGTCGTCGTCGGGTTCTTCGCCCACGAAGACCCGACCGACGGCGACGGGGGTGATCATGCCCATGACGGCCTCCGACACGGCGGACGACGGTCCGCCCATGTGTCAGCTTCCGCAGGTGCCGTGCCAGATCAGGAAGCGTTGGATTTCAGGGACCTGGCGCGACAAGGACCGACGCCCGTGCTGCGCTGGCAGCCGCGCGTCGCCGGCGACGCTGCCTTCGAAGCAGGATGCGGTTCCGTCAGAACAGCAGGTAAATCAGGATGATGATCGGGATCGGGATGCCGATCAGCCAGAGCAGGATACCCTTCATGTCGCTTCTCCACGCGTGAACTCGGTCACGGTCGAGAACGCGGCACGGCGGGGGAGGTTCCAGCGGGCGCTGCGCCGGCCGGCCGACACTGCGCCGGTCGGGCCGGGCGGCGGACGCTCAGAGCGGCGCGGTCGCCCGCGCCAGCCACGCCCGCGTCTCGCCGTCGACGAGCGGGCCGATGCGGGCCAGCACTTCGGCGTGGTAGCCGTCGAGCCAGGCGCGGTCGGCGGGCGAGAGCAGCGCCGGCTCGATCAGCCGGCGGTCGATCGGCGCGAAGGTCAAGGTCTCGAAGCCGTGCATCGGACGCTCGCCGCCCGCGACCGGCTCGGCCGGCGTGACGAGCAGCAGGTTCTCGATGCGGATGCCGTATTCGCCCGCCTTGTAGTAGCCGGGCTCGTTCGACAGGATCATGCCGGCCTCGAACGGCGTCGTGCCGAGCTTGGAGATGCGCTGCGGCCCCTCGTGCACCGAGAGATAGACGCCGACGCCGTGGCCGGTGCCGTGGTCGAAGTCGAGCCCCGCCTTCCACAAGGCCATCCGGGCGAACGGGTCGAGCTGGGCGCCGCTGGTGCCGACCGGGAATCGGGCGGTGGAAATCGCGATCATGCCGGCGAGCACGCGGGTGAAGCGGTCGCGCATCTCCGCCGTCGGCTCACCGACGATCACCGTGCGGGTGATGTCGGTGGTGCCGTCCTCGTACTGGCCGCCGGAATCGATCAGGTAGATCTCGCCCGGCTTCAGGGGCGCGCTGGAGGCGCGCGTCACCCGGTAGTGCGGCAGCGCCGCGTGGGCACCGGCGCCGGAGATGGTGTCGAAGGAGATGTCCTTGAGCGCCCCGGTCTCGGACCGAAAGCGCTCGAGCGCCTCGGCGACTGCGATCTCGTCGAGGTGGCCCGCGGGCGCCGTCGTCTCCAGCCAGTGCAGGAAGCGCGTCACCGCCGCTCCGTCGCGCAAGTGGGCGCGGCGGGTGCCGGCGATCTCGGCGGCGTTCTTCACCGCCTTCGGCAGAAGCACCGGGTCCTGCCCCTCGACGATGACGCCGCCGGCCGCCGTGATGCGCCGGGCGATGGCGTCGGCGGTGAGCTCGGGGTCGACGAGGACGCGTGCCGCCTTCGCGCCCAGCGCCGCCAGCGCCGGCGTCAGCCCCGCCGGTTCGGCGATCTCGGCGACGTCGGCGACCGCCGAGCGCACGGCGTTCGAGAGCTTGCGGCCGTCGATGAAGAGCTGCGGCGGCGCGCCCTTGCGCAGGATGGCGAAGGCGAGCGGCACCGGATTGTGGGCGACGTCGCTGCCGCGGACGTTGAACAGCCAGGCGATCGAATCCGGCTGCGTCAACACCGCCGCGTCGACGCCGGCCTTCTCGAGCGCCGCCTCGAGGCGGGCGATCTTCTCGGCCGCCGAGGCGCCGGCGAGGTCGCCGGGCTGCAGCAGCACCGCGCCGACCGGCAGGGCCGGCCGGCCGTCCCACACCGCATCGATCGGGTTGTCGGCCACGGCGACGAACTCGGCGCCCGCCTCCGCGCAAACCTTCTCCAGCCGTCGCACCTGCGCCACCGTGTGCAGCATCGGATCGTAGCCGAGGCGCTGGCCGGGCTTCAGCCGGCCCGCCAGCCACTTCGACGGCGGCATGTCGACGAGATGGCAGCGCTCGAAGGCACCGCCGTCGGTCTGCTCGCGCACCTGCAGGGTGTAGCGCCCGTCGACGAAGACGGCGGCCTCGTCGCCGAGCACCACGCAGGTGCCGGCCGAGCCGGTGAAGCCGGTGAGCCAGGCGAGCCGCTCGGCCGCCTTCGGCACGTACTCGCCCTGGTGCTCGTCGGCGCGCGGCACCAGGAAGCCGTCGAGGCCTTCGCCCGTGAGGCGGGCGCGCAGGCGGGCGAGCCGGGCGGGGCCGGCGGCGGGTTCGGACGCGTCGTCGAAGCTCTGGAACATCGGCCGTTTCTAGTGGCGCGGCGGGCGGCCCGCAACGGGGCGCGCCGGCGCAGGGGTTAACGTCGGGTTTATACCGCGTCGCAGCATTTCAGTGTGCACCTGCAAAAAGCGCAGAGCGGGCATGCGGCTTGCCCGCTACCTCAGGGCGTCGACCGCGCTTAAGTTGGCGAGGTCTAGGGAGGACGACGACAGACCGAACGGAAGGAAATCGTTCATGGCCAATGTCTCGTCCTCCGGTCTCGCGGCTCCCCTCCCCGGCGCCCGGACCGGAATCATCACAAGCCTGATCAACCAGGCCCGCAGCGCCCTCACCGCCCGCCGCGCCGCGGCGTCGGAGATCCGCGCTCTCGCCGAGTTGCTGGCCCTCGACAGTCCGGCGGACCGTCACCGCCTGCTGGCGGAGTACGACATCGCCGTCACCCGGCAGACGCTCCGCGGCAACGCGCGCTGAGCCTTCGCGGCTGACCTCAGGCGGCCGCGACGGAGAGGGCCGGACCTGCGGCCGTCGCAGGGCGGCCCTGCAGCGACCGGCCTGACCGGACCGGACCGGCACCCCGATATCACCACCGACGCGGCGCCCCCGCCGCACCGACACCCCCGCGGTCCCCCCGCCGCACGAGGATCGAACCGATGGCCTATGTCTCCGCTTCTCCCGACCTTTCGATCGGGACCACCCGCTCCACCCGCAAGGGCCTGTTCTCCCGCGCGCTCGACCGGCTGATCGAGGCCCGCACGCGCGAGGCGCAGCGCGTCGTCAACGGCTACCTGCTGACCCTCGACGACCAGACGCTCGCCGAGCTCGGCCACGACCGCGCCGCCCTGCGCCGCGTCGGCGCCGTCGCCCGCACGCCGCTCTGACGTCCGGCGCCGACAACGCCGACAACGCCGACGACGACGCCGGGCGCGCCCTCAGGCGCGCCTCGCAAAGCAAGGCACCGGCTGCCGTCCGGCGCGGACGGCTTCAACGTTCGAAGGTGAGCGTCAGCCAGCCGTCGCGGGCGTCGCGGCGGGTCAGCACCAGGCCCTGGCGGCGGTAGGCCGCCTCGACGCGCCGCCCGTCGGGCACGCGCAGGCCCGACAGGATGACGGTGGCGCGCGGCGCCAGCGCCCGTCCGATCGCCGGCGCCAGCCGCTCGAGCGGCCGCGCCAGGATGTTCGCCACCACGAGATCGAAACCGCCGGCGGCAAGCCGCCGGTCGGCCATGCCGGTCGCCACGAAGGGCCGGACGAACGGGCCGGCGCCGTTTGCGCGCGCGTTCGCCGCCGCCACCCTGACCGCCACCGGATCGATGTCGCTCGCCACCACCGCGACCCTGGCGAGGCGGGCGATGGCGATCGCCAGCACGCCGGTGCCGGTGCCGAGATCGAGCGGCCGCTGCGGCCGGCCGCGGCGCAGCACCCTCTCGATGGCAGCGAGGCAGCCGACGGTGGTGGCGTGATGGCCGGTGCCGAAGGCGAGGCCGGCCTCGATGTCGATCGCCACGATGCCGGCCGGCTCGCCGCCGCGGGCATGGCGGCCGCGCACGAGGAAGCGCCCTTCGCGCACCGGCGGCAGGCCCTCGAGGCTCTTCGCCACCCAGTCCTCGTCGCCGAGCGGCTCGACCGTGATCAGGGATCCGAAACCGTCGCCGCCGACGGCGTCGAGGATGCGCGCCCGCGCCTCGGCCGCCGTGCCGCCGAACACCAGCACCTCGACCGCCCACGGCCACTCCTCGTCGCGCACGAGCCGCGCCGCGAACGCCGGCGCGCCCGCGCCGGCCTCCACCGCGACGGAGCGCTCCGCCGCCGGCCGGCTCACGGGTGTTGCTCCCCAGGAGGTCGCTCGCCCAGGGGTCGCGTCCCCGAGGGCCAGGCCGCCGGCAGTCAATCTCCCCGTCGACACCCCGCCCCGCGCGGCGCCCCCCGCAGCGGTGGGTGGCAACTCGTAGCGCGTCACCGGCCAGCCGTCGGCCTCGACGGCGCGCTCGACAAGCGCGGCGATGCGCTCGGCCTCGAGCTCGGCGGCGACGAGGCGCACGCGCCAGGTGGTGTCGGCGACGGGATCGTCGGCAACGGGGGCGTCGGTGGAGAGGTCGTAACGCGGGACGTCGTCGGGCGAGACTTGGTGGGGCGGGACGTGGTCGGCGTCGCCGCCGTCGCCCGCCGTACGGCCGCGCGACTGGGCTTTGCGACGCTTGAGGTTCTCGCGCAGCGCAGCCGCCCGGCGCCGCTTGCGCGCCTCCTCGCCGCCGCCCGTCACCCGTCCGCCCACCGTCCGCTTCTCCGCGCCTCGCCGCCCGGCGGA